>DJPH01000060.1 GCA_002439755.1 Prevotellaceae bacterium UBA6417 | reverse complement strand
GGCTACGGATTCATAGAGAATGCCGTGCTGAAAGTGCTGGCCGAAGACAAGTCTGCAAGCATCGGCTCACAGTCGGGCTACATCGTACCGTCGCTCATTGAAGCTCAAGAGGGCGAATACGACCTGATACTGACCACCGAAGGTGCACTGGGCATCAAGCAAGTTGCCGGCAGCAATGACGTGCTTGTCAATGTCTATACCATCGATGGCAAGCTGTTGAAGCGCAACATCAAGGCTGCCGATGCCTTGAAGGACCTGAAGAAAGGCATCTACATCGTAGGTAAAAAGAAGGTGGCCGTGAAGTAATCACAAGACAAACAGTTAATAATTTCCTCAATTAAGGCGCAGGTCGGCAAACGGCCTGCGTTTTTTTGTCCATTAAAAGCAACCTGTCTATCTTTTCAGTAGCCATTTTACGGATGTGACAACCTTTTCAGGATACAATCACAAAGAGTGTCTATTGAATCAGTTCATCAATATAAAAACCGTCTATTAAAACCAGGAAAAGACAACATACAATCCTACAACACACCATGTCAAACCCCGTAGCTCGCAACTTTAAATATACGGGCTTGCCATATAGTATCTGAGAACTTCTCATATACTATACATGAGGCTCTCACATAGTATTTGGCAATGCCTCAAGATCTATACGAGAAGCCACTATCCGGTATTTTGCAGCTAAACACCTTATTAATGAGGAAAAGGAAGAAAAAGGCTTGACATGTCGGCGGATTTTCCTAATTTTGCAGGAAATTCGGCTTAATACAGCCGAATGCTTTAACAGCAGCGGATTCAATGGCAAAAAAAAGGAAGAAAGAAATCAGAGGCAATGTAAACGCAGTCACTTCGTGCATCAGCACTACACTGGTGCTCGTTTTGTTGGGTATGATTGTCTTTTTCGTTACTACAGCAAGAAACTTTTCGGACAGCATCAAGGAGAACTTCGCTATATCAATACTTCTTGACGATGACATGACACAGGCACAAGCCTACAAGCTGCAAACAAGATTGAAACAGATGCCTTGCACAAGGCACGTCAGCTATATCTCGAAAGAACGTGCTTCGGAAATACAGTCACAGGCCTTGGGTACGAATCCGTCCGAATTCATCAATGAAAATCCGATGCCCGCCTCATTTGAAGTACATCTCAAAGCCGACTATGCCAACCGTGACAGCCTGAACAAGGTGATACCCGCGCTCAAGCAAGACCCGGCAGTATTGGAAGTATCATATCCTGAAAGTCTGATGGACAGCTTGAACGACAACATACGCAAGGCCAGTACCATCATGCTGATATTGGCATTTCTGCTGGCATTTGTATCATTCGCCCTCATCAACAACACCATTCGTCTGAGTGTCCACTCCCGCCGCTTCCTGATATTCACCATGACCCTTGTAGGAGCCAATTGGAGCTTTATCAGGCGTCCCTTTATCAGCCAGGCGTTCTGGATAGGCTTTATATCGGCCCTCATGGCAGCCGCCGTATTGCTGGGAGGCATCTATGCGATGGAAAGCTACGAGCCACAAATGACAGAACTGGTTACATGGGATGTCCTGACCGCAACATTGGCGGTGGTCTTCATCTGTGGAATGTCGCTCACGCTGCTATGTGCCTACTTTTCGGTCAACCATAACCTCAACTTGAGCTACGACCGACTAAACCGTTATTAATCAGATATATTTTATCAATAAAACATGGATAGAAAAGATTTCGCTTTCGGTAAAATCAACTTCATTCTGCTGGCATGCGGAATGATTGTTGTCATTTTAGGATTTATACTCATGTCGGGAAGCGGTTCCACGGAACAAGCCTACAACCCGGACATATTCAGCGCAAGACGAATCAAGGTTGCCCCCCTCGTTTGTCTGGCAGGCTTCCTGTCGATGATCTTTGCCATCATGTACTGCCCTAAGAAAAACGACGACAAATAGCCCCACGGTATGAATTCATTCGAGGCATTAATATTAGGGCTTATACAAGGACTAACCGAGTATCTTCCGGTAAGCAGCAGCGGGCATCTTGCCATAGGAGCTGAAATTTTCGGAATAGAGGGCGAAGAAAACCTCGCATTTACAATCGCAGTCCATGTTGCCACCGTATTCAGTACGCTTGTTATACTCTGGAAAGAAATCGCATGGATATTCAGTGGCCTCTTCAAAGGGCGCATGAACGAAGAAACGCGCTATTTCATCAACATCATCATATCGATGATACCGATAGGCATCGTAGGCGTCTTCTTCAAAGACAAGGTGGAAGCCATCTTTGGTTCAGGACTCACCATCGTAGGAACCATGCTATTGGTAACGGCATGCCTTCTGACGTTTTCCTATTATGCCCGGCCGCGTCAAAAAAAGAGAATCGGAAAAAGAGACGCTTTCGTCATCGGCCTTTCGCAGGCCTTGGCAGTGTTGCCGGGACTTTCACGCTCGGGCACAACCATAGCCACGGGTCTCCTGTTGGGTAACAGCAAGGAAAAAATGGCCCAATTCTCGTTTCTGATGGTAATACCTCCCATCCTGGGCGAAGCACTCTTAGACACGATAAAAATGGCCAAGAACGGAACAGAAGCCGTTATGGGAAACATCTCAGGCACATCCTTAACCATCGGTTTTCTTGCGGCATTCATCTCCGGATGCTTAGCCTGCAAATGGATGATCAATATCGTAAAAAAAGGAAAGCTGATCTACTTTGCCGCCTATTGCGTTCTTGCCGGCACTGCGACATTAATCTATTCTTTCCTGAGCTGATTACATGGATTTTATACAAGGCGAAGTCATTCCTTTTTACAAGCCGTTTGAATGGACTTCATTCGGAATTGTAGCTAAAGTACGCAACATTCTGTCGGAACGATTGGGAACAAAAGTCAAAATCGGCCATGCCGGCACACTAGACCCTTATGCCACCGGTGTTATCATTCTGCTGACCGGCAAAGCCACGAAAAGAGTTGAAGAATATCAACAACACACCAAAGAATATATCGCAACGCTGAAATTGGGTGCAACAACAGCAAGCTACGACCGAGAGCATCCCGAAAATGCGACATTTCCCACCGAGCATATAAGCAGAGAACTTGTAGAACAGACTCTTCGGCAATTCATAGGTGTCATAGAGCAGGTTCCACCCGAATATTCGGCCTGCAAAGTCAACGGAGAACATGCCTACAAGCTTATCAGAAAAGGGAAAGAGGTAAAACTGAAGCCCAAGACTCTTGTCATAGAAGAAATAGAATTGCTCAGCTACGACAAACCGGAAATGCAGATACGTGTAGTGTGCAGCAAAGGAACCTATATACGCGCATTGGCACGGGATATCGGAGAAGCCCTGCACAGCGGTGCCTACCTGACCGGGCTGAAACGTACACGCATCGGAGACATCCGTATCGCCGATTGCCATACGCTCGAAGAATTTCCCGGGTGGCTGGATCGGATGATGACAAATGACATTACAACAACGCATATACAAACACTTCATAAATGAAACTATCGCAATTCAAATTCAAACTGCCGGAAGAAAAGATAGCGCTTTATCCAGCACCTCACAGAGACGAGGGAAGAATGATGGTGCTTCATCGGAAAACCGGGGATATAGAGCACAAAATGTTCAAGGACTTCCTGGAATACTTCAATGCCGGCGACGTTTTCATATTTAATGATACAAAAGTATTACCCGCCCGTCTGTATGGTAACAAGGAAAAGACAGGCGCACGAATCGAAGTATTCCTAAGCCGCGAACTAAATCCGGATTTGCGCTTGTGGGACGTACTGGTTGACCCGGCCCGCAAAATCCGAATAGGCAACAAGCTGTACTTCGGAGAGGACGATTCGATTGTGGCCGAAGTCATCGATAACACGACAAGCCGCGGCCGAACCCTTCGCTTCCTATATGACGGAGACCACGATGAGTTCAAGAAGCAGCTTTATGCCCTGGGCGAAGCTCCCATACCGCGTTTCATCAAACGTCCCGTGGAAAAAGAAGACTTAGAAAGATTCCAGTGCATCTTTGCCAAAAACGAAGGCGCAGTGACAGCTCCTGCAACGGGACTTCATTTCAGCCGAGAAATGATGAAACGTATGGAAATCTATGATATCGCAAGCGCATTTATCGCCCTTCACTGCGGCCTGAGCAATTTCCGAAATACCGATGTGGAAGATCTGACCAAGCATAAGATGGACTCGGAAGAAATGTTTATCACACGCGAAAACTGCGACATTGTAAATAATGCTAAGGACGCAGGGCACAAGATAGTTGCTGTCGGAACCACCGTACAACGTGCCATTGAAACAGCTGCTGATACGCTCGGACACATCAATCCCTTTGAAGGGTGGACCAACAAATTCATTTTCCCTCCTTACAAATTCCAAGTTGCCGATGCCATGTTCTCCAACTTCCAACTGCCTGAAAGCACCTTGCTCATGCTTACGGCTGCATTCGGGAACTTTGACTATACAATGAACGCATATAAAGTGGCACTAAAAGAGGACTACAAATTCGGGCCATTCGGTGATGTCATGCTTATTGTGGACTAATGAGCATTGCGTACTTAGGATTAGGAACAAATATAGAGCCTCGTGTTGACCACCTACGCGAAGCACTAAGAGCACTTGAGCAGCAAGTCGGAATATTGCTCAAGTGCTCTTCTTTCATTGAAACAAAGCCCTGGGGCTTTATTTCAAAGCATAATTTCCTGAATGGTGTAGCATGCTTCGACACAAATCTGCAACCTTATGATTTGCTTGAGGTGACAGAAAAGATTGAATTCTCAATGGGGCGCACCCATAAAAGCCATGAGGGAAGGTATGAAGACCGCACGATAGACATTGACATCTTGATATATGAAAATATCAAGATTGAATCGCCACGACTCACAATTCCACACCCACGGCTTTGCCAGAGGCTGTTCGTTGCTATACCCTTAGCAGAAATAGCACCGGACCTTATCTTAACGCCACCGGGCATGACCGCAAAACAACTATCCATAGAACTGAAAAAAACAAAAGGACATGGAAGAAGCTCCAATATTCAACCCACACAATAAAGCCGAATACCCACCTATGCACACAGCCGAACACATTCTGAACGGAACAATGAATAAGATCTATGGCTGCGGCAGGGCATTTTCAAGCCACATAGAAAGAACCAAATCAAAATTGGATTACCATCTGGCGGAAGCATTAACGGAACAGGACATACACGACATTGAGAAACGCGTCAATGATATTATACAGGCAGATTTGAATGTCTGGACAGAAACAGTGAGCAAAACCGATGTAGCCGGACGTTTCGACCTCACACGTTTGCCTGAAAACTCCTCTGAAAATGTACGCATCGTTCATGTGGGCGATTATGATGAGTGCCTTTGCGTAGGGCAGCACGTAAAAAGCACAAGCGAAATCGGGCATTTTCGCATCAGTAGCACGCGTTGGAATAATGGTATACAACGGATTGTTTTCCGCTTAGACAATTAATCCGCGCAAATTCTCTAACAGAGGCTATCTCATTCTGGGGAAAGTCTTGAACGCGTAGCCTTGCGAACGAAGCCACTCTATGCTTCGTGGCAGGGCATAATACAGTTTTTCTTTACTCTTTAAGGAATCGTGGAAAGTAATTATCGAGCCGGGACGTGCATAATGCCTGACATTCCATAAAACCCTGTAAGCATTGATGCGGCGGCTGTAATCACGCGTCACAAGGTCCCACATTACCAGTTGATAATGTTTGCGAAGGAAAAAGTATTGCTCCCATTTCAACCATCCATGCGGTGGTCTTACAAGATCGGTATGCAATAATTTATCGGCCTTTTCCACATTGTTGAGATAACTCCTTATACCATGTCGGAACCCGCCGATGTGATTGTATGTATGATTGCCTATGCGGTGGCCTTCATCCTTGACCTGCTGATATACTTCGGGATACTTACGAACATTATCACCTACCATAAAAAACGTAGCCTTAATGTTATAACTACGCAATATTTCAAGGACTTTTGGTGTCACCTCCGGAATAGGGCCATCATCAAAAGTAAGATAAACAGCCCTCTCATGGGGTGACATACGCCACAAAGCGTCCGGATATATCCAACGCAACCATAAAGAGGGCTGTTCTATTATCATATTTACTCGTTATATCAGTTCGGGCTGATATTAATGCCTCGTGCCTGCAATTGCGAATAGTAATTGGCCGCTGTTTCCATTACCTGACGCGCATTCTTCGCCTTGGTCTTTTCAAGAATACGGGCAGCTTCTATCAAATCGCTTATATGCATGGCGCACTCCTGGCCGTTATAGTTGATGCCTATGGGCGAATAATTGATATACCAATTCAGATACTGGCTTGCCGAACGGGCAAGAATGCCGGCCAATTCCTGCGCCTTAGCCGCTTTTCCGCAAGCAATCCAGGAGTTTGCAAGCTCGGTTGTGCCACCAAGGTTATCTGCATAAGTGACGGTTGTGCCAGGAATCTCTTTATCCACCTTTTGAAGTACCTTAAGAGCGCGCTCTTTGTCTCCGCGGGCAATAAGAGTTTGTGCCAAAATGGAAAACATCCTTCGATGAGTAAGACACATCCTAAACACCGTTTCATCAAGATAGATATTCGGATTATTAATACCGCCGAACTTGAACTTATTCATCAAATTGTCGTACATTTTGTCTGCATCTATATAATTCCCGGTCCGAGTGGCATTATACGGTGTTATACGGAATGCCAAACCTTCTTGCACGAAATTATCCTGCAAACTAAGATAATTGTCACGTCCTACAGTTACAGCAAAATAAAGAGGACGTTCCCAGTTGCACTCAGCCAACATCTCCAACATCATCAGATCTTTCTTATATAAAGCATTACGACCACGCAGATTAATATGCAAATAGTCAGGTACACTGTCATTCAAAACCATTCCCGAACGTTTTACTGCTTCCTTATCGATCTTTAAGACAATACTGTCTGTAGGAATAAAATGGAATTCGGAGTTTGCCGAACGCACCCAATGTTTCAGGATGTTTTTCAACTCGAATGGATCATCGCCAAATGCCTTGCGGGCTTCCTCAGGTTCTTTTACATAAAGCTCCTGCAACTGACGTTTCATTTCAGGACGTATCGCAATAGCCTCATTTTGGCCTGTCATATATTCGTAGCGATTCCACTTGATAGGTGCTGCAGGTGCATCGTAAGCCGGTCTGCGCAACTGATCAATGTACCAATCAGTTTGAAGATAGCTCAAATTGCAGACACGCACATCCGTTCTTACCCCTTCAGTTTCTTGATTGTACCAAAGGGGGTAAGTATCGTTATCCCCATTGGTAAATATTATCGGATTGTTTTTCTCCTGAACTGAATATAGATAGTTCTGACCGAAATCCCGACAGGTATAACGGCCGCTTCTGTCATGGTCGTCCCATGTTTGGCTTCCCATTTGAATTGGGACCAAAAGACAGGCAGCGGCAACAAGAGCAGCCTTTAAAGTCTCATTTGTCTTGAAACGGCGCAGGAATTCGGTTATAGCAGCCACACCAAGCCCTATCCAGATGGCAAAAGCATAAAAAGAACCGGCGTAAGCATAGTCACGTTCGCGCGGCTGCGTAGGTGTCTGATTGAGATACAAGACAATGGCAATACCTGTCATAAAGAACAAGAAAAATACCACCCAGAACTGTCTTAGTCCATTTTTGTCACGATATACCTGCCAGAATAAGCCTATCAACCCCAACAAAAGAGGTAGGAAATAGAATTTGTTGCAACCCTTATTGGTCTTGAGCTCATCAGGCAGCTTACTTTGATCACCTAAGCGCAAATTATCAAGGAAGGAGATTCCACTAATCCAATTTCCATGTTCGGCCTCACCCATTCCTTGTATGTCGTTTTGACGCCCAGCGAAATTCCACATGAAGTACCTCCAATACATGAAATTCATCTGATATGAGAAGAAGAACTTTAAATTATCCAATTGCGTAGGCATCTTGACTTGTATAACTTGTCCGTCACCTCTGTCATAATCAACGAGGCGGCCTTCAACTCCTCCCAACCAGCTTTCGTAATCACGCGCATGATTTTCATCCCAAATACGTGGGAACACCATGTTTTGAGCATAAATATAATTGCCCTTATTTCCTATCTTTTCATATTTGTCGGCTTCGCCTGCACTCTTCTTTTCTTTACGCTGATAGATAGGAGCGCCTTTTTCGCGCACGGGAACCAGATAATCTCCCTCGCGTTTGTTTTTAACCTGTGATGTATAAGCCGGCCCATAAAGCAAAGGTGTCGAACCATATTGATCACGGTTCAAATATTCTGCAAGAGTAAAGACATCTTCAGGCGAATTCTGATCCATAGGAGGATTGGCTGTGGAGCGTATCACGATAACGGCATACGAGCTGTAGCCGATCATCAACATCAGGCAGCAAAGCAATGTCGTATTGAATACTCTCGGCATTTGTGCATATTTTTTTACCTTGCCTGACTTGAAGAGCAAAAATCCCAAGACTCCAAGTATAAGAGCCCCCATGGCCACACAGGTGAACCCTGTTCCAAAAAAAGGAACACCTAATGCTGCTATGGAAGCCATGAAAGAGACATTCATGCGCAGCCTGCTTTTCGCCATATAACTTTCATAAATGCCCCATAATACAATGGCAATCAAAATTACAATATAAATGATAGCACCTGTATTAAAAGAAAAGCCAAGTAAGTTCACAAAAAGGAGTTCAAACCACCCGGCAACTTTCACTATTCCGGGAACCACGCCATAAAGAATGGCTGCAACGATTGCAAAACTAAGCAGCAAAGCCAACAGCGAGCCTTTCAAGTTGCTCTTATCACCGGCCTTATGATAATAATATACCAATACCATAGCCGGAATACAAAGCAAATTCAACAAATGAACACCGATGGAAAGTCCCATCAAATAAGCAATCAAGACCAAATAACGGTCGCTATGAGGCTTCTCGGCATTGTCTTCCCATTTCAATATCAGCCAAAACACCAATGCAGTAAACATAGAAGAGAAAGCATAAACTTCGCCTTCAACTGCACTGAACCAGAATGTATCGCTAAAAGTATAAGCCAAAGCACCTACTACACCGGATCCTATGACCGTTATCAGCTGAGGACGAGTTGCTACAATGCCGTTCTGACAAATAAGTTTACGAACAAGATGAGTAATCGTCCAAAACAAGAACAATATACATGTTGCGCTGAGAAGAGCTGACATGACATTTACCATCTTAGCCACTTGCGAAGGATCGCTTACAAACTGCGTAAACAAATTGGCAAATATCATGAAAAACGGTGCACCGGGCGGATGTCCGACTTCAAATTTATATGCCGTTGTAATAAACTCCGGGCAATCCCAAAAACTTGCTGTCGGTTCTATTGTAGAACAATAAACAAATGCAGCAACCAAAAAAACAAACCACCCAACGATGTTGTTTACTAATTTGTATTGTTTCATTGATTCAATGATGTAATTACGTAATTTAGACGACAAAGGTAATGCTTTTTTCCGAAAACTAAAGCCATAAGCCTTATTTTAGCTTCAGAACGGATAGCCTATTGCAAAATGCAGAGCCAATCCATCCTTGAACTTCCCAATATTATAATAACCGCTTTTATGACGATTTGCAGGATCATGAAGTGCTACGCCCAAATCAAGCCGCAAAACCAGGAAATCCATATCATAACGGAGTCCCATTCCCGTGCCTAATGCCAGTTCTTCGAATAAATTTGACAATCGGAATTTTCCTCCGGGACGCATTTCATCCTCACGCATCAGCCAGACATTGCCGGCATCCAAGAACGCAGCCCCATAGAGACTTCCGAATAACGGAAAACGGAATTCGATGTTCCCTTCTAATTTTATATCGCCCGTCTGGTCCATATAAGAATATTTAGAGTGAGGAGCATAATATGAACCGGGGCCAATGGTACGAATGGTAAAGCCTCGTACACTGTTAGCCCCACCCACAAAAAACTGGTCGCTATAAGGTGCTACCGTAGAATTGCCATAACTCCAGATTGCACCAGCCATAAGGCGCGTAACGAACTTATACTCGCGATGGATGCGAAATGTATTATGCAACTCCGTCGATATTTTCAGATACTGAGCAAAAGGATTGCCAAAAAGGTTTTTATTCTTTTCTCCGAATTCTTTCCCCGCCAAAGCATAAACAGCAGATGTAAAATTACCGGCTTCTTTTATGGTAACCTGCCACCACAGCGGATTACGATGATTCTCACCCGACACATAAGTATACACATATTGCATAGACGGAACAAAACGATTGCGCATGCTGACATATAGCACCGGATTAACTTGCATTATTGAATCAAACTCTTGCGTTGAATTGATCAGCTTATCATAAGTTAAGGAAAAAGGCGTCAGCTCATGTTTGGATGTTTTGGTTTTGTTCCAGCCGTATTTTACACTGAAACCGGATGAGAACAAATTAAAGTATCCGGCACGATTCAGCCAATCTGCCGTAAGCACAAATGACGTAGATGTGGAAAATCGAAATTGTCTCCGACTGATTCCGGGAAATATGATACGTGGGAAATCGAAAGATAATTGCGTTCCGAGATTGTAAGAATTAAAGAACTTATCTTTAGCACTTGTTTCGCCTGTTGTACGCCACTCATAAGAACCATAAATCTTGAAATTAACCAGCTCTGCTCCACGAAAGGCATTCTTGCGCTGCAAGCTCCACGAAAGCCCGGGCCCGATGCGTTCACTGTTCTTTTCCGTAACATTCATTTCAAAGTCAGACGCATAAGGTTTGTCCAAGACTGCGTCTATGTGCAAATCCAAACTATCGCAAAGGGATGTTGTGTCTTGCCGGACATAACTAATATTCAATTGGCTGAATATTCCCAATGAAGACAGCATCTCTTGTGTTTTTTCCTCATCAGACTGACGATAAAGACTACCTGGACGATGCGCTATGTTCTGAAGCCACACTATGGGGTGAAGCGGCGACTTTTTCCCATTAAAATTAAACGCCAATGAACGATGCTTACGTGTTTGCGTCAACGAATCATTTTCGTTGTTATAGACGCTTATCACCGTGCGTCTGATATACCATGGCTTGTTTACAAACGGTGGCAAGGCCTTCTTGGGCTGCATAACAAGTTGCACTTTATATGGCTTCATCAAAGTGTCGGCCTTATAGGTGGCAAAATTAGCTTTATAATAGTAGTACCCTTGATTACGGAACAATTTTTCAAGGCGGGTCTGCTCATTTGAAAGATTAACTACACTGAATGCATCCCCTTTATGCAAATAGGTCTCTTTCATATTACGACGTATCAAACTGTCCGTTCTCTCCGGAAAGTTCTTGTAAGCTATGGAATCCAACCGATATACTTTGCCCGTTGTTATGTAATAATTGATTTTTGCTTTCTTCTCGTTGCCCTTATCATGCAGAATGTCATAATCCACCTTGCCGCGAAAGTAGCCGTAATTATGCAACGTGTTCGTAGCTACTTTTATGCGTGTTGCCGGATTGACCGTAGATATCAGCACCGGATTGCCTGCAAAAGTTTTATACATCCATTTTGAAAACCCGCTTTGCTTTCCACTAAATGCATTATAGGCCCATAACCCTGTAGGGAAAGGCGCGCGATGGTATGACGACCCGAAAAGGGAATTGTTTGGTGCATATTCCAATACCGCATTTACTTCAGTCGCAGCTGTCTCCAACGCTTCTGCATCGGCACGCTGACGCGCTTTTTCCACTGCACGTTCTTCTTTTGACAATTCTGTTTTTTTGTTATCTGCAACGTTGCCTGTATGTTCCAAGCCTCCTTTTACTATCTGGTCGACCTGTTCCGCAGCATCAGCAATGGCCCGAATCACACCGGCACTGTCGGCCTGATTCTTCTTCGTCTTTTCGCCCTTGTCCATATACATAATACTACCTATGCCGGTATACAGGGTTTCACCGTCTTGCAACTTGTCTGTCGTAGAACACGACATGAGCATTGCAGCACTCAAAAGAATAACGCCTATAACATTTTGCCTGATATTCATCTGCATTCTCATTTTAATCAGCGTAGATTAGACTTCTTTGCTTTTTTCTCATCGCGACGAGGATTGCGGAAAAGAAAGATTTCACCGAATGTGTTGGTTTTCTTGCGCAGAACGAGACCGGCTCCGGCCGTTGAATATGTTCCTTCGAGAGGATCGACATTATTATGGTCATAAAACAGGCGTAAACTTCGTGATGTGCCATTTCCCAACCGATATTCAAGTGAGACATTGTCAATGAAGCTTTGGTTC
Source organism: Prevotellaceae bacterium UBA6417 (assembly GCA_002439755.1). Classification (GTDB taxonomy): domain Bacteria; phylum Bacteroidota; class Bacteroidia; order Bacteroidales; family Bacteroidaceae; genus UBA6382. Next base: position 66,127 of record DJPH01000060.1, on the reverse strand, counting down.
TCTGATGCCATTTCAGAACCTGCCGTAACCTTTCCCCCTATCCTGAACGTAACACGATCATTCCAAAAATGTTTGGCAAACTGAAATGAATAATCCGTTTGTGCATTACCTGATGCCGAAGTCGATCCTTCCATGCCTACACTGATATCTATTGTTTTCAATGCATTTCCAACCAAATGTTGTATTTCGCTCTGAAGAAATGCATTCAATGCGTTATTCGCCTTAAATGTCGCCTTGTTGGAAGAAGTCAGATACATGCCTGTTGCCAGCAAGCTCACTGCCACTTTCTCTTTTTCTTCTTTCGACATGGAGCTCAAATCGCTTTGCACATTCATATCCTCGGGAGCTTCTATTAAAAATCCCAGTCCCATGTTGTCAAGCGTCTGCGTAATTCTAACACCTACATTAAAATTCACCATGCGCGTCGAAGTTCCTTCATCACTCACCGAAGCCCTCGTTTTTTCGATTGCAGTAATGTTCAACGTCGGATTGGTAGGATTTCCGGTAAAGGCGATATAATTATTTCCGCCATCCAGATTAAATGTTTTCAAAGGTATAAACGGCAAGGCATACTTCATTTCTCCTTCACTCATAGTAAACCTTCCCGTCAAGGTTATTTCACCGCTCGGAAAATAGCGCATCGTCAGATTTCCTCCGCCACGACAATTAAAATAGCTGCTTCCATCCTCGCTCAATGCAACATGCAGCTTCACGGCATCACCCACTTCGACATTCATCGCAACGAAAACGCCACTGATTGGTACGATTTCTTCTTTCTTTACATGCGTTGTATCTGTAAAATCCACAAATTCGACCAGCCCGCTCAACCTATCCTCAACAGTCAGAGGCGAATCTTTCATCACATAGGTCATATTTGTTTTGTCGAGCACCTTCAGATTGCCACGCAATACCAGAAGGTTTGTCGTTCCCTTCAAGGTCGCGTCAATGTTTGTAAATACGTTTCCATATACAACCGTTTGCCGAGTTTGTTGCGAATTGATTATCTCGAAGTTATTCGCCTTCAGTCCCAAGTCCATACGTATAGCATCAAACTGCGCAAAATCTATGTTTCCATTTACCATCAATGGATTTTCAGAAATCGAATACAGGGACATATTATCAAAATGCAACTTGCTGTTCTTAATGCTTATGGGCTTGTTTTCCACCCTCAGATTAACACTGTAAAGGGGAGAAAGTATATGAACCGAGTCGGGCATCAGCTCTCCTTCAAGGACGAGTTTTGAAACTGGGCCGGCAGCGTTTATTTCTCCACTCATGCTCCCGTCCAGTGCAACGGTTCCGTCTGAAGCCAGAAAACCATTGATAAGCTGCATAGGGAATTCGGTCAGACTTGCAGTTGCATCCAGCCAACCATCTCCTTCCGCTTTATAACTTCCTTCGATATCCAGCACATCCTTTCCTTCCGAACCAACATTGGCCTGTACATAATGATTGCCGTTTTCATCAGGCAAATATATTATTTCCGTGCTCAGGTTGCCCAACGGGCAATCCTCATAACGGAAAGCCTTCAAATCTACTTGCGCTACTGCCGAAAGCGTGTCTTCTTTCCATTGTGCATGAACATCGCCGCTCAACAATCCTCCCAAACGCGGCATGAAAGGCAATATCCCGGTCAGCTCTTTCAAATTCACATTAGCCAGGCTCAATGTTATGTCACGTGTGCTGTCGCCTTCGGGTGTCATTATCTTCAATCCCGTATTATCGTCGGCCATCAGGTCAACATTTGCACTGATGTGCCTGTCCCTTCCTATCGTCAAATGATTGCCCTTATTCACCTTGAATTTGCGATAGGCAATAACCGACTCCTCGGGAAACATATGAAAAGACACGTCACCGGCTGCGTTCAATGTTGCTTCGACTCCCATATCCAAGCCTTTGACACCATGTTCGTCCTTGAACAATGTATGCAGAGACAGACCGTTTGTCTTTACTTCTCCATCCAACCGGGCGGTAAAACGATTCGGATTACGTTTGTTGGTGTTTTCGATATTGCCTTTCAGTTTCAGTCCTGCAGAATCCTGCACAAGGCGCATATCCATTCTTTCAAGCAACAGTCCTCCCGTGCGGAAGCCTGACAGCTTCATCATACCATTGATACCTGTCAATTGACCTGTGCTCAATTGCAATAACAAACTGTCGGCTACGAAGCCACGAAAGCGCAGATAGTTTAATACGGGATTCTCATTGCCGGTTTTTACATACAAATTCAGATCCGGCAAATACGGAGTCAGGGACTTTTCATCGAAATGTGCCGCCTTCAACTGCTTGGCAAGCTCGTCAGAAACCTTCGACAATGCTTCCGTAATTTTACTCATCGGTTTATCCGAATATAGCCGGGCAACCAAATCACCTGCTTCGACAAAGGCCTTCGTTGTGTCTGCTGAGGCACGAAAACCAAAACGAATGTCCTTGGCAGGATAGCCCATCTTGCTGGTCAGAATGTTTATGTTGTTCAGTTCGCCCATAAATCCGACATCCTTTCCGTCAGGTGTCAAAATGCTTGTCACGTCCAGATTGGCCATCAGATGTATCGTATCCTTTCCTTCCGTCAAATAGGCCACATTCAAGTCCTGCATGACACCTTGTACGGAAGCTTTTATCCTGTCCTTTTGAATATCCGCTGTTATATCTGTGGTTGCCGTGAGCATCCGGTTGACAGCGGCTATCTTCACACCGGCATGTCCGGCATTCAACTGTGCGTCCAGGCGGATGCTGTCCAAAGGAATCTGTTTATAGCCCAGCTTTTCTATATTGGCCGCCATCTTAAACCGCGCACCTTTCCGCAAGGGATTAAACCCATGTCCAGCAGCCCGCAGCATGGCTGTAAGCGGAGCTATTGAGTCTTTCGGCAAAAAGGCTTCAACAGGAAAGCGTTTGGCCTGCATTTGTATACGGAAGTTTTCGTTGGCAAGCCCCACTTCTCCTTTGACAGCCAGTATGCCTTTGCCGATGTTTAAAGTCGAATTAGTGCCATATGTGTTGCCGTCAAAAGTGATTTTTCCCGCGAGCTTTATATTTTTGGGGATTGCAAAACGGCTTTGCCGGCCTTTTGATAACAGCCTATGATAATGGCTTATATCGTATGTCCTCATGCGGTATTCCAGATAACCGTTTCGCAATTTGCCGGACGCGATGTTTCTGATCCGTCCTTTGGCATGCAGGGCGGCACAGCCTTTCATCTCAATGTCGATACATTCCACATTCAGCAAATCGGCATTGCCATCGGCACGCGCTTCAATCTTCAAATCATTTCCGGGCATATAGGGCAACAATTGCGAGGCCGCATTGCCTGAAAGCAGCAATATGTCCGAACGCCCCACATGACCTTTCACATCGATTCCCATCCTGCCGCCATTTGCAGGCTTCAGGGCCTTCCAGGCCAGGCCGGCTGTAGCATCCAAATGCGTATGGGGAGTGCGTAGCCGGAACAGGGGCAGATGCACACACGTTGTGTCTAAGGCCAAGCGGGCTTGCAGATTTTCCACATGCAACCCACTCTGTTCTTTGAATGCAAAACGTGGTATTCCCACAGTGAGACGACTGTTTCTGTAGTTCAGAGTGTCCAGCCTGAGCTGCAATCCTGTTACGGAGATATGGTTAAAGTCAAGCCCTTTTCCCTTGGAAACCTGGGGCACGTCATAGGAGAGTTCGGAATCTTTGATATTCACCAGACGCGCCTTATAGGTGTTGTTCCCTATATCGAAATCGCCTTTTCTTACCACAGCTTCGGTCAGCATTCCACCGATGCGCATTGAATCTCCCGGCATTTGCACATAAAAACGTGTATGGCTAATTCCGGCCGAATTCAGTTTGATTCGCCACTTCACCGGCTCGCTTTTAGATGTATCCTTTTTTGCCGTATCCGATAGTATCACTTGAACATCGCTCTTGCTCAGCACAATTTTATTTACATCCACCAGCTTGTTTTTCAAATCGGCCACGGCCGGCACTGACAGCTCCACCATACCTACTTTCCCGCTGAGCCTAATATCGCTCAAATAGCTCTTGGTGTCCATCTGCATCCGCCACAGCTCAAAGCCGGCAATACTAACACAACCACGGAGCAGGGGAAGTACTTTCACCTCCAGGCGCAAGGCACCGGCCGCAGCAAGTGTATCGGTTCCTTCCACGGCCTTGAAATGTTCAAGAGAAAGGTCCAAGGGAAATGCCAGCCGCACACGTTCAACGCTGATATCCATCCCCATGTCACGCGACAGTCGGGCCGTCACTTCATCTTTCATCATCTGCTGTACCGGCGGAAGATATATCACGATGGCCAATAGAAAGAACAGCACGATTGGAGCAATCGCAGCAACAGCCAGCCACTTAAAAGCCCGTTTCAGTTTCAATGATTTGCGCATTAATTGTAATCACATGCAAAGTTAGTGCTATTTCACGAATGCCTTTGCTTTATAAAGCGATATTTAAGTAGCACCCAAAAGGCATACAGCCCGTCGACCACCCTGATTTTCTTCCCGGCTGAAATCGAGCGGGGAACATACGAGATGGGCACTTCATCTATCTTGATGCCCCTGCGGGACACAAGTGCCGTTACCTCGGGACAGAACTCAAACCCCCTGCACTTCAGAGGCAACGGGCATAACACATCTGCACGGAACATCTTATAGCATGTGGCTTCATCTGTGATGTGTTGCCCGTAAAGAAGATTGGCAAATGCCGACAACATGCGTACACCATAGTAGAACACCGGATAGAGGCTGCGTTCTCGGCTGCCGCCACCCAAATAGCGCGATCCATAGAGCACTTTCAGATTATCCTCCATCATCTTGGCCAGCATCATCGCCAAGTCGCGTGGATCATACTCTTCATCTCCGTCTTGGATAACCACATATCTGCCTTCAACATAAGGCAATGCCGTGCGTATGGCCATGCCTTTCCCCAGGTTTCTTTCGTGGCTCAGCAGCTTCAGATGGCAATCGGGATGAGTTTCTCTATAATGGGTCACGCACTTTGCCGTTGCGTCCGAAGAGCCATCGTCCACCACGATAATCTGCACCTTGCAGCCCGAAGGCCATACCACTCCGTCGAGTTTCTGCAAAAGAAACTCTATGGTGCGTGCTTCATTATAGGCAGGGATTATGACAGAAAGCAATACTGACATCTTGATTTTTACTGTTTTTGGCTTATCGATGCTCTTTGCAAAGGTAAGCCAAGTTTTTTAATGCGCATTTGTTTTTGCCGTTTTTTTAGCTTTTTCCACCTGCAACCCTGCTCCACCGGAACCATAACGTAGGGAATTCAGACAGGGAGGCTGTGTTTTGCAACCAATGGGCTGCCTTTCAGCCCTTATTGCAGGGCATTTCTGCGGCCAAACATGAAGCGCGAAATTCCGACTTTGTCGATGAGCCATGTCAGGGCTAAGCTGCCTGCAATGACAAATGCAACAGCAACAATGGCATAGCAAATGCGCGTTCCGTCCCACGCAAACAAGGGGGAAAACACCTTTGAAGCCAATGTGAATATGGGAGAAAACAGGTAGATGGTCAGCGTATTGCGCCCCACAAAGAGGGAGAGACGACGTGAAGATGCCGTCAAACAGGGATAAGCAGCCATGCACAACGATATGACTAAATAGGTGATGACCACGCCGGGCAAGGTGGATTGGTCGAGGTTTTGCGGGTCTGACACAAGCAAGACCAGAGGCACAAGTGACCACCATGACGCACGGAAAAACGCCAGAAATGCCACCCCGAGCCTTGCCATCGCAAAGCCTGCAACAAAATACATGGCTTTGCCGAATACCATTATATCCTTAAAAGCATATACGGCCAAGGCGAGCAAGATGATGTTGCCTGCAAAGCTCCGGCCGAGATTCAGCCGCATGACAACGAAGCCCAGTATCTGGCACAGTATCAATGTCTGCAAATACCAGTAAGGACCCAAGGGACGCACCAGCAGATGAAAGGCAAATGTCTGCCAGGTAAGATGCTCTATATGTTCACGTATAGGGAGATAGCTGCATGCAAGTATGTAGCTGCCGTTCAACAGCAGGTAGGGTACGAGCAGCCAAAAGGAATGTTTGAAATAGAGGCGCGCCGGTTTTGCAGGGTTGCAGAAGTAGCCTGACACCAAAAGAAAGGCAGGCATGGCAAACGTGTTGATGACAAACGTCTTGACGATGGGGTTCACATCGGTAAACAATGAGAGATGTGACAATATCACCAATGTTATCATCACAGCCTTGACAAAGTCTATTTCACCGCAACGGGTCTTGGCCGCACTCATTTTTTCCACGCCAGCAGAGAGTCCAGTTTAGTGAACATAGCGTTTGCCATCGGGTTGGCCACGATGTAATACCAGGCAACAGGCACGAAGCAAAACAGGAAACGCTTGGCCGAGAAGTTAATCACATTGGTCAGGGAATCCCAGATGTAGTCTATTTGGTAAAGCAAAAGGAAATACAGCATCAAGGGGCAGAAAAAGGCCACGATGACGGCCCAACCCTCACCACGCCGCACGATGCGCACACAGTTGAGCAGCATAGCTGCCGCAAACAGGATGAATGTCCACCCGTAATAAGGGGCATCGGCAAGCAGGAACCAGGCACCTCCCAGCACGGCCAGTGCTTTCTCCGAATCAAAGAACGGATATGCCATCACCACGCTCTCGGATGTTAGCCCACACGCACGGACATAGATCTGAAACAGCAGGAACGGCAAAACGGCAGCTATGACAATTACGGGGCCACGCCATGCCGTCCCCGGCTTTAACTGCTGCCGGCCATTCAACAGCAAGGATACTGCCACTATCACGAAGGCTGCCGCAACAAACACGATACCCTCGGCACGCAGCCAGCAGTTAATGGCAAGCAGCAGGCTGCCCAATACCAGCAACGGCATTTCGTGCCTGCGCTGCCACAGGCACACATAGAGGATTCCCGACGAAGCCATACACGCATGCAGGACGTTGGTGTTTGACAATGAGCTAAACGAAAACATCTCGGGAGTCATCATCATGCAAAAGGTTGCAACTGCCGATGCGGTAGGCGAAGATGTGGCACGCCTCACTATGCCATAAAAGCCAAATAGGAAGCTCAGGAAGAAAAAGGCCGGAACGGCCTTTGAGGTCACTGCCCCCAGCAGATAGACATAGGCATAAGACAACTGCAGCATGGGCATATACGAGATGTAACTGCCGGCCTGGTGAATCTTAGGCATATAGTCACCGCTGAAGATGCTCATTCCACTATAGGTATGCTCCATGGCTGCAACAAAGCCTATAGTGTCGAAACCTGCAAGGCTGTCGCGGTCGTATGTGGGGAAATACATTGCTTTCAGGAAGTTGGAATATTCGGCATATACCAGCAAGAGCATGCAGACGAGCCATACCATGTTCAGTCTTCCGAAGTCGGGAAGCCTACATAGCGAGGCTGCAATCTCCCTGCGTCGCGGAAAGGCAAGCATAAGCGTCAATGCCAGAAGCATGACGGCCATCACAAGCACAGACAGGGAGGTCAGCGCAATGCCGAGCCAGTCTGCCAGCAGCATTGCGAGGGTTATCAGGAACAATCCTACGGGGAAAGCAAACCCGATGCTTTCGGCCCACGAAAAACGGGATGAGATGCGTTTGACCACGAAGAAGCCAATGAGAAACGCCAGTATCAGACCTAAAGCTTGCATACGCCGGACTGTTTTATAAAGGAAGTGACTGAAGGCTGTCCATGGGCAGTACACCGGTGTCGTAGCCATCGGGGGCCTTGTAGGGCAGTTTGTCTATATTGCGGCCGTTGACAATGGCCACATGGGTTATCTTTTTGCTCCACGACGTAATGCCGAATTCGTCTTCCGTGACCACACGACGCGGATAGAGCACACGCACAGCTGACAGCTTGTCGTTGAGGCGACCCGTGAAATGGTGGTCGGGACGGCCGGGCATCGTTGTCGTGAAATCGGCGGATGTAGGATAATAGATCACGGCATTCGTGGGAGTGGCATCGCGCAAAAACATGAGATATTTGTAGTCAGGGCCGAGCTTCATCACCATTCTCCGTTCCATCGGCACGTCGCTCATGCGGGTTATCTTGGTCACATTGTCGCAGACGTAGTCTTTCCACGCCCACATATAGGCCGGACAGGCTTGCAGCACGCCTGCGAAAATGGCCGCAACGGCCACGCCGGCCACTGCATTGAGCAGGGCAACACGCAACCATCCATGCAGCCATGAAGGAGTCTTAAACCGTAAAAACATGTGTTTCTTTATTGTTTTTGCCAACAAAGGTACATATAAAATCGAATACGCACAAGCACAACCTGCTACATAAAAAATGGTGCATCTGTTTCTCTTTTCTGTAAATACGCTATCTTTGCAGACAATAATGATTGGCTTTTATATGAAAAGATTTCTATTGCCGGCCTTCATGCTGTGGATATCATTTGCAACAACGCTCAGCGCGGCCGACTATATCAGCATTTCAAAAGACAGGCTCTCCGACAAGATAAAAGGCGGATGGGCAGGCCAGACCATTGGCTGCACCTATGGAGGTCCCACGGAGTTCAAGTGGCAGGAAAGGATTATTCCGGACACACATCCCATAGACTGGAACGACGGAAGCATAGAGTGGTATTTCGACAATGAGCCGGGTCTGTACGACGATGTATACATGGACCTGACTTTCCTTGAGGTATTCGACCGCCTTGGCCCGGACGCACCCGTCGATTCGTTTGCCGTGGCCTTTGCACGCGCCCCCTATCCTCTGTGGCACGCCAACCAGGCTGCGCGCTACAACATTCTGCAAGGCATCATGCCGCCTGCCTCGGGTCATTGGAAGAACAATCCGCATGCCGACGACATTGACTATCAGATCGAGGCCGACTATGCCGGACTGATGTGCCCGGGAATGCCTAATTCTGCATCGCGAATCTCTGACAGGATAGGTCACATCATGAATTACGGCAACGGATGGTATGGAGGGGTCTATGTGGGAGCCATGTATGCCTTGGCATTTGTATACAGCGACATCCCTACCATCGTCAACGAGGCTTTGAAGGTGATTCCCGCCAAGAGCAGCTTCTACGAATGTATGGCCGACATCATCAGATGGCACACAGCTTACCCCGACAACTGGAAAAAGACGTGGTATGAATGCCAGACGAAATGGGGCAAGGAGATTGGCTGCCCCGATGGAGTTGACGCACCGTTCAACATCGATGCAAGGATCAATTGCGCCTACATCCTCATAGGCCTGCTCTATGGCAACGGTGATTTCGGGCTGACAATGGACATATCCACACGTTGCGGCCAGGACTCCGACTGCAATCCTGCGTCGGCTTGCGGCATTCTGGGTGCCATGATCGGCTATAGCAACATACCTGACAAATGGCTGCGCAGCCTACACAAGGTAGAGAGCCGCAACTTTGCCTATACCCGGCTGTCACTGACACAGGTCTATGAAAAGAGCCTCAACCAGGCATTGCAGATGGTGGGACGCAACGGCGGAAAAATAGAGGGCAGCACCGTAAAGATAAAGATTCAACGCCCCAAGGCCGTACGCTACGAAGAATCGTTTGCCGGGCTGGAGCTCAACGCCGTGCTGCCGGGAAAGCCTTTGGATGACTTGAAAGACATTGCATTCGAGGGATGTGCCGTTGTCATAAAAGGTGATGTCAGGTCGAAGCATGCGGGATATGAAGCAAGGATTCAGGTCACAGTAGACGGAAAGGCGGTAAAAACCATCACGGCACCTGCCGATTTTCACAGCCGCACGCAGGACCTGTATTGGAACTACAGCCTCAGACAGGGACAACACCGCATAGGCCTGCATTGGCTGAACCCCGACAAAGACAGTGAGATTACCTGCCATCGAATCATTACTTACCATAAAAAGACATCGAAATGAAAAAGCTACCGACACTTCTGCTGCTGGCTCTCCTGAGCTGGTGCAGCAGCCTGCAAGCCCTGACTTTTGCGGTCGACCCCGCAAAAAAGCTGCAACGCATCGACGGATGGGGCGTTTCCCTCTGTTGGTGGGCAGGACAATGCGGCAAATGGGACGAAGCCCGCATGGACTCCATCGTCACATGGCTCACGTCAAAGAACGGGCTCAACTACAACGTATTCAGATATAACATCCCCGGAGGTGACGACCCGCAGAACAGAAACTGCACACCTCACCACATGGGCCGCGGCAAAGGGCTGAGAGCCGAGATGGAGGGATTCAAGCGCTCTGCACAGGACGACTATGACTGGTCGGCCGACGAGGCACAAAGACGCATCATGCTGAAGATTAAGGAAAAGCGTCCCGATGCCGTCTTTGAAGCTTTCAGCAACACACCACCCTACTACATGACGGTCAGCGGATGTGCCGCCGGCAACAAAGATGCCGCTCACGACAACCTGCGAAAAGACCAATACGAGGCCTTTGCCCGGTATCTCATCGACTGCTGTCTATACTATAAGAAGGTACACGGCATTGAGTTTCACACCTTGGAGCCGTTTAATGAGCCTATGACCAACTACTGGAACTGCAACGGAAGCCAGGAGGGCTGCCACTTCGATGTGCAGTCCATGTCGGATTTCATCCAAGTCATTGCACCCATGCTCAAGGCATCCGGCCTCAAGACACGCCTGGCAGCCTGCGACGAAACCAGTGTGATGCAAAGCATACGCAGCCTGGAGGCTTTCGACAAAAGCGGCGTCCTGCCCTATGTGGGGCAATGGAACACACATTCGTATCAGGCAGACAACCTGAGCCGCATCCGCCTCAGGCAGCTCACCATGCAGCACGGCCTGACGCTCTGGATGAGCGAAACGGGCAACTTCGGCGGCAAAGGGCTGAACGGCAACCTGCAGCTTTCGCAACGCCTGATGGACGACATCAAACTGATGCAACCCGCAGTGTGGTGCGACTGGCAGGCAATGGAAGAGAACAACGACCAATGGTGCACCGTGCAAGGCGACTTCAAGGGCAACGAGTTTCACCGCGTAAAAAACTATTATGTGAGACAGCAGGTCACACGATTCATCCGACAGGGATACCATCTCCTTGATGCCGGCGACGAACATACCCTGGCTGCCATCAGCCCCGACGGGAAAACGCTGGTCATTGTAGGCCAGAACAACGGCAACGGACCACAAGACTATGTTGCCGACCTCAGTGCATTCGGCCATGTGGCAAAGACCTCGGACAATTACCTGACCGACAATGCCAACGACTGCCGGCAGCAACAGCCCTGCCCCATCCGGTGGAAACGGCTCGTCTACCGGCTGCAGCCGCAGAGCATACGCACGTTTGTCATACACGTGAAATAGGCTGCGGCAAAGCCTCTGCAAGGGCCTGCCCATCCCGGCCTGCGGCACAGAAAACAAGGATAAGCCACCTCTTAAATCAGGCCATCATACATCGCAACATGTTTCCTGTACATATCACAGGTTGTTTCCCCTACATACCACAAGTCGTTTCCTGTACATATCACAGGTTGTTTCATGTACATGAAACACATTGTTTCCCCTACATGGCACACGTTGTTTCATGTACACAGAACACCTTGTTTCATGTACAAGAAACACTTTACAATCCTATAGATTGCACCCACAGGCCCCGCAGACTGCCTCTTCAAGTCGGGCACACCCGGGGCAACAAAGCAAAAAAGGTGCACCGGCAATGCCGGCACACCTCCTGTCATATATAAAAACACAATTACTCCATTACCTTGATGCGGATGTTTCTATACCATACATCGTCGCCATGGTCCTGCAGGCCGATATAGCCGCCGTCGCCATCCTGGCCACCGCCAATATTCTTGAGCAACTCGTAGGCATAAGGGAAATCGCCTCCTTCTTTGAATTTGCTTGCCTGCAACATCTCGTTCCATTTGGGTGTCCACAGGTGGTATTCAAGTACGTTCTGGCCATTTTGCGCATGCACCACTGTACCCTTATATACCATGATCTTAGCCGTATTCCACTCTCCGAATGGCTTGGCGTTCTGTGGCTTTGCGGGAATCATGTCATAGAGAGATGCCGACTGGCGATTGCCATCTGTGCCGAGTTGTGCATCGGGATGATTGGCATTGTCGAGCACCTGATACTCAGAGCACGACTGCCATATCGGCAGATATGACTCTTTGCCGTCAATGTTTGCAGTTGCTTCCTGGGCAAGATACATGATGCCTGAATTGCCACCTTTGGATATCTTGTACTCGAGTTCGAGTGTAAAGTTCTTGAATTTGTGGGCAAATATCAGGTCGCCGCCACCGATGGCCTGGGCTTCGCCGGTGCCAGAACCTTTAAGCTTGATGCATCCGTCCTCGACTGTCCAGCTCTTGGGCACTGTATCCATGCCGTAGCCACGCCAGTTTGTCAGGGTCTTTCCGTCGAACATGGTGATATAACCGTCCTTGTCGACAGGAAGCTTGCTAAGGTCTACCTGTGCCTTTTCCACAATCTTGTAGTCTAAGGCCTGCTTGGCTGTGTCGGCCTTTCCGGCACATGCACACGTTCCACAACCGCAATTGCAATCGCAGCTGCACTTCTTTCCACCGCAGGATGCCATAATGAAAGCGGCAACAGCGGCAAATAACAATGATTTTTTCATCTTTGTCTGTTTATTGGTTATTAATGATTCTACGTCTAACTGTTCGGCACTTTTGTGTTGCAAATATACGAAAAATGAACAACTATCGCTGTTTAACGAAAAAGAATCACGGATTTTGAACTGAAAATTCATGATTTCCGGCACCGACCTCCCGCTTTTCGCCCTTCAGGACTATGGTAGCCGTGGTGTTCACGGGTATAGACACCTTCAGTCTTATTGTGCCGCCTGTGCGCTTCCACTCACTACATATCTCACCCGACGGTGACTGATAGCGGGCTTTCACCCACGACAGCTGCCGGGGAAAGTATGGCTCGATTCTTGTGTGGACAAAGCCGGGACGGGCATCGTCATAATTGATTCCAGCCAGGCAGTTGTACATCCACGCATTGATGTCGCCCAGGAATACGTGGTTGGTGGAAGCATCACGGAAGTCGGGCGAAAGCACCCACGTCTCGATGGGTGTGGTATATCCCTTCTCCACCCAATTGGCCCACGAGGGTGCATCTTTCTGCAATGCCATGTCGAGAGCCTGGTCAACATAGCCGTATTTTGCCAGCATGCGCAGAACGGTCTTACTGCCCAGCATGCCGAAATCCAGGTGATTATTGTTCTCGTGTATCAGACGGCTCAGGTTGGCCGCTACATACCTTTCATGCTGTTCAGGCACAATGCCGAGGTATAAGGCAAGGGCCTGTGCCGCCTGGCTGCCATTGGCATACAGGTTTTCGGCGGCATTGAAGAACTTTTGCTGTATGGTCTGCTGCAGGGCTGCGGCCTTTTCGGCATACTGATGTCCGTCCTGACCGGCAAGACCCTTGAACCGGGCAAGGTAGAGATTGAGCAGATAGTAATAGCAGGTCGAAGTAAACTCGTTGGGCGTCTGTATTTTATAGAACACCCAATCACCCAGACCGTAGTTGATGGTACCCTCGGGTGTCTCGCGTGTCTTCAGAAACGAGAGGTAGCGTTCACAGGCAGGAATCACTTTTCTCACATATTTCGCATCTCCATAATAATTATAGAGCTGCATCGGAATGATAAAGAGGGCAGCATCCCAGACCGGGCCCACATCGAGCCCCCAGCCGCCGCTGGGTATGATACTCGTGATTTGTCCGCTTGCATTCTGGTTGTCAAGCATGTCGTCTGTCCACTTTTCGTAGGCTGTGATGCCGTCAAAATTAAGCAGGCCTATGTCTGACGAGATGTGGGCATCAGCCGTCCAGCCGTTCTTTTCGCGCTGGGGACAATCGGTGGGTATGCTCACATAATTGCAAAGATATGACCGGTTGATCATTTCCCAAAGCCTGTTCAGCGTGTCGTTGGAGCATTCAAACGAACCTACAGGCTTCAGATCGGTATGCACAAAAAGAGCTTCTGCATCCTGCTCTGTCAACCGGATGGGACTGTCGCTCTTTACCTCTACATATCTGAATCCGTGATAGCAGAACTCGGGTTGTAGTATATTCTCGCCCTCCCCTAAGTAATATATGTCGGTCTGACATTCCAGACCGGGCTGACGGAAATAGTAGATGTCGAGGTTGCGCATCTCCAACCGGCCGTCAGACTTCAGCAACTCTCCATGCTGCACACTCAGGCGTGTACCGGCTTTACCTTTTACATTCAGACGGCAAAAGCCCGACATGTTGGCCCCGAAATCGTATACATAGACACTGTCGCCATAAGCCTTTACAGAGCACGGCTTGTAGACCTTGCAGACTTCAACCTTGGGCATCTGCTGGGCTTTCAACAGGGACGAAGGCGGCTTGACAGCCAGAGCCTTTTGCCAGCCGGCACGCGGCAGAACCTCTTTCCGGGCATCATAGGTATCACCCGCATAGATATTGTTGCGCAGATATGGCCCGTCGGTCGTTGTTTCCCACGTCACGTCGGAATTGATGGTCTGGACACTGCCATCGGCATAAGTAAGACGCAACTCGCACACCATGCAGGGACGACCGCGCCACCTGGCTTTCTCGAAATCCCACACAGCGTTTTTTTCGATGACATTGTAGAAGCCATTGCCCAACACAGCCACCAATTCGTTGTTGCCTTTCCTTATAAGAGACGTCACATCGTAGGTGTCGTAGAGATTGCGCTTGTCATATTGCGTATAGCCGGGATTCAGACTGGTTGAAGCAATCCTCCGTCCGTTGATTTTCATCAGGGCATAGGCCGCCGCACTCATGTAGAGGCGGGCTTTGACCGGCCGTGACTTTGTTTCGAAGCTCTTGCGCAGCACAGGCACACTGGTGTCGTCTTTATCCCTTCCGTCACTGATCCATTGGCCCGTCCAATCAGAGGGCGACATCTTGGCAGTCTCAAACCGATGGACGGCAGATGTGACTTTCTTGCCCGAAGTCACGTCGCATGCCGACACTTTCCAATAGTAGGTGGAATGCGGTTTCAGCCTGATGTCGGCCTCAGCCTGCATGGAGGGTGAGGTGATTTCACCCGTAGTCCAGTCACCACACGCTTTTGTCGTGCCGATGGAAAGCTCATATTTTTTCTGCACAAACGAAGGGTTGCCCTTATAGTTCCAGCTGAAACGGGGCTTTTCCGAGTCAATCGAGAGGGGACAGTCCTGATATTCCACACGCAAGTTAGTAAGCATTGTCTGCTGCGACCCGCACGATGCCAACAGGCAGGCCAGCAACAATGCCATAAAAGTCTTTAGATAGTATGTCTTCATTTGTAGGAACTAAGGAGTTAACAATGCCGTCAGGCTTTCGATAGAATCGGGCATCTTGATGCGCGAAGTGAAGCCGAGAGCTATGTATCCCTGCTGCTCCATCATCTTCAAAGTGCTGAACAAAGGGTTCCAATAGCCGTCGGGATTAAACAGTATCAGCTGCTTTTTGTGCTCGCCTACTGTCGATGAAGCCATCACCATGAAGATTTCGTCCAACGTTCCTATGCCACCTGGCAAAGCGATGAACAGGTCTGATTCACGCAACATGGCCGACTTGCGGTCGTTTAAATCGACTACGGGAACTTCGATGTCTACATATTCGCTGGTCAGACCCGTCTGAGAGAACTTGTCGGGAATAATGCCCATCACACGACCTCCGTTAGACTTGACGGCACGGGCCACCACTTCCATCAGCCCTTTTCCTACTCCTCCATAAACCAACATCAGGTTTTGACGGCCTATCCATGCACCCAACTCTGCGGCGGCACGGGTCACCGGTTCGGGCAGGCCCTCATGAGAGGAACAAAACACGGCTACCCTATTCATTGGAACCGGTCAAAGACGTTGGACGTACAGCAATGCATTCTATCTCAATCCTGCTGTTCTTTGGCAATGTTTTCACCGCAAAAGCCGAACGGGCAGGATAGGGCGCGGCAAAAAACTCGGCATAGACCTCGTTCATCTCAGCAAAATCGGCCATGTCGGCCAGCATGACTGTAACCTTTGCAATGTTGTTCAAAGACAGCCGAGCCTCAGACAAGACAGCCTCAATATTGCGGAAGGCTTGCCGCGTAAGCTCCTTGATGTCACCTTCGACAAAAGTACCCGTGCGCGGATCTATCGGCAGCTGGCCTGAAAGATATATGATATTGCCCGCTTCAATGGCCTGGCTGTAGGGACCGACAGCTGCCGGTGCGTTGTTGGTGTTGATGCTTTTCATTATTTATGCTTTTTGGATGTTCACTCTTGCAAAGTTCGCCTTTTTCGTTTAAAAGACAATGAATGATGGTATTTTTCTGTATTTTTGCGCCGCAATGAAAGAATATCATCACGCAACATTAGGCAATGGACTACGTGTCATCCATGAATCATGCCCTACGGGAGTTGCATACTGCGGCCTCATAGTCAATGCAGGAACGCGCAACGAATCGCCGGAAGATTCGGGTCTGGCCCACTTCTGTGAACACACCACCTTCAAGGGAACTGAACGCAGGAAAGCATTTCACATCCGCAACGGCCTTGAAAGAGTAGGCGGTGACCTGAATGCCTACACCAACAAGGAAGAGACAGTGTTTTATGCCATGGTACAGAAAGAAGACTTCAAAAGAGCCATGGACCTGCTTACGGACATTGTATTTCACAGTGTCTATCCGCAACATGAAATAGACAAAGAAGTGGAAGTCATCATCGATGAAATAGACTGCTACAGGGATTCTCCCGCAGAACTCATCTACGATGAATTTGAAGAGATGCTCTTCCGTGGACATGAATTAGGCCGGAACATCTTGGGAAAAGCAGAACGGCTGCGGCAATATGGAACGGCCGATGCCAAACGTTTTACCGGCAGATATTACTGCCCTTCCAACGTAACTGTTTTTGTCTACGCTGATATTCCCTTTGACAGCATACTCCGCACCATAGAAAAGATGACTTCGTCTCTGCCATCAGGCAACCCCTGCTGCAGCCAAGCACCGCTGCCTCTCTATATCCCTGAATACAGGGAAAGCCATCACGACACCCATCAAGCCCATGTATTGATAGGCAATCGCGGCTATAGCAGCAGCCATCCTCACCGTACAGCGTTGTTCCTGCTCAACAATATTCTTGGCGGACCCGGCATGAACTCCTTGCTGAATGTGAGTCTGCGTGAAAACCATGGACTGGTATATATGGTTGAAAGCAGTGCTTTCAGCTATACCGATGCCGGAGTGTGGAGCGTCTATTACGGCTGCGACGACAGTAACATCGACAAGTGCCGCAAGCTGGTTCTGAAACAGCTGGCACGCTTGCGCAACACGCCATTGACGACCGGACGGCTTCATGCTGCCAAGAAACAGTTGATCGGGCAAATACTGATTGCAGGAGACAACTTTGAAAGCTATGCCTTGGCATTGGGAAAGACTTTTGCCCACCTGGGAGTACATAGGGATGTTGACCAAATCATCCGCAAGATTCAGGCTGTTTCTTCAGAAGAATTGATGGAAGTTGCGCAAGAAGTCTTTTCTGAAGACAAGTTGACGACACTCATTTACAAGTAGTCCGCAATAGATTATAACCGATAGGCCAGTGTCAAGACTACCGCCATGTTTTTTCCTCCCTGCCGGCTTGTTCTTGTCAGACCCAAGTCACACAAGACGCCTACCTCGAACTGCTGTGCAAAGCGGTAGCTTGCCCCTATGGAAAGGCCCGCATCAAAACGGTGCATGCCTGTCTGGCCAAACGTAGAGTGGTCGTAGTAGTAACGTTTCACACCCGTTTGCTCAGTATCACCACTTACCTTGGTTTTTCCTCCTATGCCATAAGCAGCATATGGCCCAAACGAGAACAAGACATTGTTGTCACGGTTAGTTTCCCACTTGTAGTGCAACAGCACAGGAATCTCTATGTAATTGGCATTCGACGTAACATTCATAAGTCCCATCACCTGATTGCCGTCTTCATCATAAACATAGTTGCCTTTATCATCATAGGCAGGAACTTCCTGATCCTTGTCTTTCCAACCCTTGGCAAAATAATACACAGCAGGTTCTATCGACCACAAAGCATTCAGGGGTATGTCATAGCCGGCACCGATTCTGAAAGCACCGATATTGCGGGTAGAACTTCCATAATGCGATGAGAGCCCTCCACCGACACGAAGCACAAAATCCTGCGCTTTTGACACTCCGGCCACCGGCAGCAACAGCAACAAGAGTATGGCCAGTTTCATTACGTATCCTTTAGTGCTCATCTCTTCTTCTTACGCTTGGTCCAACCATCTTCGGCAAAGCCCGCAATATCATCCTTAGACTTGAAATACTTGCTGTCGCTATCAAAGAACTGCATCCAATCATTCTTTTTCTTACGCCCGGATTTCTTTTCAACAATTGGCTGGGCTTTCTCTTTGGCAGACTTTTGGTCAAAAGACTTTTTGCGCTTGCCTGAAGCCTTTCCTTTCGCAGCATGACGCTCCTCGGGCCTTACATCATTGGTACGCTCTACAACTATATGACGTCCGTTCCTATCCTTGGCATTGCGCAAGGCACCCTCGACAAGCTCTGCATCTTTCTCACGTACTTCGAAGAAAGCAAAGTTGTTTTTCAAGTCAATCCGGCCAACTTCAACCGGCTCAAAGGTATAGCGGTTCAAAAGGCCTATGATTTCTTTTGCATAAAACTTGTCATGCTTGCCTGCACCAAAGAAGAAACGCACAAAGCCTTCCTCAGCCCGTTCCCTATTATGAGTGGCTTTTACATTGCTTCTTGAAGATTTCTTTTTGGATTCGGCCGCAGACTGTGGTTCCTTAATCTCGGGTGCATGGGCATAATAATCCAGGAAACGACCAAACTCCATACTGACAAAACGCTTGATTATCTCTTCCTTATCCAACCAATCCAGCTTTCTGTAGACTTCAGGCAAGAACGGTGCTATCTGTTCTTCGTCAACTTGTACATGCTCCAACTGGTCAATTGCACGATAGAGCTGCTTTGTACATATCTCACGTGCAGTTGGCAATTGCTTCTTTACAAAGTCCTTTCCAATGGTTTTCTCAATCTGCCGAACCTTACCTTTCTCTCTTAAATGAATGATACATATACTCGTCCCTTTCTTTCCTGCACGACCTGTGCGGCCGCTACGATGCGTATAGTTTTCCACATCATCAGGCAGGCCGTAATTGATGACATGGGTCAGATCGTCCACGTCAAGGCCACGTGCCGCTACATCTGTTGCAACCAACAATTGAATGTGGTGTTGTCTGAAACGCTGCATCGTCAAGTCACGTTGTGCCTGTGATAGATCTCCATGCAGTGCTTCAGCATTATAGCCGTCCTGAATCAGCTTGTCTGCAATCTCCTGTGTCTCCAATCGCGTGCGGCAAAATATGATGGCATATATTCGGGGATAGTAGTCAACTATACGTTTCAAGGCCAGATATTTGTCACGAGCCTGCACCAGATAATATTCATGGTTAACCAGTTCGGCACCTTCATTGCGTGAACCTACAACAATTTCTTTCGCATCATGCAAATAGTTCTTGGCAATCTTCGATATTTCTTTGCTCATGGTAGCCGAGAAAAGCAACGTATTGCGATTCTCAGGCACACCGGCCAAAATCTTATCTATGCTTTCCGAGAAGCCCATGTTCAACATTTCATCAGCTTCGTCCAGCACAACATTTTCCACTTTGTCCAAATGAGCCACACCGCGCTCCATCAAATCAATCAGCCTTCCCGGCGTTGCAACAATAATTTGTACGCCCTGACGTAGGCTACGTATTTGGCCTTCGATGCCGGCACCACCATAAACTGGAACAATGCGTAAGCCTTCCACATATTTTGAAAAGCTTCGCATATCATCAGTAATCTGCAGACACAGCTCACGGGTGGGACAGATTACAATGGCTTGAACTTCACGATTATCACAATTAATCTTCTGAATAAGCGGAATGCCATAAGCGGCAGTCTTGCCAGTACCGGTTTGGGCAAGAGCTATCACGTCGTTGCCTACACCTAATAAATAAGGTATTACCGCTTCTTGCACCGGCATCGGTGTTACAAAGCCCAATTCGTCTATTGCGCGAAGAATAGGCTCCGCAACCCCTAATTCTTTAAATGTCATCTGGGAAATCTTTTTACAGGCGCAAAGTTAAGCAGAATTATTCAGTCCTCGACTTTCAGCCCGCTTTTTATTCAATTTGGGAG
Source organism: Prevotellaceae bacterium UBA6417 (assembly GCA_002439755.1). Lineage (GTDB taxonomy): Bacteria > Bacteroidota > Bacteroidia > Bacteroidales > Bacteroidaceae > UBA6382. The sequence continues at coordinate 45,963 of DJPH01000060.1, read as the reverse complement.
CTTCATTCAAGCCGATAGGACTTGATTTTGAAAAAATAAAGCAGATACAAACCACATACCGTTTTTTTTCACTTCCTTTGTAACACAAGTTTTATTCTAAAGATAGCAACCATGAGAAATCCCGGCAAGAAACTCGGCCGCAAAACAAAGCGGCAGATTATGGGACTTTTGTTTGGCCTTTTTGAAAACAATCCCGAGAAGGACTACAGTTTGTCAGAGATCACGACATTATTAAAGCTGAAGACTCACCCGGCAAAATTGCTTTGTGCAGATTTGCTGGACGATATGATTGCCGATGACTACATCAGCCTGACAAACGAACATACCTTCAAATTAGCTGTACGCAACCAGGTAATGACCGGAGTATTTCAACGTAAAAGAAACGGTCGCAACAGTTTTCTTCCCGATGGCGAAGAAAAGAGCATCCTGGTAATGGAGCGGAATTCACATCATGCACTCAACGGTGATTATGTTAAAGCCATGCTTCTGGCCCGCAGACGCAACCACACGCGCGAAGCCGAAGTAATCGAAATAGTGAAACGTGCCAAAGATCGTTTTGTAGGAATATTGAAAGTGGAGCGCAACTATGCATTCCTGCTGACACAAGACAGGACATTGTCATCTGACATATTTATACCTAAGAACTATCTCAAGAAAGGTAAGACAGGAGACAAGGCCGTTGTTCAAATGGTTGAATGGCCAGACGATCAAAAGAACCCTATCGGAAAAGTAATCGACATACTTGGAAAAGCCGGTGACAATGACGCAGAGATGCACTCCATCCTTGCCGAATATGACTTACCTTATGATTATCCCAAGGCTGTTGAAAACGCTGCCGACACAATCAAGGATGGAGTAACCGCAGAAGAAATAAGCCGCCGTGAAGATTTCCGCAATGTCACCACATTTACCATTGACCCACGCGACGCCAAAGACTTCGACGATGCCCTGTCGATAAGGTCTGTAGGCAAAGGGCTTTGGGAAGTCGGTGTGCACATTGCCGATGTTACCTTCTACCTCAAAGAAGGCGGCATCATTGATAAAGAGGCTTTCAAACGTTCTACAAGCGTTTATCTGGTCGACCGCACTGTTCCGATGCTGCCGGAGCGGCTCTGCAATTATCTTTGTTCCCTTCGTCCCGACGAAGAGAAACTCACATACAGCGTTACATTTGTAATCAACGACGAAGGCGAAGTAAAGGACTCGCGCATCGGACGTACCGTGATAAAGAGCAACCGTCGTTTTACTTATGAAGAAGTCCAGTACATCCTGGAAGAAAACGGTGAAGCTTCACCCGAAGACCTGTCGCAGCCGGGTGAGCATCCTAAAGCAATCACCACCGGAAAAGCCATCGGGGAATATGCAGAAGAACTGATCACCTTGAATCGGTTGGCCAAGATATTCCGCAAGAAACGCTTTGAAAAAGGTGGCATAGGCTTTGACACGCCTGAAGTCCGTTTTGAAATAGATGAAAAGGGACACCCTATCAGCACTTACATCAAAGTGGCAAAAGATGCCAACAAGCTGGTAGAAGAATTCATGTTACTGGCCAATCGCTATGTGGCAGAAAAGATAGGAAAGGTAGATAAGGGAAAGAAACCTAAGGTGTTTGTCTACCGCATCCACGATGTCCCTGACCCTGAAAAGCTGGAAAAGCTGAGTGCCTTTGTCGCCAAGTTCGGTTATAAACTACGGACCGAAGGCTCCAAGGATGATATCAACAAGGGTCTTAACAAACTGTTGGAAGCAGTGCAAGACAAGCCGGAGCAGATTATCGTTGAACAAGTGGCATTGCGCTCCATGATGAAGGCACGTTACTCAACTCATAACATAGGGCACTATGGCCTGATGTTTCGCTACTACACCCATTTTACCTCGCCCATACGTCGCTATCCCGACCAAATGGTTCATCGGCTGCTGACACGTTATGCCGAAGGTGGGCGGTCTGTCAACCAAGAAAAGTATGAAGAGCTCTGCGAACATTGCAATGAGATGGAAGTAATAGCCGCTACTGCCGAACGAGCAAGCATCAAATACAAGCAAGTGGAATTCATGGCCGACCGCATCGGGCAGGTATTCGACGGAAAGATAAGCGGCGTAAATGAATTCGGCATCTATGTGGAAACAGACGACAACCACTGCGAAGGCATGATTCCTCTGCACAACTTGCAAGACGATTATTATGAATTTGACGAGCGCAACTACTGTTTGCGCGGGCGCAGACATCATCATGTCTATCAAATCGGTGACAAAGTCACAATACGTGTTGTCTCGGCCAATCTGGAACGAAGGCAACTGGATTATGAATTCGTTGCAAAGCATCAGAAGCAATAGCCGGCCACTATCGGGCATTTGCCGACTGGCCTCTGCAATCATGTTGCACAAGCTTGCAAGCCCCTACCCGACTTTGCCGCCGACATTTTGTTTTGCCTACATTAAAAGTATTTCTTACTTTTGCATCAAGAAGAGAAGGATGCCACACTAATGAAGGTTTTGGTAACAGGTGCGAGTGGTTTTATCGGGAGCTTCATTGTTGAGCATGCTCTCGGTTTAGGATGGACAGTATGGGCTGCAGTCCGGAAGACGAGCAGCAGAACGTGGCTTAGAGATTCGCGCATTCGTTTCATAGAGCTGGAGCTGAACAGCTGGGAAGCCCTAAAAGCCTCCTTATCAAGATTCAAGCAGGAAGAAGGGAGTTGGGACTACATTGTGCATGCTGCAGGGGCGACCAAGGCTAAAGATGAAGCCGCATTCTTCAAGGCGAACAATGAGGCCACCAGGAATCTTGTAGAAAGCCTCACGGAACTCGGAATGATTCCAAAGTGCTTTATTTACATGAGTTCGCTCAGTGTAGCGGGAGCCATCAAGGAGCAGCCCAAGCCACAAGCAGACGGATGCACCTATGAAGAGCTGCGTGCCGACGACACGCCTTGGCCCAACACGGCCTACGGGCGCAGCAAGTGGGCTGCCGAGCAGTATCTCAGGACAACAAGAATCCCCTGGGTCATACTGCGCCCCACCGGTGTTTACGGACCACGTGAGCGCGACTACTTCTTAATGGTCAAAAGCATCAGGCGGCATATCGACTTTTCCGTGGGTTTCAGGCCGCAGGAAATCACGTTCATCTACGTAAAAGACGTTGTGCAGGCTGTGTTTCTATCGCTCACGCATGCCGACAAGACCATCGGGAATACCTATCTTTTGAGCGATGGTAACACTTACAGCAGCCGCACGTTCAGCGAATATGCAAGGAAAAGCCTTGGCATCCGCCACCTGCTGCATGTCACCGCCCCCTTGTGGATGTTGCATCTGGTATGTACCTGCGGGGAATTATCCGCGCGGCTGACTGGCAACATCACTGCTTTAAACAAAGACAAATATCGCATTCTAAAGCAACGCAACTGGCGTTGCGACATCACACCGATGCTTGCCCTTGGCTTCAAGCCACGGTTCGACCTGGAGCGGGGTGTAGGCAATACGGTTTCATGGTATAAACAATCAAAATGGATTTAAGCTCTGCTTTCAGATATCAAAAGCCTCTGCCAGGGCTAATAGGCGTTGAAAAGATAATGTTCATCTATTGCGCCTTCACATCAGCCTTGGGCATGCTTCTTTATCAGCAAATAGACAGCGGTTACGGCTTCCTTGCCTGCCGCGCAGCTTTCGTTGCCGTGACCCTGCTGCTTTGGCGGCTTTACCTGCGCATGCCGTGCCATCTCACCTATGTTGCCCGCGTGTACTTCCAATTGGGGCTTCTGGCCTACTGGTATCCTGACATTTACCACTTCTCGAAGCTCATGCCGAATACCGACCCTTTGTTTGCCGAAGCCGACCAGCTTTTGTTCGGATGCCAGCCGGCCGTTGTCTTCAGCCGGCTGCTGAGCGGCAGATTCTGGAGCGAACTGTTCTATATGGGCTACTTTTCCTACTACGTGATGATTATAGCGGCAGCCCTGTATGCCACATTCGTACATTTCCGCCGCTTTGACCGGACCACGACAATCATACTCTGTTCATTCATGCTCTACTACACTGTCTATCTCTTCCTGCAGTCGGCAGGGCCTCAGTTCTACTTTCCCAAGATAGGCATGGAGCAGGCAATGGCAGGCAACTTCCCCGATGTAGGCGACTGGTTCCGTTTTCATCCCGAGCTGACTCACACACAGACGGGCGGCGGATTCTTCAAGTCTCTGGTCGAGGCAGCACAGAAGAGCGAGTTTCCCATCGCGGCCTTCCCGAGCTCGCATGTGGGAATGGCCACCATCATTCTGCTTCTCGTGCGCCGCATGTCGCGGCCTCTGACATGGGTGTTTCTGCCTTTTTACGTGATTCTGTGCCTTTCTACCGTCTACATCGGGGCACATTATGCCGTAGATGTAGTGGGAGGATGGGTTTCGGCAGTCATCATCTATTGGCTTTCCAAAAGCATCTACCAGAGCAAATTCATTCACCGGCCAAAGAATTTTGGCACATGGCACAGCCACAAACATCATCATCACCACAGTCATCATTGACTTTTCGGGCAATATCCCTTGCCGATAAAAGAAAAAAAACGTACTTTTGTGTCATTCTTGAAACAATCATTTAAATAGAACTTATATATGAAACCTACCTTATTTTTACTTGCAGCCGGAATGGGAAGCCGCTATGGAGGCTTGAAACAGATTGACGGCCTGGGCCCGAATGGCGAGACCATCATGGACTATTCCATCTATGATGCCATTCATGCCGGCTTTGGCAAACTGGTGTTTGTCATACGTAAAGACTTCGAAAAAGACTTCCGTGAGAAAGTAGTCAGCAAATACGAAGGCCACCTGCCGGTTGAAGTAGTGTTCCAGTCGTTGGACAAGATTCCCGAAGGCTTCAGTGTTCCCGAAGGCAGAACCAAGCCCTGGGGCACCAACCATGCCGTAATGATGGGCGAGAACGTTATCAAAGAGCCCTTTGCCGTGGTGAATTGCGATGACTTCTATGGACGCGACAGCTTCCGGGTCATGGGGAAATTCCTCAGCGAACTTCCCGAAGGCAGCACCGGGAAATATGCCATGGTGGGTTTCCGTGTGGGAAACACGCTGAGCGAAAGCGGCACAGTGTCGCGCGGCGTATGTGCAACCGATGCCAACCGCTACCTGGAATCGGTTGTTGAACGCACCAAGATAGAGCGCAAGGAAGACGGAGAAGTGAAATATCTCAACGAAGACGAAACGGCATGGGTTGCCATACCCGACACCACACCCGTAAGCATGAACTTCTGGGGTTTCACGCCCGACTACTTCGCCCATAGCGACGAGTACTTCAAATACTTCCTGGGGCTGGAATCGACCAAGAAGAATCTCAAGGCCGAGTTCTTCATACCTCTGATGGTCGACAAGCTGATCAAGGACAAGACAGCCACCGTCAAGGTGCTCGACACCTCGAGCAAATGGTTTGGTGTGACCTATCCCGAAGACCGCCCCGACACGGTGGCCAAGATCAAAAAACTGGTAGACGAAGGAGTATATCCCGAGAAACTCTTCTGACAAGACCCATAGCAGCCTTTAACAAGACTGGCATCACTGTTGAGGATGGCAAAAGCATCAATCCGCGCTTTTGCCATCTTTTTATTACATCCGACAGACTTTTCCTGCAAAAAATGATACAAACACATTGCATATTTAAAGGAAAGACGTATCTTTGCGAAACAGAAGATTGGCAGAGCCCGATATACTAAAACAACAACCAAATATACAGCATATGAAATTCAAATTCTTAATGACCTGCGCAGTGGGGGCATTGGCTCTCTTGTCAAGCTGCCAGACAGAACAAAAGCCACAGGCACAAAGGTGGAGTGAGGAAAAAGCCAACGAATGGTATGCCAAACTGCCATGGATGGCCGGTGCAGACTATATCAACGCAAGCGCCATTAACCAAATTGAGATGTGGAGCAAAGACACCTACAATGCCAAAGAAATAGACAAGGAACTCACTATGGCCGAAGGCATCGGTTTCAACACCCTGCGCGTCTACCTGAGCAGTGTTGTCTATGAAAACGACCCCGAAGGAATGAAGCAACGCATGGGCGACTTCCTCGACATCTGCAAGAAACACGGCATCAAGCCGCTGTTTACCTTCTTCGACGACTGCTGGAACGCCGAATCAAAGTATGGCAAACAGCCCGAGCCCAAGCCGGGAGTGCACAACTCGGGCTGGGTGCAAGACCCCTCGGTTTCGCTGCGCAAAGACACAACAGCCCTATATCCTAAAATGGAGAAATATGTAAAGGACATCCTGACCACCTTTGCCAACGACGACCGCATACTGCTTTGGGACCTCTGGAACGAGCCGGGCAACAGCCAGCATGGCGTCAGCACACTGCCCATGCTCAAAAAAGTCTTCGAATGGGCACGCGAAGTGAACCCCTCGCAACCCCTCACCTGCGGCATCTGGAACTGGAGCGACAGCTTTGCACCCCTGAATGCTTTCCAGATAGAAAACTCAGACGTCATCTCATACCACAACTACAACGACCGCGCCGACCATGAACAGTGCATCAAATACCTAAAGATGTTCAACCGTCCCCTCGTCTGCACCGAATACATGGCACGTCGCAACAACAGCCTGTTCCAGACCATCATGCCGCTGCTCAAAGAAAACAAGATTGTAGCCATCAACTGGGGCTTCGTAGCAGGCAAGTCAAACACCATCTTCGCCTGGGACGAACCGTTGCCCGACCAGAAAGAACCCAAGCTGTGGTTCCACGACATTTTCCGCCAAGACGGCACACCGTTCAGTCAGGCAGAAGTAGATACCATCAAAGCCCTTACAGGAAAGAAATAACCCTTTACACAGGGATTTACACAAGAATCAGGTAATCATGGAAAAGAGGTCCGACAATCGCGGCCTCTTTTTTTGGCTTCATACCTATAGATTCATGACGTCTGTGCATCATGTCACAGAATCCGGCCGAACAACCCCAGACATTCATCCAACGATCTGTACACATCGCACGCACGATCTATACACATCACACCCCACGATCTGTACACATTGCATCCAACGATCTGTACACATCGCACGCACGATCTATACACATCACACCCTACGATCTGTACACATCGCATCCTACGGTCTGTACACATCGCACGCACGATCTGTACACATCGCACGCAGAGCTGCAAGACTCAGGAGAAGCACGTCAGCCATTCACATCATAACAGCCTGGCCAACAACAGATGCCATCATCCCGGTATATTCGAAAAGGCGGGTATACACTGAATGGTACACCCGCCTTAACTGCAAAAGTCCTGCAATAGTTTGTTACTTCACCGAAACCTTTTTCTTGCCGATGATGTAGATGCCTTTCTTCAGATTCTTCAGGACATCGGCAGCCTTTACATTGCGTTTCAGCAGCTTGCCGTCAACAGTGTAGACATTGACAAGAGCACTATTGCCTGTCACCTGCTTGATGCCCAATGCCCTTTCGGTGGTCAGCAGGAGGTCGTATTCGCCTTCCTGAGCTTCAATGAGCGAAGGAACAATGTAGCCCGACTGTGAGCCAATGTCTGTCGACTTGTCTTCGGCCAGCACTTTCAATACGGCATTCACAATAAATCCATTGCCGTTGCCACTTATGGTGCATAGGCTTAGCACGCCCACAAGTCCGTTAACCGTGACTGCCTTGGCAGTGAGATCAGAGGGCAATGGCAATACTATTTCGGTGTTGCCATGGTAGTCTTCATACTGCGACATGTCGCCAATAGTCATGATAAACGGCTCACCGGCAGCAAACTCGCCTTTCTTGACCAATGCAAGCTCCGTGGCCGACTTCTGGCTGTGTATGGCATAGGTATGCACATTCTCGTTAATCGCGCTTAAGTTGCTTACGGAGTAAGGCAACGTCACTACCTGCACACTGTTTTCGGGATAGGTCAGTGTAATGGCATCAATGCTCGGGTCGATGGCCTGAATAGTCCAGGATGTGCGCTTGTCAAGACCGATAACGTCGGCCATATCTCCACGGATCTGATGTGCATTGTCGCCGGCCGAGATAATGCACTATGGTCTTTTGCTTTTATACGTGTGGCACTTGTGCTTTCGAGAGTAGCCTCAAGTCTGTCGGCCAAATATTGCTTCTTGCCGATTTCTTCCAATTCTTTGATGACAGTTTCATCGGTAATCGGCTCAAAGCTCCGCAGCTTCACCGAAAGAAGCCGACGACCATGAACAAACAATGCCGCTTGCTGCCGTTCCGTTGCTCGTAGCCTGAGTATTGTAGTTCCGCGTATTCTTGATGCTTCTGATACCATATTGACCACTTCCGAGGGGAGTAAAACATCTGCTATAAAGCGCCATCCTCTGCCGTTAACTTAACTTGCATGTCGGTCGCATCCGTAAAGTTGCCATTGGCATCGACCACGCTGTTTATGTATTTCTGTGATGCAACATTCTGGAAAGGGAGACTTCCGCTTGTATCGAAGATGCTTCGCGAAGAAAAGTTTGACATTGTCGGCATGCAGGAGCCGCTTTGGCATCAGATGAAAGACATGGACGAAGCCTTGAAGAAAGATTATGCGTGGGTAGGTTGCTCAATTCATGGGCAAATAAAAAACGGGAAGGGGCACTACAATCCCATATTTTATCGTTGGAAAAGGTTTGAGCTTTTGCGCTGGGGCAGCTTTTGGTATTCGAAGACACCTTGGATGGCAGGTTCGAAAAGCTGGGACAGCTATTCGCCAAGAATGTGTGTTTGGACCGAATTCCGCGACAAGAAATCCGGCATCAGGTTTTATCATTTCAATTCACACTTTGGCCATTTAGGCGAAACGGCACGCAGGAAAAGCGCCTATCTGTTATTGCAGAAAGTAAAGGACATAGCCCACTCAATGCCGGTATTCTGCACCGGAGACTTCAATGCCGACGAGAAGTCGGAGACATATCGCATCCTGACCCTTGACGGACTGCTTGACGACAGCTACAATATTGCTGCAAAACGCATTAATGCCGACATGCGCTCCTACAACGGCTATACATATCCGCTGAAACAAATGGACAATGCGCAACACATAGACCACCTTTTTGTCACCAAAGGAACGTCGGTGCCTTACTGGCGGTTGGTGACAACGTCCTATGACGGGAGGTACCCCTCGGATCACTGCCCCATAGTAGTAGAGTGGACAGTACCGGGCTTGTAGCCCGCGTGCTCCTTTTCCAAAAGGTCATTGGCAAAGAGAAGCAGGCGGTTGGCTATGTTGACTTCACTCACACCACTGTCAAAATCCAATTGCAAAATGCTAAGCTGCGGGAAAAGCTTTCGCAAGCGTGTTTCTATGCCCTTGGAAACAATATGATTGGCTATGCAACCGAAAGGCTGTAGACTCACAACATGCGTAATTCCATGTGCAACCATCGTTGCCACTTCGCCCGGCAACAGCCAGCCTTCACCAAACTGGGCCGACAGAGACACTATGCCACGTGCATTGTCGGCCAAAGTATAGATATCATCTATCGGCCGGTAATAACGGAACTGCGAACAGGCTTTGTTGACCTTCTTGATGCGATGGTTTATCAGTTTGTACAGCCCATGAAGCACAAACGGTGCCAGGCGCGAAGACTCCACACCTGTACGGCTGTTGACTTCACGGTTGACGAAGCTTTGCAGGAAAAATGTAGACAATACAGGAGCTTCTACCTCTATATCATGACTCGAAAACCACCGGGTTATGCCTCGCTGTGCGTAGGAATTGAACTTCAAGAATATCTCACCGACTATACCGACCCGCGGACAGTCCTTGTCTAAGGTAATGCGATTGAAGTCCAAGGCCGCCACTTGCAGATAATTAACCAGTTCTTTCGGCTGGTTGCGTTCAATGGGATTCCGGGCTATATCCAAATACTTGTCACGCAGTTTGTCTGCCAGTCCTTTCTCTTTTTCACGGGGCAACGCAGCATAATACATCCTTGAAACAGCATCAGTATAAAGGATGGTGGCAAGTGCAATGGGAAGAAGCTTACGCATATTCATGCGAAAGCCGGGCTGATTGTTCTGCATGTTGGAGTCCATAGTCAGCGAAACCACAGGAACATCTTCATAACCGGCATCGACCAATGCCTTTTTGATGAGTGATATATAATTGCTTGCACGGCATTGTCCTCCGGTCTGCGTAATCAGGACCGTAGTCTTTTCGGCATCGTAAGCACCACTTTCAAAAGCCTTGATGATGTCACCGACAATCAGAGTGGCAGGATAACATATCTCATTGTTGGCATAACGCAGGCCGTACTTGTCGGAACCCGGGTCACTGATGGGCAATACATCCGCATCATAGCCCGCCAACTTCAAGAACGAAGGCACCAGCGGCGTGATGAAATCCGTAAAGTAGGGAACAATGATTTTATTTCTTTTCCTCCTCTCCTCTTCGGTATAGACCGGTGTGGTTATAAATGGCTTGTGCTGCCGTCTGCCACTCGTGGCATGCAGATTCAGCTTCAGACTGTCAACCAAGGAACGCACTCTGAGTTTAAGAGACCCTACATTGTCAATGTCATCTATCTTCAGCTGCGTCAGAGTCTTGCCATTGCGTGCAAGCAAGCTGTGTATCTCGTCCAGCATAAAAGCATCCGGACCGCATCCAAAGCTTGTCAGCTCGACAAACTGTATATCCATGTCTTGCTGCGATGTCCACTTGGCGGCCTTTAGAATTTGCTGCGGATATGCCCATTGGGAAATGAAATGCGTATCGTCAAGCCTTACATCAGCATCCCTTGCAACATCGGTTGTCAGACTGTCTACGCCTAATGCCGCCACAATGTCGGCCAGCTTGTGCTGTATAAGTGGGTCGGCATGATAGGGGCGACCGGCTAAAACAATGATGAGATGTCCTGCCTCTTTGCCCTTTTTCAAAGCCTGCTGATTGGCTTTTACAATATCTCCTTCGTATTTTTGCTGCGCTGCCAATGCTGCATGCAGTGCCTTGTCGGCCGCATGTCTGTCTATTCCCAACGTTCGCAGATAGTCACGTATCTCCTTTTTCAGGGCTTTCGAATCTTTAAATGTAATTGTTGGAGCATCCAATGGCACCGCAAGCTTCATGCTGCTCCTTATAACATCCGAATATCCGGTGACTATAGGACAATTGAAACTGTTCTGACCATCATGCAGCCGCTCATATACCACATAAGGTAGGAATATGCGATCAACACCTTTTTCCTGCAAATTGAGGATGTGCCCGTGCACCAGTTTGGCCGGAAAGCAGATATTGTCGGCCATTGCACATCTTACACCTTTTTCATACATGCGGTTGGTTGAAACATCCGACAATATGACACGTAAGCCGCATGCAGTGAAAAGCGCATGCCAAAACGGATAATCCTCGTAAAAGCCCAGCACACGTGGAATGCCGATTTTCAAAGCATCATCCGGAACATCAGGCTGGACTCTGTCAAAAAGCAGGCGGATCTTATCTGCATATAAGTTTGCACCCATGCTTTTATTACTGCCCTTATTGGCAAATATCCTTTCACACTTATTGCCGGAGTAATAGACATTGCCGTTTTGAAACATGTAGCGGCATACCGAACAAACATTTTCGCAGCCCTTGCATTGCAGAACACGAGTTGTGTAGGATGCTTTATCCATGAGGCTTTGCAGTGAAACGCCTTGCACAGTATGCTTCCATGCATAGAGCGCACAACCATAAGCTCCCATCAGTTCGGGACGGTCGCTCCGTGAAACCTTGCGACCGATTAGCAGTTCTAATGCACGCACCACAGAATCGTTGTGCATTGTTCCACCTTGCACAACAATATGTTCTCCCAGTTCGTCGGCCTGCTTAAGCTTCAGCACTTTGTACAGGCAGTTATTGATTACCGAATAGGATAAGCCGGAAGCAATATCTTCGATTGAAGCTCCTTCGCGCAACACCTGCTTTACTTTCGAGTTCATGAACACGGTGCAGCGTGTTCCTAAATCACAAGGCATTTGTCCGCCACAGGCAATCGCTGAAAATTCATCAACGGTATAGCCCAGGCTCTTTGCGAAAGTTTCTATAAAAGTGCCGCATCCCGAAGAACAAGCCTCATTGATTTCAATATGGTTGATGACACCGTCCTCCACAAAGATGGCTTTCATGTCCTGTCCTCCAATGTCAAGTATAAAACTCACATCAGGCTGCAGTCTTTTTGCTGCCATATAATGGGCGATTGTTTCTATGATTCCCTCGTTCATTCCAAAGGCTGCCTTTATCAAGTCTTCGCCATATCCTGTCGAGCAGCTGCCGCAGACTATCAATTCTGCATGGGCTTCGACAGCTTTTTTCTGCAAAGTTTCCAGTCCTTTGCGGGCAGCCTGTATCGGGTTGCCGTTATTGGGAGCATAATAGGAGAACAAGGAGCGGCCTTGATTATCCAGTGCAACGACCTTTGTTGTTGTCGACCCCGAATCAATGCCTAATGCAATTTCATGACGGCCTGCGGTCAAGTCGGCTGCCGGCATGTGGTCATGCTGCTTTTCTTCTTGCCATTTCTTCAGTTCTTCTTCGTTTTGGAACAATGGCGGGAAATGCCTGTCCTCCGAACAGGACGTGATATTGTTTCTTTTTATGCGCTCCAACAAATGCGACAACCGCTCTTTGTCGCCATTGCCATAAAGCCGGTTCGAAATAGCGGCACCTAAAGCCGGTATCAATTGACTGTCCTTCGGAAGTACAATACTGCTTTCTTCCATACCGAGATAATTGGCGAATGCCTTGCGCAGTGCCGGGATGAAGGTCAGCGGCCCACCGCAGAAGAGCAATGGTGCCGATATATCTTGTCCATGCGATAGTGTAACAACCGTCTGAACTGCTACGGCATGGAATATGCTTGCCGCTATATCATTGCGGTTGGCGTTTTTCGCTATAAGGTTTTGTATGTCTGTCTTGCAGAACACGCCACACCGCGAAGCAATGGGATAAATACGTTCTGATTGTAAAGCCATCCTGTTCAGTTCTTCAATAGAGACATTCAGCAAAATCGCCATTTGGTCTATAAAAGCACCTGTACCCCCTGCACAATTGCTGTTCATCCTGAGTTCCGGGCTTTTCCCCTTGTGGAAGAATATCACCTTGGCATCTTCACCTCCTATGTCAATCATGGTTGTAATGCCGGGATGATGCAACCGCATGTAGCGTGCAGCACTTACCACCTCTTGTATGAAACCCAGTTGGTAACGTTCTGCTATGCCCATTCCGATGCTGCCGGTCATGGTGGTGCTCACTTGCACATCGCCTGCCTTTTGATAGAAACCCATCAGAAAGTCTATTATCTTTTCACGAATGCGTGCCCCATGCCGTTCATAATTAGAATAGACAACCTTACCCGACTCATCGGTTACGGCACCTTTGATTGTGGTACTTCCTATGTCTAGGCCTATATGGAAAGTGTTCATTTACTCGATGAAAGTCTTTTATAAAGTCAGCAAGAAGTATGTATGCTGTCTCGCTTCATTGACATATAATGTTTGCGTTGCTCATCTGAAAGGCGCTCAAGTGAATAGCGAAGAGCCGTTCGCGGCAAATAGGCCGCTCTTTTGTCAAGAAAAGAGGTCAGTGTCCGTTCATCGCGTTTGCCTATTTCGCGCAACATCCAGCCCATGGCCTTGTGCATGAGGCTCTCTTTGTCTGACATGAGAAGCTCGACAAGCTTCAACGTGTCTGTGAAATCACGATGTCTGATGAATGTCAATGTCGATACGACAGCTATTCTGCGATTCCATAACAAAGCATCTGCGGCAAGGTCATAAAGCATTTGCCGCGGCCTGCCCAACAGATATTGGCCTACAATCTGTGGCGCGCTCAAGTCTACAAGGTCCCAATTGTTGACAAAACAACTGTTTTTCAAATAGAATTGATAGATATTATCGTGCTCTTCAGGTCGCTTTTTGAGCCTTTCGATGAGCAGGAGCAAAGCACAAAGCCGTACTTCGTGCCATGGGCTGATTATAAGCCACCCGATGGTTTCCATATCGGCTTTTGAGGAAAAACCTTTGGCTATGCTGCGCACGAGCGGCACAGGTATGCCCAGAAATTCATCCCCTTCGCCATATTCACCGGGAGCAGTCTTGAAGAATCTCATCATGACCGCCCGTTTTTCTGCAGAAGCCACGCCCTGCAATTCTGCCAATATCGTGTTTGAAAGCAATGTCATGTCATTGTCCGTTACGCTTCAGCCAGCGCAAGAACTCGGCATGCCAAATATCTGCATCCTTGAATTTTGAATTAAACCCAAAGCCATGATAGCCGCCGGGATAGATATGAACCGAGCACGGTACTTGGTTGTCTACAAGAGCTTGTGCATATACCAAAGTGTTTTTCACGGGAACAATATTATCGGCTGCCGGGGTAGCGATGAATGCCCTCGGTGTTTCCTTTGTCACTTGTTTCTCGTTGCTGTATTTCTCTTCAAGCTCTTTTGAAGGGTTTTCGCCAATCAGACTGTTGTGTGTCACCTGATGGGTAAAACTCTTATCCATAGTTATTACGGGATAGAGCAGCACTTGAAAGTCGGGACGTGTTTCCTTGCTGCTGTAGTGGGTGGCAAGAGTCGATGCCAGATGGCCGCCTGCCGAGCTTCCCATGACACCTACATTGCCCGGATCGATGCCCCACTCCTTTGCATGATTGCGGATGATGCGCATGGCTTGCTCTGCATCCGACAAGGGCACGGTGTTACGTCCTTTTGGCATCCTGTATTTCAATACTATCAGTGAAATTCCGTTTTTATTCAACCAGGGAGCAAAGTCATGTCCTTCGTTTCCCATGGCCAAATTCACGTAGGCTCCACCCGGGCAGATCAAGATAGCTTGTCCTGAAGGGTTGTCGGCCAGATGAACGAACATGCGTGCATCGGCTTCATCGTCTTTTGTCTGGTTTTCCCAAACAGGCAATTCGAATGTTCTTTGAGCCAATACCGAAAAGGTTGGCACCATAAACGAAAAGAGAAAAAATAGTAGCTTGTACATCTTATTATCTGTGTATTTCTTAATTGCGTCATTGTCTGATACGCAAAAGTAACAAAAAAACCTATTTGGTTTGTTTTGAAGTGCATGTATTTTTAAGCCGGGGCATCATTTTTAATGCTTTCCTGTCATGATTTTCAAGGCACGGATTCCTATTTTCAAGCCATAAGAAATGGCCGATAGCGGTTTTCTTGCCCGCAAAGCAAAGAGACAACGCCTGTTGAAAGTAAAAATATGTGTCGGCTTTAGAGCAAATCCGACTTTATTTCGTACTTTTGAACTTTAAACGATTAAGAGACTGATATCAGATGGCACAAGAACTTTCACAACATCAGATGCAGGTTCAGAAGCAAACGCAAGCGCTTGCTCCTCAACAATTGCTTGCTGTAAGATTGCTCGAATTGCCAGTGAGCGACCTTGAAGGACGCGTACGCAATGAGTTGCTTGAGAATTCTGCACTTGAAGAGAGGCCTTCAGATGACGAAAGCCAGCACGACGAACATGTGGAAAGCGATGACAATGCTGCTGACGACTTTGAGCAGGAAGGCCTGTATGATTCGTCCGAACAATATCAGGCCGACCAGCGGGCCGACTATGCTTCTGACGACGACACACCCGAATACCTGTTGGAGCAGCAGCACGATGCCAACGAGCAACGGACTTTCCAGCAAGGCAGTTCAGACTCATTTTACGATGCGTTGAAAGCACAAATGGGTGAATATGACCTTACTGAACGCCAACGCCAAATCATAGAATACCTTATCGGGTCGCTCGACAACGACGGACTTCTGCGCAAGGACTTGAATGTCATCGGCGATGAGCTGGCCATTTATCACAACATCGATGCCACACAAGAGGAACTGCAGACCTGCCTACATATACTTCAGGAGTTTGAGCCCTGCGGCATCGCTGCCCGCTCCTTGCAGGAGTGTCTCCTGCTGCAACTGAAAAATGCAGACTACCACTCCAAGTGGAAAAGCATAGAAATTCAGATAATGGAAAAAGCGTTTGACGATTTCACACACAAGCGCATAGCACGTCTGTCCGAACGCTTCGGACTAAGCGAAGAAGAGCTGAGGCACATCTATGGCGAATTAGCGCGTCTGAATCCCAGACCGGGCAGCGGCCTCAGCGATTCAACCGCTGTCAACACACAGCAAGTGGTGCCCGACTTCATCGTTACACGAGACGACGATGGAAACATCAGCATAAAGCTCAACAACGGAGAAGTGCCACAACTACGTGTGAGCCGTTCTTTCCGCGAGCTAATCGATGAATACTCCAAGAACAAGAAAAACCTTAGTCGCGAACAAAAAGATGCCTACATCTATTCCAAACAAAAGGTGGATGCCGCCCAAAGCTTCATCAATGCCATCAGGCAACGGCAGGACACCCTCCTGCGCACGATGCAGGCCATAGTGTCCATGCAGGAGCCTTTCTTTGAAGATGGCGACGAATCCATGCTGCGCCCCATGATATTGAAAGATGTGGCTCAGCGGACTGGGTTGGACATCTCCACCATATCGCGCGTAAGCAACAGCAAATATGTACAGACAGATTTCGGGATATATCCGCTCAAGTTCTTTTTCAACGACACATTCGTGACGCAAAGTGGTGAAGAGCTTTCCAAGATGAAGATAAAAACCATGCTGAAGGATCTGATCGACTCCGAGAACAAGGCCGAACCGCTGAGCGACGATGCCCTGGCCCGCATGCTAAAAGAAAAAGGCTTTGCCGTGGCTCGACGCACCATTGCCAAATACAGAGAACAAATGGGAATCCCGGTAGCACGACTAAGAAGGTGAAAGACAAATACATTATATATACGGCAAAATTGTTTTCAATGCTGTTCGCGCCATTCTATCTTCCGGTGCTGGCGTTCCTGATATTGTTTATATTCAGCTATATGAAGCTGCTGCCGCTCAACTACAAGCTGTTTATACTGGCCATCGTATATGTATTTACCGTAGTTCTGCCTCTCCTGTCCATTTATGCCTTTCGCAAGCTGAACGGCCTGCACCGCCGGCAGATGACAAAGCGCGAAATGCGGACCATACCTTACTTTATATTCATAGCATGCTACGGATGTTGCCTATACATACTGTCACGTATGCACATGCCGCACATCATGATCAGCATTCTGGCAGGTGCATTCATCCTGCAAATAATATGCGCACTGATTAACAACTGGATTCGCATCAGCACCCATTCGGCTGCAGCAGGTGCCATGGTCGGAGCTCTGCTTGCCTTTTCCATCATCTTTCTCTTCGACCCTACGTGGTGGCTCTGCCTCACCCTGCTGATTGCGGGATGCGTGGGCACAAGCCGTCTCATCCTGCGCCAGCATGCCTTGCACGAAGTAAACTTGGGTTTGCTCATTGGACTGGTATGCGGTTTTTTAAGTATTCTACTCATATAACTATACATAGAAAAGATGCGTTTTACAGGAATTTTATTATGCTGTCTGGCTGTTTTGGCCATGAAAGCCCGGACAAAAACCATACATACCCCGCACGGAGATTGGGAGCTGGTATGGGAAGAAACATTCAGCGGAAAGAAGCTGTCGCCTTATTGGTCACGCATACCTCGCGGCAGGTCTGACTGGGATAAATACATGACAAGCAACGACCGCTGCTACGAACAAAAGCATGGTAAACTGATTTTATGGGGACGTGTAAACGATTTCCTGCCGAACGATACGGCACGCTACCTGACAGGTGGGGTCTACACGAGCAAAAAGAAGCTGTTTCATCGTGGACGAATTGAAATACGCATCAAGATGGACAATGCCACAGGTGCCTGGCCCGCAGCGTGGTTGCTGCCGCAATATGATGCCTGGCCCCACGGAGGTGAGATAGACATCATGGAGCGTCTCAACGGAGATGCTTTTGCCTATCAAACCGTGCATTCGCCCTATACCTTATATAATACGGCAGACAAGAACAAGCCGCAATCCGGATTCAAGGGTCCGATAAAGGTGAACGATTACAACATCTATGGGGTGGAGCTCTATGCAGACAGCATCTGTTTCTTCATCAATGACCGCTACACGGGCACCTATCACCGAAGGCCCGAGCTTGGAAGCGTCCAGTTTCCGTTTGACCGCCCGATGTATCTGCTCATCGATATGCAGCTTGGCGGCAAGTGGGTCGGCGGAGTTGACCCTAAAGATTTGCCTTACAAGTATGTCATAGACTATGTAAGATACTATAAAATGAAATAAACCGAACGATTTTCCGTTATAATATAAAACGTAAGATGAAACCAATCGTAAGTATCATTATGGGCAGCACGAGCGACCTTCCGGTCATGGAAAAGGCTGCCGCGTTCCTGGACAGCATGGACGTTCCCTTTGAAATGAATGCACTTTCTGCCCACCGCACGCCATCAGAAGTAGAGACTTTTTCACAAGAGGCCGCAGGTCGCGGAGTCAAGGTCATATTGGCCGGAGCCGGCATGGCGGCTGCTTTGCCGGGAGTGATTGCGGCCAACACCACACTGCCTGTTATCGGCATACCCATCAAAGGCATGCTTGACGGACTGGATGCCATGCTTTCCATCATACAGATGCCGCCGGGCATTCCCGTTGCCACCGTTGGTGTGAACGGAGCACAAAACGCAGCTATCCTCGCAGTCGAGATGCTTGCACTGAGCGACGCCTCACTGGCCGCGAAGCTGTCGGCCTACAAGCTGGGTCTGAAAGAAAAGATTGTAAAGGCCAACTTGGCTTTGGCCGACGTGAAATACAAGAACAAGACGAATTGACACACCGATGTCCGACAGGATAAACGAGCAGTATTACTTCAATTACAGGCGGCGTCTTTCCTCTGTAGTCCGGATTGGCAAGGTGCCGATGGGCGGGAGCTATCCCATACGTCTGCAGAGCATGACCACTGCGGCAACAACCGACACTGCCGCCTGTGTGGAGCAATGCAGGCGCATCGTGCATGCCGGAGGACAATATGTAAGGCTCACAGCACAAGGCAGCCGCGAAGCCTATAACCTGAAAAACATCAGGGATGAGCTTCATGCCCAAGGATGCTATGCTCCGCTCATTGCCGACATTCATTTCAATCCCGACGTTGCCGACATTGCAGCCAGGATTGTCGAGAAGGTGCGCATCAATCCCGGCAACTACGTGGATGCCGCACGCACCTTCAAGCACATGGAGTATACCGATGCCGAATATGCCGACGAGCTTCGCAAGATAGAGGAACGGCTGGTGCCATTCCTTGACATCTGCAGGAGCCACCATACGGCCATTCGCATCGGGGTCAACCACGGTTCGTTGTCAGACCGCATCATGAGCCGCTACGGCGACACACCGGAAGGCATTGTGGAAAGCTGCATGGAGTTTCTGAGGATATGCAAGAAACATGGCTTTCAGGATGTTGTCATATCAATCAAAGCCAGCAATACGGCTGTGATGGTTCGCTCCGTAAGGCTGCTTGTCGCTACCATGGACAAGGAAGGCATGCACTTTCCACTGCACCTTGGCGTGACCGAGGCCGGCAATGGCGAGGACGGCCGCATCAAAAGTGCCGTAGGCATAGGTGCACTGCTCTCGGACGGCATTGGAGATACCATCAGGGTGTCGTTGAGCGAGCCGCCCGAAAACGAGATTCCTGTGGCACGAAAGCTGCGCGACTACGTGATGTTGCGCGATGGAGGCCGTCCCATCGGAGGCCGCATTTCGCAGGATTTCGACTACCTCAATCCCCGACGGAGGGTGACGACTGCCGTGAGAAACATCGGCGGCAACCACACTCCGATTGTCATTTCCGAATACAAAGACAGGACAGATGCCACGGAGCCCCTGCCCGACTATATCTATTGCGGCGACAGTCTGCCCAGGCATTACAGCCGGCTGCAAAGCCCCTGCATCGTCGATGCCGCGGCCTGGAAGCAGGAACCCGGCACATTTCCATGCTTTTCCTGCCACATGCTTTCACAGATATCGGCCTACAAGGCAGAGCTGAAATTTCTGTTCCTGCCTTGCAATGCACTGGACGACGAAGCCGTGGAATGCCTTCGCCGGCATCCCGAAGTGGTGGTCATAGCCCAGAGCCTGCACAGGAACCGTGTGGGTGAATACCGCTCGCTGATTCACAGGATGACCAACAAGGGGCTGACCAATCCCGTGGTGGTGTTTTCGTCGTATGAACACAACGACAGGGAGAAGGAAGATTTCCAGATTGAAAGTGCCGCCGACATGGGTGCAGTGCTCTTCGACAGGATTTGCGATGGCATTTATCTAAGCAACGAAACCCGGAAAGGCGAAAAGCCCATGTCTCAGTCTGTTGTCGAGCAGACGGCATTTTCCATCCTGCAAGCCGCAGGATTGCGCACCACACGTCCCGAATATGTCTCTTGTCCCGGTTGCGGACGCACGCTCTACAACCTGGAGGAAACCGTGGCACGCATCAAGGAAGCCACCAAGGGACTCGACAATCTGAAGATTGCCGTCATGGGCTGCATTGTCAACGGTCCGGGCGAGATGGCCGATGCCGACTACGGATATGTGGGAGCGGCACGGGGAAAAATCAGTCTTTACCGCGGAAAGGAATGCATCGAAAAAAACATACCCGAGGCTGAAGCCGTTGGCAGATTGCTGCAACTGCTCAGGGACGACGGGAAACTCTGACTATTATTTACACAAACAATTATTATATGAAGAATTACTTATTTATCATGGCTGCGGCCTCGGCTCTACTGGCCGTGCCTGTCGCGGCCGACAACTGCATCTTGTCCTCCGAGAACACCTCGCTGGTCATTACTGCCAACAAAGGCAGCGAACCGCATTACAGGTATTTCGGACCCAAGATCAATGAGGCCGAGTTCCAGACCATCGACAAGTCGGGCATGGCTATGAACCCCTTCTCCTATCCCCTTTTCGGGCTCAGAAGTACTGGCGAAAAACCCATCCTCACGCAGATGCCCGATGGTACGCTCTCGCTCCAGATGGTGGTCGAAGACGTGCAGCGCAAGACCGACTCCAAGGGTGAGCTGCTCGTGATAACACTGAAAGACAAGGTTTATCCCTTTATTGTGAGGCAATGCTTCAGGGCCTATGCCGGAACAGATGTTCTCTCGACGTGGACGGAGATGGAGAACCAGGGCAAGAAAGACATTCAGCTGCTGCGCTACTATTCGGCCTATCTGCCTATTCCCCGCGGCAACAACTATGCCAGTCACTTCCACGGCAACTGGGGAGCCGAGAGCATGTTGAGCGAGCACCCCGTGCCCAACGGCCAGACTGTGCTGTCAAACAAGATGCAGCTTCGCAATGCTTTTGACGTGAACCCTTCCATCATGGTCACTCTCGACGGTGCTCCCAAGGAGAACGAAGGCCGTACGATTGGTGCCAACCTGCTGTGGAGCGGCAACTTCAAGATGATTCTCGATGCCCACAATAACGACCTGACCCTCTTGGCCGGCATCAATGACGATGGTGCCACCTATAGCCTGGAGCCCAAGGAGATACTGACCACACCCGAGCTTGCCATAGCCTACAGCACCGAAGGCAAAGGGGGTGTGAGCCGCGCTTTCCATCGTTGGGCCCTGAAATATGGCTTGCAGCATGGTGACAAGCTGCGCGACATACTGCTCAATAGCTGGGAAGGTGTCTACATGAAAGTAAACCAACCGGTGATGGATCAGATGATGGGCGACATTGCCAGTCTGGGAGGCGAGCTCTTTGTCATGGACGACGGATGGTTCGGTGATAAATATCCGCGCGACGTAGACAACACAAGTCTGGGCGACTGGGTAGTCAACAAGAAGAAGCTGCCCGAAGGAATCGAAGGCCTTATTGCCTCGGCCAAGAAGCACGGCATCAAGTTCGGCATCTGGATTGAGCCGGAAATGGCCAACACCAAAAGCGAACTCTATGAGAAACATCCTGACTGGATACTGCAACAAAAGAATCGTCCCTTGTCGCAAGGCCGCGGAGGCACACAGGTGGTACTTGACCTCACCAATCCCGATGTGCAGGATTTCGTATTCGGAATCACTGACAACCTGCTTACAAAGCACCCGGAAATTGCCTACATCAAGTGGGACAACAATGCCGACATCATGAATTATCATTCGCTCTATCTGCCGGCAAAGAAGCAGCAGGAGCTGAACATCCGCTACCACATGGGACTGCTAAAGGTGCTCAAAAGGATACGCGACAAACACAAGGACGTGGTGATCCAGGCTTGCGCCAGTGGTGGAGGCCGTGTCAACTATGGCCTGCTGCCCTACTTCGATGAGTTTTGGACGAGCGACGATACCGATGCCATACAGCGTCTGTTCATACAGTGGGGCGACTCACACTTCTATCCTGCAAAGGCCATGGCCGCCCATGTCAGTGCAAGCCCCAACCACCAGACAGGCCGCACAGTGCCACTCAAGTTCCGCTTTGATGTGGCCATGACAGGAAGGCTCGGCATGGAACTGCAGCCCAAAGACATGACAAACGATGAGAAAGACTTTGCCAAACGAGCCATTGCCGCCTACAAGGAAATACGCCCCATCGTACAGAATGGTGACCTCTATCGTCTGGTGTCGCCTTTCGACCGTGGTCCCGTCACCTCACTGATGTATGCCAACAGCGACAAGAGCAAGGCAGTATTCTTTGCCTACCGCCCCAACTTCGTGCTCAATGAAATGGTTCCCGCAGTGCAGCTCGCCGGAGTGGACGAAAACAAAAACTATCTCATCAAGGATCTTACGCCGCTTAAAGAAAAGCAACCCTGCCGATGGAACGGCAAAGTGGTTAGCGGAAAGTACCTCAAATACGTAGGTCTCAAGGTGGGCGATGTCATTAACCGACCCATGGCCAGCATGGCTCTGGAGCTCGTTGCCCAATAAACCCTGCCATTCCTACAAGGAGGGCTGAGCCGTTTGTGGCTCAGCCCTCCTTGCATATCCGCACATGGCAAAAAACGAGCTCCGAGGCTACTGAGTGTTTCATGTACATGAAACAGAGTGTTTCTATAGGGGAAACAGGTTGTTTCCTGTACAGAGAAGAGGGTGTTTCATGTACATGAAACACCCTGCAATCAGCCACATCGTGACCTGCGATATGTACACATCGCAACCTCAATCTGTACACATCGCAGCCCCAAGCCCCGCAAAGGGCAAAGACAAGGCTACCGGCCTATCAAATCGGCTGCGGCATGCAGAAGAAGGCCCTTGGCCACATCGTAGGGAATGCTGAACGTGGGCATACCGGCCGCATAGGGGGCAATCTCGTATTGCTGATAGACAAACGTGAGTCCGTCCTGTGTAAAGTAGGGAGGATTTTTCGGCAGGGGTATGTTATAGACCTGTACATCAAGCAGGCACGCTTCCAAGTCAGCGTCACTCCTAACCTTAAAATATCGCTTCAAGCCATCCTTGACAGCTTCGGTGAAAGCCTCGCTATAATAATCCTTCAATATGTCGGAGCCGAACCTGCGACCATCGCTTTTGCGGAATGTAGCAGCCGATATGGTGGTTCCGCCGTGGGCACCCCCGAGATAGGTATATGTCTCGGTGAGGAATGTCACCAGCCTGTCTGTATCATAGATTTTCTTGACCGACGACTGCACCACCATGGACATGTCAGAAGGCCCACCGTATTCGTTCAGGCTTTTCTTCAAGGAATCAAAAGAGCTTTGCCCGTAAAAACGCACCAAGGAATCGCCCACAGACAGATTGCCCGTATAGGCATCGCCCAACGTTTCACTGACAAACTCACGCACGGCATGAAGGAGCGGCTCACTGCCCTCGGCAGGATAGTCAACGCTATACTTCACAGAAACATTGGCCTCTTCGCGGCTGAAACCCAACGTGTCCACCTTCATGGTATCGACGGCAGCAGCCGTCCGGCCCGACTTGTGGCACGACACCAGCACCGATGACAGACAAAACACATAAGCCGCAACGAGGGCGCAGCTTGGAAAAACACGATTCTTCATATCCACTAATAGTTTAAAATACGGGCGCAAGTTACAACTTTTTGCCGACACCCGGCAAACTATGATGTTTTTTGTGTATCTTCGTGGTGGAAATCAATAATTAAACAACGACAATGAAAAAACTATTCTTAGCAAATGCCATCGGCCTTGTGTGCATGCTCATAGGCATCGGCACCCCACAGGCAACGGCTCAGACTCCGCGCCCCGAATATCCGCGCCCACAGTTTGAACGCTCCGCATGGCAGAACCTGAACGGAACATGGACTTACACCTTTGACTTCGGACGAAGCGGTAAAGACCGTAACTTTCAAAACTCCAAGGGATTTGACGGAAAAATAACAGTGCCCTTCTGCCCCGAAAGCAAACTGAGCGGCATAGGATATACCGACTTCATCAACTGCCTCTGGTACCAGCGGCAGCTCACCGTCCCGGCCGACTGGAAGGGGAAAAACATACTGCTGCATTTCGGTGCAGTGGACTATGAAGCCACCATCTACATCAACGGCAAGTTTGTCATGAAGCATTTTGGCACAGGGTCGTCATTTACAGCCGACATAACCGCCTTTGCCAAACCCGGAGAAACAGTCAACCTCGTAGTCAGTGTCAGCGACGACCTGCGCGCAGGCAAACAACCCGGAGGCAAACAAAGCGTACTCTACAACTCGTATGGCTGCTCATACACACGCACAACCGGCATCTGGCAGACCGTATGGATGGAGCCCGTATCGCCGCAAGGCCTGAAACAGGTGATTGCAACCCCCGACATCGACCAGAAACAGCTGGTAATACGCCCCGTCTTCTATGAAGAGTCCATGAACAACACCCTCTACATAAAGATGCTCGACGGCTCTAAGGTTGTAGCCCAGAAATCCGTCAAGGCATGCAATGAAAACCTTATAGTTCTGCCCCTCAAATCCTTGAAGTTGTGGAGCCCGGAATCGCCATTCCTCTATGACATCATCTACACACTGAAAGACAAAGACGGCCGCGTCATCGACGAAGTAAAGTCGTATGCCGGCATGCGCAAAGTACACATCTCGGGCGGATACTTCTATCTTAACAACCAGCCCTATTACCAACGTCTCGTGCTCGACCAAGGCTACTATCCCGACGGTATATGGACAGCACCCAGCGACAACGCACTGAAACAAGACATCGAAATGAGTAAGGCCGTAGGATTCAACGGCGCACGTCTGCATCAGAAAGTATTCGAAGAACGCTTCTACTACTGGGCCGACAAACTGGGCTACCTCACATGGGGAGAATCGGCCAGCTGGGGTCTCGACGTCAACGACGAACTTGCAGCACGCAACTTCATCTCAGAATGGGCCGAAATACTGGAACGCGACCGCAACCACCCCTCCATAGTGACATGGACACCCTTTAATGAAACATGGAGCAGCCGCGACGGATCGTATGTGAGACTCATGACAGATGTATACAACATCACCAAGGCAATCGACCCCACACGCCCCGTTAATGATGCCAGCGGTGACGGACATGTGAAGACCGATATCTGGGCAGTGCACGACTACACCCGCGACTACGACAAGCTCGTTGCCAATCACACCTTCAAACCGGGTGTAGAGCCCTATCGCAACGAACCCAAGAAAGGCTTCCTCGCAAAATACAACGGACAACCCTACATGGTTGACGAATTCGGCGGACTTCCCTGGATAAAAGAATCCGAACGCTCCTCATCATGGGGATACGGAAGCAACATCGACAAAATCGAAGACTTCTACAACATCCTCGAAAAAGAAATAGATGCACTCAAGGCATGTAAACACATCGTAGGCTTCTGTTACACACAGCTGACCGACGTAGAGCAGGAAAAGAACGGCATCTATTACTATGACCGCACCAAGAAGTTTGACACCGAACGCATCAAAAAGATATTCGAGAAGATACCTTCCATCATAGAAAACCCGCAAGACCTGAGCGACTGGAAAGCCAAATAGCCCCATCGCGACCCTAAGAACACAACGGGAGGATATGCCGACAGAGACATTTCCTCCCGTTTTTTCCTACAAATAAGGCCGCAAGCTCCAAAAAAGCGGCAAACAAAGCCTGTCGCACACCATTTTAATGTAACTTTGCAGAAAGACCTACACATAGACTATGTATAAGCTTTACACAAGGACTTTGCTCACCGTCATCCTGCTTACGGGCGTCATAACAGCCGCAGGACAACAAAAGAAACGGCTCCCCTGGATTGAAAAAGGAAAAGAAAACGCCCTCTACATCAACAACGGAAAGATACAGATCGGCGTCGACCCGGAGCGCGGAGGTGCAATCTTTCACTTCTCGGAAGTAAAGGGCAAGACCAACATTCTGAATCATGCCGACGAAGGACGTTTCGTACAGCAATCCTACTACGGCAACAACGATGGCAGCACATGGTGGGACCAGCCCTGGTGCTGGAACCCGATACAAGGCGGAGGCAGCAAGGGGCGCAAGGCACGGATACTGGAGAAACGGCAAAGCCCCTCACAGATTTACATTGCCACCGAGCCGGTACTATGGGCATCAAATGAACCGGCCGCCGAATGCACCATGGAGGAGGACATACGTCTTGAAGGCAACATTGCACACATCAGCTATACATTCCGCAACACCGGAAACAACGCACGCGACCATGAGGAACGCCACCAGGAAGTGCCCGCTGTGTTTATTGACTGGGACTATCCCCAATTTGTCTACTACAGCGGCAAACAGCCCTGGAGCAACGATACCCTGAGCCGGTTTGTGCCAAAACTGCTGGCCAACGCAGCAGCCGGCCAATCGGCCAACCTCAGTGAATCGTGGGCAGCCTATGTAAACAGCCAGGACTACGGCATCGGAGTCTATTCCCCGAAGGCCGGCTTCTGCACACTCTACCGCTTCGGAACAGGACCCGGAGGACCGACAAGCAGCTCATGCTCATACTTCGCACCACTGGTATCGATGGCCATCAAAAAAGACATGGTATACAAATACGACGTATACATGACCATCGGAACCGTCAAAGAAATACGCAGCCGCTTTTACAAAATACACAAACAACTGTCAAGGCAATCAGGCAAGAACTGACATTCATTCAAAACAATAAAAACATGAACATCAATTTCAAACACAGCAGCAAAGCCCTGATGGCTCTCGTCTGCTTCGCAATGGCGATGGCAATGATGATGCCAACTGCGGCCACTGCCAAAAAGAACAAGAAAATCGGCATCCAGCTCTACTCTGTAATGGGTGCCATGAACAAAGACCCGCGCGGAAGTCTGGAGCGTCTGGCCAAGCAAGGCTACAATGCATGCGAACTGGTGCAATGGGGCGGTGACCCCAAAGTGTTCGGTCTGCCGGCCGAAGAGTTCAAGAGCATCTGCGACAAGAACGGCATCAGCATCGTCTCTACGCATTCAAGCATTCAGGAAGACCCCGCAAAAGAGACTGAAATCATGAACCGCTGGCGCGAATTGTTCAAGATACAAAAGGCCTGCGGCGGCAAGTATTTCGTCATTCCGAGCTACGGCGTAGACTATACCGTTGCCGGACTGAACCAAATGTGCGACTACTTCAACCGCGTAGGCAAGATTGCCTCCGAGTATGGTCTGAAACTCGGATACCACAACCATTCCGCCGAATTCAAAAAGCTCAAGGATAGCGACAAGGTAATGTGGGAATACCTCGTTGAAAACACCGACCCAAAGTATGTATGCTTCGAGCTCGATGTCTACTGGTGTACCAAGGGAGGCAAAGACCCCGTTGCCTATCTTAAGAAATACCCCAAGCGCATCGAACTGCTGCACATCAAAGACGACTTTGTCATAGGTGAAAGCGGAACGGTAAACTTCGAAGGCATCTTCAAGCAATTCCACAAGAACGGATGGCGCAACTACTTTGTAGAAATAGAGACTCCCGGATGGCTGCGCGACAAGAAGAATGCAGACGGCAGCAAATATACCGGTGACCAAATCATGGACGAAGTCTTTGATGCAGCACAGAAAAGCATCAATTATCTTCAAAATGCACCTTTTGTAAAGAAATAATCTCAGAGGCAAAAGCACCGGAACAGTGCTTTTGCCTCTTTAAAATTGTTCCGAAACTCTCTAACCAACGGCTTTTCGGCCTGCCGACAACAGCCAAAGTCCGGCAAACGTAAGCAAGCCATTCAACATCAGCAATTCATAGCCGAACTGATAGCCCGTAGCCTTCGGCACCGTCACCGAAAGCACATAGCAAATCACCGGTGACAGTACGCAGACAAACGGGATATAACGATCGCGCGGCATACGCCTGGTAAAAAGACCGAAAGCAAAGAGCCCCAAAAGCGGGCCATAGGTATAGGATGCCATGATATAAATCGCGTCGATCACACTTGTGCTGTTAAGGGCCTTGAATACCAGCGTAAATATTACAAAGACTATTACAACCGCAAGATGCACCAAATGCCGGATTCGCGTGGCCTTGACCACATCCATACCTTTACGCTCTATATCCAATATATCAATACAAAAAGAAGTTGTCAGTGCAGTCAAAGCAGAATCTACGCTCGAAAAAGCCGCAGCCGCAATGCCCAATACAAACAAAATGGTTACGGCATAGCCAAAACAGCCGTCATGAACAAGTGTCGGAAAGAGTGTATCTGTTTTCTCCGGCAATGCAATTCCCTGACTGATGGCAAAAGTATATAGCAGCACACCCAGCACAAGGAACAGGAAATTAACCGGTATAAAGCACACACCGTAGGTGCACATATCCTTTTGTGCCTCTCTCAAATTCTTGCACGTGAGATTCTTTTGCATCATATCCTGGTCCAGGCCCGTCATTACAATCGCAACAAAAACCCCGCTCAGGAATTGTTTCCAAAACGCTTGTCTGGACATCCAGTCGTCAAATACAAATATACGTCCGTATTCACTGTGAGAAACAGTCTGCAACAAACCACCAAAATCCAGGTTCATTTGTTTTGCAATCAAGACAATGACCGCCACAAGTGCCGTCAGCATGCAAAGTGTCTGCAGCGAATCCGTATAGACCAACGTACGTACACCGGCACGACGGGTATAGACCCAAACGAGCAACAACAGCACCAACACCGTGACCACAAACGGTATTTCAAAACGGTCAAATACAAATTGCTGCAGTATAAGGCATACAAGAAAGAAACGGGCACATGCGCCAGTCATCTTACTAAGCAGAAACAACACAGTGCCCGACTTATGGGAAGCAAAGCCAAAACGCTGGCTCAAGTAAGTATAAATACTTGTAAGTCCACGCCGGTAATACATTGGCAACAAGAGAAAAGAAATAACCAGATAGCCGACAAAAAAGCCGATGCACATCTGCAAATAAGTCATTTGGGTAACTCCAACATAACCCGGCACCGAAACAAAACTCACTCCCGACACACTTGTGCCAATCATGCCGAAAGCCACCAAATACCAAGGTGAACGCCGACCCGCACGAAAGAAAGAATCATTCGTCGCATTCCTGCTCGTAAAATGTGACACCAGCAACAGCACAAAAAAGTAGGCGACAATCGTTACTATGGTTATTATCTCATTCATAAATCACGTATTTATGCCTGCAAAGGTACTTTAAAATGCAAGAACTGTCCGGATTCTGCTCAAAACAAATTGTACTTTCGCTTGAACACAAGTACATACAATATTACCGGAACACCAAAGAACGGAGTAACCACATTAAGAGGTATCAGCCCGTCATCACCGGGAAGTGTACAAAGAATGTTGCACAGCAAGGCCAGCACACTTCCGGCCAAAAGCGTCAACGGCAGCAGTTTGCGATTGTCGACAGAGCCAAGAAGCAAACGAGCTATATGCGGAACGGCAAGGCCTATGAATGACACAGGACCGCAATAGGCCGTAACTACTGCCGTAAGCATTCCGGTAATAAACAACAAAGCCGTCCGCGTTAGGCGTATGTCTACGCCCAGATTCTCAGCATAATTTTCTCCCAGCAACAGAGCATTAAGCGGCTTGACAAGAGCCAACGACAGAGACAAGCCAACAACAACGACCAATGAAAACGGTAAAAGATGCTCGAAGCCAACGCCGCTGAAGTTTCCCATACCCCAAATCACATACGAGTGTACGCCTTCGGCAGTAGCCATATAGTTAAGCAATGAGATGGCCGAACTCGTCACATAACTAATCATTATACCTACTATCAGCAGCATCAAACCGTTTTTCACATAGGCCGACAACAGCAACAACAGCATTATAATTGCTCCCGAACCGATAAATGCCGCTACAAGAACAAGGAAAAATCCAGACAAGGCAAACGAGCCGGCCACAAAACTTCCGCCGAACAACAGCATGACCACTGCTACTCCCAAACTTGCACCGGCATTGATTCCCAAAATAGAAGAATCAGCCAAAGGGTTGGCAAAAACCGTTTGCAACAGCAATCCGCTCACGGCAAGCGCAGCCCCGCTCAACAGGGCAACAACAGCCTGAGGCAATCTTGATTGCAACACAATGAATGATGCCACCGTATTGGTTTCTTCGCCCGTCAGGATTTGCCAAATCCGAAATGGAGAATAATACACCGTACCATGGAAAATGTTCAACGCAAACAAAGCCAGCAGTGCAATTGACATTAAAGCAAAAGGAATACAGGCCTTAGTCATGGAGCGGCGTAAAAAACACAGGTTTATGGTCGGGCAGAAGAGATGGATGGAATATGTGTATCGCATCAGCCAATAGCAAATCAGGATGAAAGGGCTCAATATCAAAAAAAGGGACATTCAAAGTATTGCATCCGTAAATGCGCTTGTTCTTGAAAGCCTTGAAATTGGCATACTGTTCCTTTTCCTCTCGAAATGACTGATATGTATAATCACGTGCCGCACCATACTTTACCAACCAAATGTCGGCATCGTGCGCACGATTGTAGACCGTTTCAAACGACAGGCGCACACTGCCGCCCCCCTTCTTGTCGGCAAACAAATAATCGGCACCTGCATCAGCATACAGCTTACCCACCGTGCTCTCGGCTGCAGGAACATACCAGGCTGCACCATTCATGCAATCACAAAGCAATGACGGCTTCACTAAATCCTTTTTGTCTACCATCTTCTTTAATTTCAAATAGTTCCTCTCAACCTGGCGAAACAAAGAATCCGCCTCACGCTCTTTGCCTACAAGCATTCCAAAGAAACGCATCCACTCTGCGCGGCCGAGTGCAGAATTCTCCATGTAATCAGCACATTCTATTAAAGGAATGCCTGTGCGCTCTATCACACCGTATCCGCTCTTTTCAAAGGGCGAGACCATCATGGCGTCAGTCTTTGCCGATATAATCAGCTCGACATTAGGGTTCATGGCGCTGCCCATATCCTTTATTTTTCCGCTTTTCACCCTTTCTATGACAGGCTGCTGCCTGATATACTCAAAATCACACACTCCCGAAACACGTTCGACAGCCCCAAGCTCTGTCAACAAGTTCGTATGAACGGATGTAAAAACCGCCAGCCGTTCCAATGGCACCCTTACTACCATTCCCGGAGGCAAGTCTTTGGTGCTCGTACCCTTTGGAATCAGGATATACCGGCAAAGCTCTTTTCCGGGTTGCCAAGGGTCTTGAACAACCACTTGCCGATAACCGGCTCCCTGGCTAATGCGTATCAGATGAGCATACTTGAAAGCTATGGTATCGGATGATGCCATAGAAGCCGGTTTTCTTCCTTGCCCGCAAGAGCAAAGAAAGAAAACCAGCAGGCATATTCCACTGAACAGTTGTTTACACACTCCCAACAACTTATTTAAGATTAAATACCATCTGCACAGGATGGACGCCGGCAACATGCTTTTTCTGCAAAGTGCCATCTGCTTTATATTCGTTTATATAACCCGCAGTGGCATAATCGGCAGAGCCGTTCGCACCTACATTGTCTGAGCCAATGAATATGTGTTTCGTCACAGGGTCTACTTTGATGAACGTAGGGAAGTCGGCCGGAGTCTTCACTAAATTGTCATTCGTGATACCGGTCTTCAAATCCATTGAAAAGTATGTATAGTCTGTCACATAAGTCTGTGGATCCATATCCGCATATATCGCATAGAGTGTAGAACCATCAATGCACATCATTGAAGCATTCACCATTTCCGACACCTTGTCATTCTTATCAATTTTCTGCAGCATGGGCTTTATATCACCATAATTGCCTTGCGAAATGACATATACATTGCCCTCGTTGTCGGCAGCTGCTACATTAGGATTTACGCGTACCGGAATTTCCTTTTCAAGACTGAACGTGGAAAGATTCACTTTGGCCACCTTTTTGCCATTGGCATAACCGTTCATGTAATTCATGCCATCAGAAATAGCTACATACAGATAGCCATTGGCCACGGCCATTTCTTCCGGATTAGGCCCGACCTTCACAGAATCTTGCACCGTCATTGTACGCGCATTGAAACGAGTCACATAGCCATCAAAATTGGATATGAACACATAGCCATTGGCTGTTGCCAATGCTCGTGGGGCAGAGACTTTAACTTGCTTCTCAACCTTCAATGTGTTTTTGTTTGCAACAAAAAGTACATTCGACTCATAAGCTATCACAAATAGATGGTCTCCATAAATAATGCCGCTCTGCAATGTATTGCCGGGCAAAAAGCCATTGGCAGCCACAAACACGCTGTCTGTCAATGCTTGTGTACCATAGTCAAGATAGCCTATCGTACTGCTTATCTTGCTATAATAGCTGCCTTGGTTCATTACATAAGCACCATTGGATGCTGTCGGAACAAAAGGCTTGTACTGATCCTTGTCATCATCGTCGCTACAAGACGAAAAGGCAAACATACAAGCCATCAATAAAGATACTAAATAAAACTTTTTCATTATGCTAAATGTTAGAATTTAATATTCAATGAAATGCGATACGAACGCCCAGGCATCGGATAACCCACTACAAGTTCGTATTGCCGGTTGCCCATGTTTTGTAAATCGGCTCTTGCCTCCATCTTTATGGAGCTCATTCTGAACATGCGCCAAAACGACAAGCCCCAATCAAAGTACCCCTTTAGCCGCGTTCCGGGTGAGTGTTCGTGAGTGGCATATCTATCCGATACAGTTGTTCCGGAAACGGCCATATTTACCCAAGGATTCTCGTAAGCCAACGAAGTGCAAAGCGAATAACGCGGCACATAAGCAAGTTGTTTGTTATAAGAACGGCCGCCCGACTCGCTTTTATCGACAACATGCTGCATGGAACAATTGCCTGCCAATGTCAGCAAATGACCATCAGCCGGTCTTACATTGTTTTCTAATGTCAGATCAAGGCCTTTTGCCTCCACTTTTCCTAAGTTGAGCGTGCGCCAGATATATAGATTGTACGGGACTGACGTTATTTTGTCTTTCACCTGGTTATAATATGCGTCTGCCGTTATTTTCAGCAAAGTCCATGCATGGCTTATCCGCTTTTGAAACGTAATTCCTGCACCCAACTGCTGTGTGCGTTCGGGACACAAATCGGAATTTCCCAGATGATAATAATACGACTCCGTAAACGTTGGAACACGGAAAATATCCTTGTAAAACAGACGCGCATATAATTGTTCACGCGGTAACAGCCGGAACGCAGCCCCCAGCGAAGGCGTTAGCCTCGCCACATCGCGTGCTGCAGTGCCACCGTCAGCCTCATTAAAATACAGCGATGCCAACAGACGTCCTGACAAACGCAGATGCCCCAATCGGTAGTTCATCGTCATACTCTGCAATAAGCTATGGCGGCTCACATCATGATTTGTCTTTTGATTGCTATTCAAACTATTAAAAGAATAGTCGGCCGCATATGACAGTCCTATATCCCGTGCCAAAGCGCAAGAAGCCAAAGCGGAAACATATGCCTCACGTTGCCAATAGTCTTGATGCCAAGCACCATCGGGATAGATATTGCTGACATCAACATAGCGCGACTCTTGCCAATTATATTTTCCGATAAGTTGCGTTGTCCACTTATTGTTCCAGCCCTTCAACCAACGCACCTGCCCAAAAGCATTCCGGTCATGCTGCTTTTCATTGTTAACCGGATTATAATAGACCACAATACCGGGTAAATGATGATTGTTGTCATAATAATAGAGCTTGCCATCTACCAAAGAGCGTTTGCCGGCATCCCAGTATGTATTGAGCTCACCACTAAACGAATTCATCCGACTGTTATTGCGATATTCACGCGACGTGACTAATCCGTTTTGCAACGTATACGGATAGTCATTGCCTGAAAAAAGGTAATTGCCCATCGCCGAAAAAGCCAATTTTCGTGTTATACGTTCGGCCCATCTTGCATTTACTCCATATCGGTCAAAACTCCCCTGCTCCAGATGTAGCATCCGCTTGCGGCTTTCTGAGCCACCGTTCTGAACAAAAGATGAAAACGTGCTAATATTTATCGTTGCAGCCGCTGCCGCCGCACGTGCCGGCTGTAAAAGGTCGAAGTCATCACCAACAACAAGCCCTAATTGTTCCACTGAAGACAGATTAAAGCGGCCTAAGTCTATCTGTCCTGTTTGGGCATCACTCAATATGACGCCATCAATGGCTACAGCAGTATGCTGCGCCCCCAGTCCGCGCACCGAAACCGTTTTCATGCCGCCGGCACCACCATAGTCACGAATATTGACACCTGAAAAACGGTTCAAGGCATCCTCGATGTCCACAGCTCCACGCTTGTATAAATCCCGGGCATCAAGTTGCTGCACAGGCACGAGGCTTATTACAGATTTGGTTCCCGGCTGACTGGCAATCACCTTTACATTATCAAGTGTATAAAGTCTGCCACCCGCTGAATCTACGGGTGAAGCAGTCGCAACGGCACACGCTGCAAGACTTACGACAAGCAATGATATGCAAAGCCGATACCTGATATGACTTTCTTTTCCTTTTGTCACCTCTAATCTGTTCCGAATATAATCCGCACCCTTCCGCGAAGTGCTTTTATTGGATTTCCTGAATGGTAGGTCTTCTGGCTTGTTCCCGTAAAGATGCCTTCCCGAATGATCGACTCAGTGGCTTCAATTCAAGCTTGCAAAGCAAACAACATTGTTCTTTACGAATGATAGAACTTACAGCAGCGCGACTGCTCGGGATTTTCACCCGATTCCCCGGCATCGCCCTCACCGTTTCTTTCAACTCCGGAAAGGACAAAGCCATGCCATTAGTGCCGCAAAGGTATGTTTTTTCCATGATAAAAGACTATACACAAGCCGCTTTTCTTGGATAACGCTCCCAAAATCGGCCTCAGGATGCGAAAGCATTGGTCAGGCTCCGGTCTGGAACGCAGCAAATTCCGACAGCAACGCAGCATTTTCAAAAACAAACGCAGCGTGTCCGCCGGCATAGCAATAGCAATCCGGAGGAAAAGCTTTCGCGCATAATCCTCCAGATTGTCACTAAAAACAGCAAGAGCTTTCTTATATCTTTCCCTTAATTGCCGGCTATGACAATGAATGTCAATCCGGCAATAAAAAACGCGAACATCACAGCCAAAAGGCCTTTAGTTGTGCGGTCGGCACCACAAAACTCTTTCCACACAAACACGCCCCACAAGGCCGCAATCATCGGTGCTCCTTGCCCCAATGCATACGAAATGGCTGCACCGGCTTTTCCGGCGGCGATGTAGCTCAACAATGTACCAAGGCCCCAAACAAAGCCTCCAAGGACGCCCACGCAATGGGTCTTGAGAGAGCCGCTGAAATATGTTCCATAATTGACAGGCGCACCACTAAAAGGCCTTTTCATGGCAAGAGTATTAAAAATGAAGTTGCTAAGGAAAATTCCCACGGAAAAGATGAAAAAGGCCGAATAGGGCGTTGCCTTTCCGACTTCGGGCTGCTCAAAATTTTCCAAATCCATGGCCACAGCGACAAAGCGATAGAAAAACGACATCAATACGCCGGCAAGAACAGCCAGGAGAATGCCTTTACGACTTGAGCTGCCACCTTTCTGCTGCCTGCCCGAAGCAATGCCATTGACAACGATGGCCACTACCACAAGAGCAACGCCGGCAAAAAGCAATCCGGCATCTCCTTTCGGTTGGCCGAAGTAATTGATAATGACACCAAGCACCAAAGCAAGCCCTACACCAACAGGAAATGCCACACTCATACCTGCCAACGAAACAGAGGCCGTCAGCAAGATATTTGATGCGTTAAAAATGAACCCACCCACAATGGCACTGGCAACGGCCGCACCCGATACCTGACAAAGGTCTGTGCAAAAGCTACGGCCACCCGAGCCAAAACTGCCAAGAGTGAAGCCCATCAGCAACTAGAACAAGAGAATCCCGATCACATAGTCCCAATAATAAAGTTCATAGCGCCAGTTCCTGGCAGCCAACTTCTGTGTATTACCCCAAGAGCCCCAGCATATCATGGTTACCACACATAGCACCACAGCAAGCTCATAACTATTTACGATAAACATAACTCTCAGACTTTATCTATTTTACTTTCCATTTCTCACTGATTTCATTTGCACGCGGAATAGAGCACCATGCACCCATGCGCGTCACACTGATTGAAGCAGCCCTGTTGGCATCGCTTATGGCCTGCACCAATGTTTTTCCTTGGCTCAATGCAACACAAAGAGCTCCACAAAAAGTATCACCGGCGGCCGTCGTGTCAACCACATGGGATTTAAAGGCTTCTATATGCTGCAGTTCGCCGTTTTCTTCAGTATAAGCACCGGCACCACCGGCAGTAATTACCACTTTCCCCACGCCCAATTTCCGGATAGCCGTAATTGCCCGCAATGCAGAAGCTTCATCGGCAATTTCTATACCGCTCATGCCACTTGCTTCTGTTTCATTGGGAGTGATGATGTCAATGTTTTTCAAAAAGTCTTCGGGCAAAGCTTCTTTCGGAAATGGAGCAGGATTGAGCACAACCGTGACTCCTGCTTCATGAGCCATTCTCGCTGCATACATCAGCGTAGGGATGGGTGTTTCCAACTGCATGAGCAAAATGGATGACCCACAGATTTCTTCGCGCGCAGCCTCGACATCTGTCTCAGAAAGCATGGCATTGGCCCCCGATGCCACGATAATGGAATTTTCTCCCTTTTCATCAACCGGAATCATAGCTACACCGGTCGAAACACCGGTAGTTAGTCGTACAAAACGCGTATCTACGCCTTCTTCCTCAAGCATTGCAAGCGATTGGTGGCCGAAACCGTCATCACCAAGACGCGCCACGAATAAGGTATCACCACCCATTCGCGCCACAGCTACGGCCTGATTGGCTCCTTTACCACCTTGATTGGTCATGAAGTCATGGCCGATAATTGTTTCTCCCGGTTTAGGCAAATGGTCGACTTTAATGACCATATCGGTATTGCAGCTGCCTATAACTGCTATCTTTGGTCTTTCCATATGAAATTAATAAATACTGTCTTAAACCGTAACTTAAGTTTGTGTGTGCAGACAAAAATACAACATTCCTGCAACTTTGCATGGCATATCGCCCTGTTTATTTTCATCAAGCTCTCGCAATGCTATAAACAACGAAAGTAAAAACATATATTCCCGTTTTAAATTCGTTAATTCACAAAAGTTCGTATCTTTGCAAACACATAAAACAAAACAATCATATTAAAAACCCTATACTATGCATCAAGGACTTATTCTCGTATTGGCATTAATGCTTTCGACGGCCTCTACTCTGGCACAAGACGTAAGCGAAAAAACTCAATTTCAGATCCTGACATCGACAGGACTTGCTTTGGACAATCATGGCAGCGAAGCCAATAATTCAAGGCTCTTTGTAGAAAAAGCGAACAAGAAACAAGCTTCTCAGGTTTGGCGCTTAGGCAGACACAGCGATGGCTCTCGTGCCATTATCAGCGCATTGACAGAAAAGAGTGTAGACAACGCCGGAGCACCCGCAGGAGCTCATGCGGAAGTCTTGCAATGGGATACACAAAAAGACCATCAAAACGAACAGTGGATTATGACGCGCCTGTCAAACGGATTATATACTTTTACAAGCAAGACAAGCGGCGAGAACCTTGGCTTTAGCGAGACGCCGAAAAGCGGCATGAAGATTGCCCAATTCCCTGCCAACGCCAATGATCCCAACCAACAATGGAAATTGGTGAAATCAACATTGAAAGTAAAGTCGACGGCATATACCAGCACTAACGATTGGGAGAACCCACGTATATTCGAAATCAATAAAGAACCCGCACATGCCTTTTTCATACCATTTTCCTCCATCGAAGAGGCAAAAGCCGACCCGACTTATCGTTTACCCTGGTTGCCAACGAAAAGTTCACGCATAGTCATGCTCAATGGGAAATGGAAATTCCATTGGGTCAAAGAACCGAAATTGCGACCAGTAAATTTTT
The DNA here is from genome assembly GCA_002439755.1 of Prevotellaceae bacterium UBA6417. Lineage (GTDB taxonomy): Bacteria > Bacteroidota > Bacteroidia > Bacteroidales > Bacteroidaceae > UBA6382. Next base: position 7,686 of record DJPH01000060.1, on the reverse strand, counting down.
ACAAACCGGGTTACGATGTCAGCAAATGGGATGAGATCAATGTTCCATCAAATTGGGAAATGGAAGGCTACGGCACACCTATCTACACGAATGTCACCTATCCTCACGCCAACAGGCCTCCTTATATCTTACCACAGGCTGGCTACACCAACGAAAAGGAAAGAAATCCGGTTGGTTCCTATCGTCGTGACTTCACAATACCGCAAAATTGGAATGGACAGGAAATATTCATCCACTTCAACGGAGTTTACAGCGCATTCTACATTTGGATAAACGGCAAAAAAGTCGGATACAGCCAAGGCTCGTGTACAGATGCTGAATTCCGCATTACCCCCTATCTAAAGAAAGGCAACAACACGTTGGCGGTTGAAGTTTACCGTTGGTGCGATGGCAGCTATCTTGAAGACCAAGACATGTTCCGTTTAAGCGGCATCTATCGTGATGTTTATCTTTTCGCTACCCCTAAAGTACGTTTGCGTGATATTTACCTGACCAACAAACTATCTGAAGACTTGAAACAAGGAACGCTGAACGTAAAAGCCAAAATCCACAACTATGGCGGCGATATGAAAAATTCACAACTCCGCATCACCTTGAAAGACGATGCAGGAAAAGCCATCAGCACATTGACATCGCCTATAACCATTGCACAAAAAAACAAAGAAAGCATTGTCAACATTTCAGGAAACATCTCGAATCCCGCCTTGTGGACTGCCGAGACACCTAACTTATACAATATTGACATCGAACTGATTGACGGAAACGGGAAAACACTTGAAGCGACCACACAACGCTATGGTTTCAGGAAGATTGAAATGAAAAATTCAAAGATTTACATCAACAACCGGCTCATATACTTCAAAGGTACCAATCGGCACGACATTCATCCGATTTACGGGAAAGCTGTGCCCATCGAGTCGATGCTTCAAGACGTTCTTTTGTTTAAGCAATACAATCTGAACACCATCCGCACGAGCCATTACCCGAATGATCCCCGTATGTACGCAATGTTTGATTATTATGGCATTTATGTCATGGATGAAGCGAATGTCGAATGCCACGCCAATCATTCTCTATCCGACAATCCGGCATGGAAAGATGCCTACTGCATGCGACAAGTCCGTATGGTGGAACGCGACAAGAACCATCCGGGCATAATTTTCTGGTCGATGGGCAACGAATGCGGAAAAGGCAACAACTTCCGCGAAGCCTATAAAGCCATCAGAGCCATTGATGACCGTTTCATCCACTATGAAGGGATGAACGAAGCGGCTGATATCTATTCTGAAATGTATCCAAGCATCAAGCATATGGAAGACATTGAAAAAAATTCGGACAACCGCCCATATTTCCTTTGCGAATACGAACACGCAATGGGAAACGCAATGGGAAACATGAAAGAATATTGGGACCTTATCGAATCTTCACGGAAAATGATCGGTGGTTGCGTCTGGGACTGGGTAGACCAAGCCATAGTCATGAAAGGACAGCCTAAAGATCACTACTTCTTCGGAGGTTCGTTTGGCGACCGTCCCAACGACTTCGACTTTTGCTGCAACGGCATTGTTACGGCCGACCGTTCAATAACACCCAAACTCCTTCAGGTTAAACATATCTACCAATATTTGAAATTTGCCACTGCGCCCGGTGGAGCAGTCGAAATAGCCAATTGCTACGGATTTCTGAATCTGAACAACTTCGGACTGCGTTATAGCATTTTGAAAGACGGCAAAACCATAAAAACCGGAACAGTCGCTCTGCCAAACTGTAATCCGGGAGACAAAGCCACAGTCAAAATACCGGGCTATGCAGAAGCAAAATCAGGCGAAGGGGAATATTTCGTAAACGTCGAAGCTTTCCTAAAAGAAAAGACCATCTGGGCGGATGCCGGACATATCGTAGCCAATGCACAACTAACCTACACAGAAAGCCCGACATATACACCCTCGCTAAAACCTGCACCTGAAAAGTGCAAACAGCGTTTCAGCATTGTCAACGACAACCACAATAATGTCTTCTTCCGCACTTCAGAAACAACCGTATGCTTCGACCGTTCAAACGGACAACTTGTCATGCTTTCATATAACGGGAACAACATTCTCTCCGGGCGCGACGGATTCAAATTCAATTTTTATCGTTCCATCAACAACGATCGTCGTGAATATCCCATTCATAGCCGGAAGCTGACAGGCTTTGAATATCACGAAAAAGACAATGGCATGGTAGAAGTCAACGTATCCTATACTGATGTAATCAACAATTTGGAAGTTCCAAACACAATGGTTTATTGTTTGAACCCCGATGACGGTTCAATTAACGTAAAAACGACATTCGACATCAATAAGGATTACAACTGGCCGCGAATCGGCTTACAAATTGCCCTAAACAAAAACCTTGAAAATATAGAATGGTATGGCCGCGGTCCTATGGAAAATTATCCCGATCGCAAAGACTGCGCTTTCATTGGCCGCTATCAAAAAACAGTAGATGGCATGACCGAAAAATATGTCCGTGCCGAATCTATGGGTGAACGCTGCGATGTTCGTTGGGTCAGCTTCACCAACAACAAGTACGGCATCCGCATAGAAAGCACACATGCCCCATTCCACTTCAGTGCATTGCACTATACAGATCGCGACCTTTGGGACGTTGTTTATGGCCATGATTTGCCATCGATTCGTAAAGATGAAATATACCTCAGCCTTGATGCTGCCATGCGAGGACTGGGCAACCAAAGCTGTGGGCCGGCACCCCTGGCCAAATATGAAATGGAACGTGGCAAAACATATGAGCTTGAATTTTCCATCAATCCTATTAAAAACTAATGATAGAATTTTTACGAACACCTGCAAACTACCAAGCAAAAGGAAAGTACATAGGGTATATTGATCAAGCAAAAGACGAATACGACCTGCTCGACAAAATCGCCAAAGCCCTACGCTTTCCTGATAGTGCCGGTGGCGGCTGGAACAGTATCGACGATGCCCTCCGCGACCTATCCTGGATTACCGAAAAAGAAGTAGTACTTATACACCTGACATTGCCGGAACTTTCACCCACTGCTTGGCAAACCTACATCAGCATCATTTCGTATGCAGTTGACAGTTGGGAAAATGACCCGGAGCACCATCTGACAATCTTCTTTCCGGAAGACGCACTCCCAATGGTGCAAGCGGCTTTACGAAGATTGGAATAATTAAAAAGTTTTCCAAGAGCCACATGCAGCTTCTGGCTTCATGTCGGCTCCTGGAAAACTCTCTTGTCTCAGATAAACAGGCTGTTCTTAATTTTTCATCTCATCTCTTTTAGAGATTTGCGAAATTATATCCAGACCAAGTAAACAACGATTGCTCTGCACCCCGATTAGCAGGAGACTCTACGAAGTTTTTCAGTTCACCATTCAACTTCTTACCAGTCAGACTAAGTGTATTGGTGATATTGACACTTGAATTGGGGTTTCCGTCACCTTTTTTATCAGTCATATCTATCAAATCTTTCGAGCCACCGGTACCTTTAACCAAAGCATTTTTAATTGTTGCTTTTGCGCCACGCCTGATCTTTATAACATCGTCCATACGGTCCACCTTATCCGTTGTATTGGCAGCGTCATTTACTATTGTCATATTTTCAATTGTAAAGTCAGATTGACGCAAATGGTCAGGATACAATCCATCCAAATTTCCATCCGATTCGACACCACGTGGGTCAGCCTCAGTACTGGTGTAACTTTTTTCCCAAACGCCATAGCAGTTTTTCAATGTGCCTGAATATCCCTGGGTAAAGTCAAACATATCATCGTCAGGATTTACAGCCAGCAAGTTGGTAACATTAACCGTTCCTCCGAAGAATTCAATTGCATCATCTGCACTTTCAAGCACATAGATATTCTCTATTTTTGTTCCATTTCCAACTCCGTTCAAAGTGAGTCCGTTATGTTCAATATCTGCTGTAGAGCGAGCTCCGGCATAGCAAATCTTCACATAAGTCAATGAGCCGGAATTATCGTTGGATACATTTCCGCCATACTTGTAATTATTATCAATCTCCGTCAGACCGACATCGGTTTTATCTTCACTTTGTCCTGAAATAGGAGCTTTACCATTGATAATGATACCTCCCCAAAAACCTGACTTCGGATTAGCAGAATTAGCAGTAAACACTACAGGTTTCTCAGCTGTTCCATTTGCATAAAGCTTGCCACCTTGAGCCACCAACAAATAGTTGCTGAAACCTTCTTGTGCTTTAATCACAGCTCCGGCCGGAATATTCAGACGACCTCCTTCTGCAATGACCACCGTTCCACTCAGGATATACTCCTTAGCTTCCAATGTCTCTTCCTTAGTAAGAGTTCCGGTCAAGATATTCCCACTCACGAGAATTGAGCTTCCGGGCTCTACTTTGTTGTCATCGCTATCGCTACCACACGCAGTTAAAGTAAGAGCGATTGCAAGTGCAAAACAAGATGTAATGTTTGCAACAATTGTTTTTTTCATTCTTTTCATTTTATGTTGATTTGGTTCTACGTTTCAAATTCTCTATTTCAAAAGGCATACGAAATGCCCAAACTTATATCAAGTCCTTTTTTATAATCACCCAATACAATTTCCCTACCGTCTCCATTCGCTTTACGAACCAACTTATATGATGGGTTCAACAGATTACGGAGTTTCAAATTCATGGATAAGTGCTTATTTAATTTGGCTTGAGATATTAGGTCCAATGTCATGAAACCTTCCTCCATAATATCCTGATAGCCTTGTGTGCCTATAGTATATACTTTATCACTCGAATAATTAAGGACTAACGTATTCGTAAGGCTTTTGTTACTGCCCTTCAGCTGATGAGAAATATCCAAATTGGCAAGCCACGGAGCTGCACCTTCCAATTGCGAACCTGTTGTTACAGTCGCCATTGGTATTTTTGCATTCGTATAAATATACGACCCGTTCAAACCGAAAGAAAGTTTACTTATCATATCTGATTCCTTTCCTAACGATCGAACAAACAAATCCTTTCGTATTTCCACTTCAAGACCGGCCACAGTAGCTTTATCAGCGATATTTTCATAAGAAAGATACCCTCCGGCACTTGCAACCTCAATACGTGAGATTGGATTTTTAATGAGTTTGTAAAAGCTTGTAAGAGAGAACAACTCTCCTGCACTTAGATTGAAATCCCATTTCAAGTCAATATTATAATTGTCTGATGGCTTCAGGTTGGGATTACCTTGACTGTTAAAGTTTACACCTACATAACGATAGGGGGATATTTCTTTTGCCTGCGGCAATGTGTATGTTTTGCTTGCACTTAAACGCAGGGTATTTTTATCATTTAAATTGTATCTGACATTCAGAGCCGGAAGGATTTTATTTTTCTCTATTTTGTTTCTTCCCTTAGATCCTCCTCGATTCACATTGTAATCCACATTGACATTTACATTATCATATTTTACTCCTGCGTTCATACTCCAACGCGAATCAAACTCATAGGTTATTTCTGCATAGGCAGAATGAATGTTCTTCTTCACCGTATACTCATCCAAATTCTTTTGGATTTCGAACCATCCGGAGGAATAATTCGTCTGATTATAATAATCATCCAAAGAAAAGTCATCCAAAGATGGCACTATAGAAACTTTACCTGCTGTAAGGTTATATTCTTTTGCATTGAAATTGTCATTAACGAAATTACCGGCATAGCCAACTCGGATATTCGAAAGTTCGTCAGCTTTCCCTTTCAACCGATAAACAAAACCGGCTTTCACATTCAGGTCTTTCTCTTTCAAATCAGAAAAATATCGTTGCTGTGAATTACCCCTTAGCAAAGTGTAACCTCCATCATACTTTGTCAGATTATTGATGCGGCGATCAGGTTCACGTCCTCTTACGATGTTATAGGAAGCGCCCGCATCAAAACTTGCAGCATCGGTTAAAGTCCAATTTGTAATCAGTTGATTGACTAAAAGAAGATTGTCGTTCGTCTGCTGACGGCGAGTAAGGCCGAAATTCTCATAGTCATCATTAAAAATGGAATTTCTACCTTTATAATCACCTACAGATTGCGTATTGGCATGTATCATCATGAAATTATAACTTGCATGATGGCTGTTCTGCAATCCATAGTTCACGTTGGCAAGCACCAATTGGTTGATTACCTCCGTATATTTCTTTCCATCCATGTCTTTATAGATTTCACCAGACGTGGTGGTGTTGCGCACAGCCTCATTGGTATATTCGTAATCAGACGAATGCCCCGCGGTCAGAAAAAAGGACAGTGGCGTTTTATTGTCTCCGATATAAAAGCGCTTTCCTCCAGTAACATTATAGCTCCTGTTCATTTGAAAATGCTGCCTGGAAGGATTCAATTTGTTTTTAAATCCCCAAGAATTTTCATTTGCCGGTTCCGAAGCATTGGCAACGCCCATAAAATTAACACCATCCATTTTCAAGAATTCAGATGATACGGTTTGTGTATTCAATCCTCCTGAAAGGCCCACATTAAGTTCTTTATCATTCACCAATTCTTTGGACACGATATCAATAGCTGCTCCGCCCACATCACTGCTACCATTTGCGCTGAATGCCTTGTTCACCCCTATATATTTAATAATGTCCGTCCCGAAAAAATCCAAGGAAATATTTTTGTATTCGGGGTCTTCCGAAGGCAGTGCAAAACCATTGAATGTCGTCACATTGTAACGGTCGCCCAAACCGCGTACAAAAACATTCTTCACTCCATCTTGCTTGGATACGCCCGAAACCTTTGTCACTGCACCTTCAGCATCAGAAACGCCCTTTCGCGAAAGTTCTTTCACACCAACGGACTGCACTGCCAAAACAGATTTTTTTTGCTCAAGCAAAAGTATATTTTCGTTTTCACGGTTCTTTTTTGCTGCAACGACCACCTTTGACAACTTTTGTGCACCACGCTCTAATTCTATATCCAGTATTACAGGGTTCGTATCACCGGCAATAACTTTTTGCGATATTTCCTTGTAGCCGATATATTTCACTACAATATCATACGTACCGGCTGAAAGTCCTTTGCCAAGTTCAAAATTTCCATTAACGTCTGTCACTGCTCCGACCTGCGTTCCAAGCACACGTACAGCAGCTCCGGTCAAGGGCGCTTTTGAAGACTTATCCTTTACTACTCCCTTAATTATGACTCCATCTGCTGACAATGCCGGAACCATACACAACAACCACAAGAATGCGGAAGCAGCAAACCGGCCTAAAAATTTTTCCTTCATCTAACTTCACTAATAGTTTTTACGTCTGCAAAGTTAGAAGTGAAAAGCTACAACAAAAATACAAAAGAATTACATTACAATTTCAGATGCGCCAAACGTTGCACAGACACTTTCTCTCATTTAGGCATCTGCTGCTTAATTTCTATAATAGCTTCAGAGCTATATATGCACAAGCCTCTGCATCAGCTAAAGCATGATGGTGATTGGCCAGATTATAACCACAATACTTCGCAACCGTCTGCAATTGGAAATCAGGCAAACGACCTCTGAGCTTAGAACGTGCAGCACGGCAAGTACAATAAAATTCATAATTAACGTGAGTTCGATGAAATCAGAATAAGGTTGGTTGCGTGTCAATCGTTCTCGAGACATTGATACAAGGTTTCTTTGGGAAGTAGCAGTATGCGGCGATTGCACTCAAGAGATTGACAATA
>DJPH01000035.1 GCA_002439755.1 Prevotellaceae bacterium UBA6417 | reverse complement strand
CGTGCTGAGGGTCGTGCCGAAGGTGAGAAGGATATGGCTTTGTCAATCGCTAAGAAAATGAAGGAAGCCGGCATGGAGGCAGACGAAATAGTCCGAATGACAGGCTTGTCGGATGAAGAAGTGGCTGTGCTGTAACGCACTCGTATCAGATAGCAACTTTTTATCCATCCGCTTATGCGGGTGACATATAATAATCAACAGTATTTTTACAAATCAATGTATAGGTACGTGCAAAAGTACCTGTAGATGATGTTTATATACCTAATTCGACAATAGACAAGCCGGCAAGACAATCGAAAATCGCCGATTTATGGGTGAAAAAACGCCGATTTTCATGTAACATCCTCCGAGGAAAATTTCTTTTGACGACAGGAATAGGAAAAATCCTTGAGCATTTCCGAACGATTGTCTGACAATTCGTAACGGATTTCTCGACAAGTTGTGGTCGGAAAAAGACTTTTCTTATGTCGAAAAAAGACTTTTTCTGCCCCAAGAAAAGACTTATTTCAGTCATGAGTTGTCGAGCAATTCTTTAGCAGTTGTCGAAGAAACGGTTGCAGATGTTCGACAAATCATTTGTCTGCAGTAGGGATATGGCGTGCATTTAAAGACATTTGTGTAACTGAGCAGGTGGAAAGATTAGAAAGAGCTGTATAGGTGTTGTCAATAAAAAGGCGTGGCGAAAATTAAGATTCAATAGAATATGGTAGGCGTAATTGGTGGAAATGTGGTTGCAGCGACCAATAAATTGCTGCAACTGATAGAAGAAAAATGTACGTTGAATGGGGCTTTTCGTGACTGTCACCATCCAGAGATGCTTGTGTGGCAAGCCACTAAGGTCCCTTCAAGAAGTATGTATCTTGAAGGGCGAGGTGAAAGTTTTCTTGATGACTACATACGTATAGGCAATAGTTTGAAAGCATGTGGCTGCGATACTCTATGCATGTGTTGCAATACAGCTCATTATTTTATAGATGAATTGAAAGAAAACATTGGTATCGCTTTTATTAATGTTCTCGAAGAAGTGGCAAGTGAGATTAGCAAAATGGGGGGGGTAAAATAGGCGTGATGTGTTCTGACGGACTACGAACAGTTGGTCTCTATGAAACAGAAATTCGGAAAATGAATCCTGATGCTATCACGATTTACCCCTCAGATGAGCTTCAGACAATAGTAACCAAAGGAATATGTAATGCCAAGAATACGAAGCGTTACCTGTCAAAAGCGAATAAGGAAAACCCATATTATTGTTTTGAGAGAGTTGTCAAATGGTTTGAAAGACAAGGCTGCGACACCATAGTTGCAGGTTGTACGGATATAAGAAACGTTTACTATAGAAAATCGACAGCAAGGTTAAACTACATAGACAGTCTGGAAGTCTTGGCTGAAGCTGTTATAAAAAGGAATATTGAAAAATGAAATTTTTATTTGATTTGGACGGAACTGTCACATCGGTGGAGACTCTTCCAATCATAGCCCGACATTTTGATTGTGTCGAGCAAATAGCAGAGCTAACCGCCCGTACCATTCAGGGGAATGTGCCGTTTATTGAGAGTTTTATACGTCGAGTTAATATTTTGGGCAGATGTTCTGTAAAAGAAACAGCTGAATTGCTTGCAACAGTTCCTCTCTATTCTCGGATAGCCCAATTCATCAATGAGCATAAAGAGGATTGTATTATAGTTACCGGCAATCTTACTTGTTGGTGTGACGAGTTGTTTAAGAAGATTGGTTGTCAGTGCTATGGCTCGGAGGCCGAATGTGTGAAAGACCATGTCGTGAAGTTAAAAACGATATTGCACAAGGAACAAATTGTTGACCAATATAAAGCCTTGGGCGAGACTGTAGTTTTTGTGGGCGACGGCAACAACGATTTAGAGGCTATGCGTCATGCTAATGTAAGCATCGCTACCGGTCTGACCCACAATCCTGCGCAAAGCCTGATGTCAGTATGCGATTATGTTGTTTTCGATGAAAATGCACTTGTCAGACAATTAAAGCAGTTGGCCGGCGAGTGTGATGACGAGAAGTCTGTTGTGATAAGTTGTGCCGGTATAGGCTCGCGCTTGGGGCTTGGATTGACCAAGGCGTTGGTCGATATTAATGGAAAGTCCTTAATATCATGGCAACTCAAGTTGTTTGAGTGTATAAAGGATGTGCGCGTTGTCATTGGCTTTCAAGGAGGAGAAATCATACAGGAGGTACGTAAGTATCGCAACGATGTCATATTTTGCTACAACCATCGTTATTTTGAGACAAAGACTGGCGCAAGTTACTATTTAGGTGCGCGCCATGCCAACCATCTGACATTGGAATGGGATGGTGACTTGCTCGTTCATCCGGATGATGTGAAGCGCATTTTGTCTGCTTCCGGTGAGTTTATCTGTTATGCCGACAAGTCTTCCGATGATGCGATATTCGTGCAGACAAATGAAAAAGGCGAAGTCATGCGTTTTAGCCGTGAAAGTGGTGATTATGAATGGACAGGTCCGGCTTGTATGGACAAAAAGCATCTGACATACTGCTCGCAAAACGTTTACAATATGCTTGAGCCGTTGTGCCCTATGAAAGGTATGAAAGTTCGTGCATATGACATAGACACCTATAATGATTATATCCGAGTGTCTGAGGTAATTAAAAATTGGGCCTGAAATCACGAATCCTGATGAAACGTATTGGTAAAGAAGAATTGAAGATGATACAGATGGACGTACTGTCGGCCATTCACCATTTTTGCCTTGAGCATGAAATAAAGTACTCATTAGGGTGTGGCTCCATGTTAGGATGTGCGCGGCATAAGGGGTATATACCCTGGGATGACGATATTGACATCTATATGTTGCGCGAAGATTACAATAAACTTATCCGCGAGTTTCCCGATATTTATGAGGAACATTACAAATTTGTCACTTTAGAACGTGATGAAAAATGGCAACGTGCCTATGGAAAGGCCTACGACAGCACTACAATTATCAAGGAAGAAACTACTGCGTCATATGAATTGGGGGTAAACATAGACATTTTTCCTATCGACTTCGTGCCTGACAATGAAGAGGAGTGGTTGAGGTATGATAAGAAACGCCGGTCTTTGCAATATGTTTATGAAATGAAAGTAACCACATTCCGCAGTGGACGGCCTTTCTTGAAAAATGCTTTTTTGGCTTTTTGCAAATTGGTGTTTTTGCCAATTTCATCACGGCAACTGGCCAAACAGATACAGAATGTGGCCCAGCGTTTTAATGAACAGCCGGCATCACGGGTCTTTGAGTGCTGCCAAGGATTGTTTCAGAAGCATCCGTTTAAAAAATCCTTGTTTGACAATTTAACGCTCTTGCCGTTTGAAGATCGTGAATATATGGCATTTGCAGACTATGACGAATATCTGACAAATGGCTATGGCGACTGGCGTCAGTTGCCTCCTAAGGAAAAACAAGTGTCCCATCATGCTTTTGAAGCCTGGTGGAAATAGGCGCAGAATCAAGCATTTCAGCTTACTGGGGGATAACTTTTCTTGCATCCTTCATGTGTCTTGGCTTGACAAGCCTGAGATACGAATGGATATCCGAATATTTAGCAAATCGAAAAGAGTAGGCATTGAAAGGTGCCTGCTCTTTTCAAACTCATAGGCTTTTAATGGCAAAAGCAAGCATGATAAGGTCGAACCTTGTGTTCGGCGGAGCGCAGATAGTGCAAATGCTCACCATCGTACTTCGTGCAAAACTTATTGCGGTGATGCTGGGCAGTGCCGGTATGGGATTGAATGCCATACTGCAATCGGTCTTGCATATTGTCAACAATGTGTGTGCCTGTGGCATCATGCAAAGCAGCGTGAGGGAGATTTCGCAAGCCTGTTCAGACGAAGATAGTGCAAGGCTTTTTGCCAAAATACATGTATTCAGACGCTTGCTTTCTTTATCAGCTCTCTTGGGCTTGTTAGTCTGCCTGTTGGGAGCCTGGCCTTTAAGCTATATATCATTGGGCGATACTTCCTATATCGTTTCGTTTGTGGTATTGGGCTTTGGCACGATGTTTTTCACATTGATGCAAGGCGAAATCTCCATTCTTCAAGGAACAAGGCAAGTCAAGGCTTTGGCCGTTTCATCCATAGTCGGCTCTCTGACGAGTTTAGTAGTGTGCGTACCGTGTTATTACTTCTTTAAGATGAAAGGTGTGGCACTGTCCATCGCCATCGCCAATTTTGCCTACTGGCTGATATATCTCCGTTTTACGCGCAATATGAACACGGGGAAGCCTGCAATAAGTCTGAAGCAGGCATTGAAAGATGGCAGGCCGATGATCACATTAGGCTTCGTCTTGATGTTAGGTTCGTTCCTCGTGACATTCTTTACTTTTCTGACCAACATTTCAATACGTCTTCTTGGAAGCATCAACGATGTGGGACTTTATCAAGGTGCTGCGGCCATTGCCACCCAGAGCATACTTGTTGTCACTTCGATACTGGCAGCCGATTTCTTCCCACGGCTGTCTGCTGCCGTAAAAAACAGAGACGAACAGAATCTGCTGGTCAATGAGCAATTTAACATCGTAGTATTGGCCGTTGCATCGATAGCTTCCATGGTGGTTTGCTTTGCACCGATTATTGTGAGGCTGTTGTTGTCGTCCGATTTTTTGGTTGTTTCGCCTATGCTGAAGCTCATGGCAGTAGCTCTCTTGTTTCGCGGGGTATGGATGGTCATGTCATATATCATACTGGCGAATGGCGACCGTAAGGCCTATTTCATTTATGACGGATTGTTGGGCAATGGACTGAACTTTCTGATAGGCATCGTTGCCTACTACTTTGGCGGACTCACGGGTATCGGACTGGCCAACATTGTGGCGAGCGTCTTGGTGGCGGCGATTCTGTTTGCTGTCTCATACCATAGATATAAGGCTCGCCTGACATCAATCAGCAGACAAACATTGCTGTTTGCCGTAGTATTGGTTGCCTTGTCGTATCTGTTGTCGGTCTTTTGGGGGAACATCGCTGTTGTCGGCATGGTTGCAACTTTGAGCTGGAGCCTGCACGTCCTTAACAAACAATATCACCTGCTTGCAAACATCCAAAAGCGTTTCAGGCATTAGCAAACAGATTTGAATATGCATATCGTGGTTTTAACGGGTAACTATTATCCGAACTACTCGGCAGTGGGCAATTGTGCCAAAAACTTTTCGGAAGCTTTGGAGCGTATGGGTCACAATGTTACCGTCGTAGGCCAACGCACTTCAAAGGCTGAAGCTAAACATATAGAGGAGCCGCAGTCCATATACCGGATAGACAGTTTTTGGTTGCGTTGCATCGTTCGCGGCAATCAAAAAGACCGGCTGTCGAGATGGATAGGGCTCTTTGGCCGTTCAATGAGATACATGCAAAGCATCTTGCAGCGCAGAAATGTAAAATGGGACATGGTAAAGGCTTATGTCAAGACGTTGATAATCATTGAACAAGATAAACCGATTGACGCCATTGTGCCTTTCTGTTTTCCTTTTGAAGGAATATTGGCAGCAACGCATTTTAAGTCGGAAAAGAATCATGCAGTCAAGGTCGTTCCATATCTTTTCGATCGTTTTGCAGCCAGTGATGCCTTGCACAGGACCAAATGGAACAGAAAGATGAAGATGGCCGCCCATATCCTCTTGGAGAAAAAGGTTTTTGCCTTATGTGACAAGATTCTCACCATGCCGTCGTGGATGCGTCATGTGTGCAGTGCTTATCCGGAGCTTGAATACAAATTTATACGGGTAGAACACCCTTTGCTCATTCCTATCAGGTCGGATAAAGAAGTGGCTTACAACGTATCACGACTTAATATCGTTTTTACTGGAAGTCTGTTAAAAGCAATACGTTCTCCATTAGATAGTTTTAAATCATTGGCATTCGCCATAAAGGAACAGCAGGATATTAGGGTGCACTTGTATGCTCGCGGTAACTGCGATGATGACATACGCGAGTTTGAGCGCCAATGTCCCGAGCAGGTAGTCTGCCACGGTTCAGTGGATGTCGATACTGCACATGCTGCTATGAAGGCTGCCGACATACTTCTGTCAATAGGAAACTCAAACATTACGCAGATGGCAAGCAAGAATTTTGAATATGTGGCCACGGGCTCACCTGTAATCCACTTTTATTGTGATGAGAAAGATCCCGTAAATGCCCTTTTGGGAAAGATGGGAAACTGCCTCATGCTCTCACAGCATGATTCGCCCGAACATAATGGAAAGGCTATTGTAGACTTCATAGCAAGCAGACCGCCAAAGCACACCTTTGAAGAGGTAGCGGCAATCATACCCGAAGCCTTGCCAGAAACTTCGGCAAAGGTATTGATTGATGAAATGGAGTCATAAAATGAAAAAACTAAAACATTATGTTCTACCTTTTTATTTCAGTTCTTTCTTTGATATTGTACATGAGTGCACCGAGAGCATATTCGTATACATATAATATAATAATACTAGTTGTATACGTCTTAGTTTTCTGCATATTTGCAAGAAAGGAGCGAATAAAAGCCTTAAGCTATCCATCGTTGCTTTTCTTTGTGTACTTTTTTGTTAATTTTGCGTATCCAGTATTCATCTACCCCTTTGATTCTATGTTTGTATTACAATTCAAATATAGCTTTTCTCCATACTATATTAATTCGGGTTCTGCAATGAGTTTACTCGCTTTTGTGTTATTTATTAGTGGCTATTCTCGAAGAAAAATGGTGAAAGTTGCATCACACCATAAGATATTATTTTTAAACAGAAAGAATTATAAAGCTGTTTTATGTTTTTCAGTGATGGTCTTGCTTTATAACCTATTCGAGATAATACCACAAATAGGTATAAACTATGCAGATGCAAAAGTCCCATTTCAGTCCGGCTCATTATTTGTCATGCTTGAAAGTACATTGTCATTATTGTTGTGCTATATTAATCGCTTTGAAATGAAAGGAAATACAAAATTCTTTTTCAATAAGCTACGAGTTCATATATTCTTGTGCTTGTCGTTCGCTATAGGATGCCTTTTGTTGGGAAGTAGAGAATATGTATTGTCCTTGACGTTGATGTTTGTGTTTTTGTATTCATATTATGTGAGGTCTATAAACTCTGTCAAAATGATTGTTGGCTTATTTGTTGGTGTACTTGCATTCTTTTTAGTTGTGCAAGTTCGTAATGGTACGCAAATAACAAACAGCAAAGAACTTTTCGAAGTGAAGTCTTGGCAAAATGGTCAAGTTAGTAGTCTTTGGAATTTACCCGCAGACTTGATAATCAACAATAGGAATTTGTATGTAGGAATGCAATATGTTGATGACCCAAAGCATGGGTATACATATGGCTATAATTACATTCCGAATTTGTTATCTCCGATTCCGTTCTTGCCGAGTTTGTTTACGACGTATTTTTTAGGAACGACAGTCGCAGATTTAACCTCTCAGCAAATACTTACCGATTATACAAGAGAAGACTTAGGCGAAAGTCGTTTGGATTATGAGCTTGGCAGTAATTGTGTAGTTGATGTTTATATGGCCTTTGGTTTTATAGGGGTAATTTTGCTGTTTTATGGCTTAGGATTGTTTGTTAAGTATTTGGAAAATAACATGGGGACTAATGCTAAGGCAGCCTGCATTTATATTGTCCTTTTTACAGGAATCGTGTTCTTCTGTCGTAGTTCGTTTTTAGGTCCCTTGAAAAATTTGGTATGGTCTTATTGGCTTTGCTGTATACTTCTTAAAAGTGTAAATACAAAATTGCTAAATCGTATATAAAACAATTGTATTCTTGACTTATTGAACTTCTGCTTTATTATATCAAAATAGGTTTTATAGGATGGGAGTTAATGCTGCCGGATAATATGGATCAACAATGAAAATTAGAAGTATACAAATTAAGAATGTGCGAGGAATTAAAGACAAGACAATTCATCTTGACATGATTCCAAATAAACCAAGTATTCTTGTAGCTCCAAATGGCTCTGGAAAATCTTCATTTGCTTTCGCTTTTCAGTGGCTAAATCGTTGTCGTATGAAATTAGATGGAGATGATGCGTATGAGAGTAATGTAGCAAACAAGCCTGAGCTCATAATTCTTACTGATGAACCAGACTACAATATATATAAGGCAGATGAGTATAAGAATGAAATAAGTAAACGATTTGGAATTTTTGTTATTAATAATGGTCTGAAGGCAGCTTCACCTGGCATACGCAATGGCGTTAAGATGGGCAAAGCTAAAATTACGGTTCCTGATATAGAACTGTTAGGAAAGATGCCCAGTGATTCGAATTTATCAGATGACTTTGAAGAGGCTTATGATGCGAATATACTTCCACAAGGTTGTATTCCTTCAATCAAAGGTCTTTTAGCAGACAAACGCTTTATGGCATTGTGTGATTATGAACGTTTAAAATTACCTCAAGGGTTATCAAACAAAATCAGGCGTCAGATTGATAAAATCAAGACATATTCTGGTACGATTGCAGAAAGACAAGAAAAGATAGAATCAAAAAATAAAAAGATTTTAGAGTCTATTGCTCCAATAGTATTTGCAAAAGGGATTATTAAACGTTTTAGTTCAGATGATAGCGACATAAAAATCATGCTAAAGGCAGTACGATTAGTAACTCTCGCAAATCGCAAAAGCGGTGCATTTAAGGAACGTGTTGAATATGCAAATTATAAAATTAATGAAGTGAGAACTAAGGCGCTATTTGATGCTCTTAGGAAAACATGGAAAGACATAAAGCCTCATATAGAGCATGGTAAGCTGATTCTCAGAATTGGCGATGCTCAGAGAATATCTAACGGTGAAAGAGATATCCTAATTTTGTTGGGAATGTTGCAAAAGGCTAAGAATTCCTTTACAAAACATGATAATATCCTATTGATAGATGAAGTGTTTGATTACCTTGATGATGCTAATCTTGTTGCGGCCCAACACTATATAAATACCTTTATTCAAGAGCTTAAAGATGAAGGAAAAACAATATATCCAATAATTCTAAGCCATATCAATCCTACCTATTTTAGTACGTTCGCATTTAGAGATATGAGAGTCTATTATCTTAATCCTTTACAGTATCCAAATGCAAGTGACAATATGCTGAAAGTGCTCAGGAAGCGGGAAGAATTGGAGAGGGAGAGTAAAGAAAACGCAGACTTAATTTCGAAATATATGCTACACTTTCATCCTGACCAATCAAGAAATATGGAAAAGATAATAGGAATGAAAGATCCTAATTGGAACGATATTTCAACGTTTAAGAATTACTGCCTAAATCAGGCCGATGAGTATCTTTTTAATCGTAAATATGACTCATTAGCAGTGTGTGTGGCTCTTCGAGAAATGATAGAAAAGTATTGTTATCAGAGGTTGAAAACGGATGAACAAAAAGAGGAGTTCCTTAGTAAGACTTTGGGAACAAAAAAGAAACTAGATTATGTGGAGCATTTAGGTGTTGACCTGCCTGAAACATTTAGTTTGTTAGGATTAGTTTATAATGGCCCACTTCATCCGAGTAATAAAAATTTGATTGATTTGAGACAGACATTGTATTCGCGTTTGGAAAATAATACCATAAGAGGAATGGTAGAAGAAATCAAGAAACTGTACGAAAATTAAAAACAGCTTGCAATTGATTGTATAAGGGTAATATAAGTATAAGGTACGCCTTTCATTCTCAAGGTGGCTTGACGAGATGGTCATGACGAGAAGGTTAAAACGGAGCTACTAAACATGATTCTGAGCTTTAGTTAAGCCAACTATTTTGGCGCAGAGTGCAGTTAATAGGGGATTGTCAAAAACAGACCAGAGGAAGACTCTCATGTTACAAATAATCTGCGATGTAGGTTATCGTAATTGTCATTTTATCGATTTATATTAAATCAACGAGTGAATAAGATGAACATTCTTGTTTCGGCTGCTGCTCTTCGTGCGAGCGGGGCCCGCACGATTTATCGTCAATTCATTGAGCATCTTCGGAGCCGTGTTGACGGCAACAGGTATTATGTAATGGTTGACAAGTGCATGGAGATGCCTGAAATAGATGGCGTCAGCTATTGGATTGTTGACGTTAGCAGCAAGTGGAAGCGCATTTGGTTTGAATTGTTCGGGTTCAAGCAATTGGTGGAGCAGAAAGACGTGAAGTTTGATGTCGCTATCTCTTTGCAGAATTTGGGAATAAGACAATTACGAAATCTGCCACAAGTGGTATACTATCACCAGTCTCTACCGTTTTTTGACTATAAATGGAATATCTGTTCAAAACGAGAGCTCATGATGTGGTCGTACAAGCATTTGTATCCGATAATCGTGAAGCTTACCATTGCCAAGAGTACAGATATGATAGCCCAACTTCCTTCCATAAAGGATTGCATTGTCTGCAAATATGGTTTGGCATCATATCGCGTACACGTTCTGTTTCCTGATTTGGAGAAGATCAATATAGGCAAAATCGGAAGATATCCTTTCGATGAGAGACATGTGCATTTCTTATTTCCGGCCACTTCGGCTCCCTACAAAGGGCACCGATTCTTGGTGGATGTGATGTCTTTAATAAAGAAGCAAGATCCTAATACTGCCGGGCGTGTGAAGATTCATTTTACTTTGGACAAAGGACAAGAGCACGTTCTGGTGAATGAAATGGTAAAGCTCGGAGTTGAGCATAACTTTGAGTTTCATGGCGTTGTACCGCATGATGTGTTGCTGTCAATGTACAAATCGTCATCTTGTCTGTTGTTTCCCAGTGTAGTGGAAACACTTGGGCTTCCTCTGATAGAAAGTGCTTGTTTCGGAATAGGCATTATCGCTTGTGATCTGAAGTATGCGCGTGAAGTTCTTGCCGGCTATGAATGGGTGACTTATTTGGAAAGCCGAACCGTAAAGCAATGGGCTGATGCTATTATTAAAGTGTCAAAAGAGCCTGAGACATATAGGCCTTTGAAGCAGGAAGAACGTAGTTCGTGGGAAGACTTTTTTGATATCGTAGATAATACAAGTAACAACCGGAAGTGATATGAAAATATTAGTGGTATGCCAATACTTTTATCCGGAGGAGTTTAAGGTGAATGATCTGGTGGCGGGTTTGGTGGAGCGTGGCAACGAGGTGACGGTACTGACGGGAAAGCCTACTTATCCGCGGGGTGCTTATCCCAAAGGGTATCGGTTTTGGGGCGTACAAAAAGAAGAGTATAAAGGGGCTAAGGTGATCCGTTTGCCTGAGCTGACCCGTGGAAAGGGTGGTGTTGTCGGTGTTGTGAAAAGTCTGTTTTCTTTCTTGCTGAGCAGTACATGGTATGCCAGGCATCATGACATTGAGGCTGATGTAGTGCTTTGTTATCAGCTTTCACCTGTGACCATGGCCAATGCGGCATTGATATACAAGCGGAAGCTGAATGTGAGGATGGTGCATTGGGTGCACGACTTGTGGCCCGAGAGTGTCACGGCTACCACGCCATTGAAAGGCGGACCGATAATATCGATGCTAGACAAGTTTGTTACCCGTGTTTACGAGCAAAGCGATGTGATATTGGTGCAGTCGAAGGTGTTTGAAAAAAGTATTTGCTCGAAGGGTGACTTTAAGGACAAGCTGGTCTATGCTCCCAATTGGGCCGAAAACAGTTTCATTGATGCGGATACAAGCATTGATGCGAGTTTTCCCTTGCAGCCAGATGAGTCGGAGTTCAGGGTGATGTTTGCCGGCAATATCGGTGAGGCGCAAGACTTTGGCAACATCATTAAGGCTGCCAACCTGACACGTGACATTCCGTGTATCAAGTGGATTGTTGTGGGTGACGGCAGGGCAAGGGAAAATGCGGAAAAGGAAGTTGCCGGACTTGGATTGAAGGACACGGTGAAGTTCCTGGGCAGGCATCCCGTTGAGACGATGCCGAAGTTCTTTGCCTTGGCAGATGCCATGCTGGTGACACTCAAAGACGAGTTTATCTTCTCGCTGACCGTTCCTTCCAAGACACAAGCCTATATGGCATCAGGCAAGCCGATACTTACCATGATTAACGGTGCCGGCAATGATGTGGTGGAAGAGGCCGGCTGTGGCCTGACGGCCAATGCTGAGGACTATGTAACTCTTGCGTCGAATGTGAAGAAGATGTATGCCATGACCAAGGACGAACGTGCCCAATTGGGCAAGGCCGCCAAGGCTTATTATGACAGGAATTTTGCCAAAGACAAGGTGATCGATAGAGTTAACCGGGTATTGAACGGACAAGAAGATATTTAAGATGAAGAATATAATAGTTACGGGAGTGACAGGCAAGAGCGGCATGTTTTTCTACCAAGAGTTATGCAGGAATGCGGAGGCTTTGGCTGATTGCCATTTTTATTTTGTAGTGCGTGACGAAGCCAAGGCAGAGAAGCTGTTGCATTCGGAGACGTTGAACCAGACATTGCTGGTCGGTTCGCTGACAGACAAGGCTTTTGTTTCTTCCATTTTCAAAATGGGGGGGGTGAAAATCCTTCTTCATATTGCCGGAATCGACAAATCTCTTGATTTGGTCGATGCGGCAGTGAAGGCGGGTGTATCGCGCTTGATACTGGTCCATACCACGGGCATCTATTCAAAGTATAAGGCGGCCGGTGAAGGCTACCGACAGATTGAAAAGAAGATTGACGCGCTTGTCGACGGCCGTGATATACAGTTGACCTATCTACGTCCTACCATGATTTACGGCTCTGTGAATGACAAGAATGTCATTGTCTTTATGAAGATGGTCGACAAGCTGCGCATCTTTCCCGTGGTCAACGGAGCCAGGTATGAATTGCAGCCTGTGTGGTGTGGTGACTTGGGCAAGGCCTACTTTCAGGTGCTGATAAATCCTCAGGGAGCTGCCAAGCGCAGCTACAACCTTTCCGGCGGACGTCCCATCATGCTGCTTGATATGTTCAAGGTGATGGCCGGGTATCTGGGAGTGAAAAACACATTTGTTTCCATTCCGTTTCCAGTGGCGTATTGCCTCGCGTGGGTATTGTTTGTCGCAACATTCGGCAGGATGGATTATCGGGAGAAGGTGCAGCGGCTGGTTGAACCCAGGACATTTGACTTTTCGGATGCCGCCAATGACTTCGGCTATGCCCCTAAGACGTTTGAGGAGGGCGTGAAGGCCGAAGTGGAAGAGTATGAGAGGTGCTTAGGCCGCAAGCAGTGATGGCGGCTTTACATAGTGACCTGTGAGACTCTCAACTGCCGGTATGGCAGTCTTTGTGTAAAAACTGCACAGATTTGATGTTTTGATGTTTCTCAACTGCATAAGGTGGATGTTTCCTGCTTTCTGCAACTGCTCAAATTTCGATAATACGGTGAAGAGATTATGATGTATGTACTTGTTTTCGTAGTGCTTCTTGTTTTGGAGCTTGTATATTTCCGGATAGCTGACAGGTTCAATATCATTGACAGGCCCAATGAGCGTTCTTCTCACTCTACGGTTGTGTTGCGTGGTGGCGGCATCATTTTCTTGGCCGGTGTCTGGGTGTGGAGTCTGTTGTGGGGATTCCCTTATCCGTGGTTTCTGGTCGGCTTGACGTTGGTTGCGGGTGTGAGCTTTGTCGACGACATCCATTCATTGCCCGACTCTGTGAGACTCATGGCACAGTTTGCGGCGGCACTCATGGCATTCCATGAACTGGGAATTCTGCATTGGTCAATGTGGTGGATGGTGCCGGTGTCGCTTGTGGTTTATGTGGGAGCCACGAATGTCATCAACTTCATGGACGGCATCAACGGCATCACGGCCGGCTATTCTTTGTCGGTGCTTGTGCCGTTTGCCTTGGTGAATGCCGGCCATGCGTATGTGCCGCAGAGCCTGGTTTTGTCCACAATAGTTGCTGTGTTGGTGTTCTGTCTCTTCAACTTCCGTCCTAAGGGCAAGGCCAGATGTTTTGCCGGTGATGTGGGTTCGGTGGGCATAGCCTTTATCCTGTTGTTTCTGTTAGGCAGTGTTATCATGAAGACGGGCGACATTACGTGGCTTGTGTTCCTGTTGGTCTATGGTGTGGATGGTTGTCTGACGATAGTCCATCGTGTGATGCTTCATGAAAATTTGGGGCAGGCCCATCGCAAGCATGCCTATCAGATTATGGCCAATGAACTGGGGTTGGGGCATGTGAAGGTTACACTGCTTTACATGCTGCTACAGGCTTTGGTTTCGTTGGGCTTTATATATGTATGTTCCGATACGGCTGTGGCCCATTGGATGTATTTCCTGGGAGCGTCTGCGATGCTCTCGATTGCCTATATAGTATTTATGAAGAGGTACTATCATCTCCATGAGGAGTACCTTGCCTCATTGCGAAAACAATGTGTATGAAATTGGATAAGGAATTGTTGGACAGGCTTCTTGATGAGGCTTCAGCGAATCCCCGCAGGCGTCAGAATCTGGATTTGCGAACATCTGTGAGCGACACGAGCCAGAGGATGCTGAATGCTATCCTGCCGGGCAGTGTCGTGCCTGTTCATCGTCACAGCCTTACGAGCGAGACGGTTGTGTGTCTGCGCGGCCGGCTGGATGAGGTGTTTTATGTGGAGGACACTGTGTATGAGTCCTCTGATGCCGCGTTTCCAAGGGGCATGGATGCCAGAGATGTAACAAAGAAGACTTGTTTGCGTGAGTTGCGGCGTGTCAGTCTTTGTCCGTCGGAAGGCTGTTTCGGGTGTCAGATTCCCAAAGGTATGTGGCACACGGTGGAGGTATATGAGCCTTCGGTGATTCTCGAAGCCAAGGATGGTGCCTACATGCCTTGCTGCCCGGATGATGTTTTTAACGATAAAGAAGTGTATTAGATTATGATAAGAAGATTATTCAACTGGTATTTCAGCCGTAATACTTTGCCTTATTGGTGCATAGTGGCGTTGGATTTGCTGCTGTGTTTTATGGGCGGGCTGTTTGTGATGTGGCTTCGCCATCCGTTGTCCTCTCTGTTGCAGTCGGGGACGTTGCTGTGTCATACGTTTGTGGCTTATATGGTGTTGAACGCCATTGGTTTCCGCGTTTTCCACACATATTCGGGCATATTGCGCTATTCGCAGTTTGTCGATTTGATGCGTGTGATCTATTCGGGTGTGCTTTCGCTGGTGTTGGCCCTGCTGTTCAATCATTTCGTTGTGCCGCATCTGCCGGGTGTTTTCTATGAGTTGACGGGTAGGATGACGGTGTTTTTGTTCGTGGTAACCACGGCATTGATGTGTGGGATGCGTATACTTATCAAGTTGGTATTCGACAATGCTCTGGTGAGCCACTCTGCACCCGAGGCCCTGATCTATGGCACTCATGCGGGTGCGATTGCCCTGACCAACGAGGTGCGCAACACGAAGCCGGTGCGTTTTCTTATAGAGGGCTACATCGGTGATGAGCAGGCTCACTATCGCGAGCGTCTGATGGGCAAGCGCATATGGTCGGTCCGTGAGGATTTGCGCAGTGTGATAGCCCACAAAGGTATCAAGGCCGTGCTGGTGAGCCCCTTGAAACACGAGCAGTTTGTGCGCAACAGGGCATTGCAGGATCTGTTGATGGACATGGGTGTGAAGATATATGTCACTCAGAATGCCGAGGAATGGGCCGGCCGCGGCTCCTCTGACAAGCCTGTGCGCATCCGTGAGGTGAAGATTGAGGACCTGCTGCCTCGCGAGGAGATACAGGTGGATATGGAGGGTGTGGGCTCCCTGCTTCGCGGCCGCAAGGTGTTGATAACGGGTTCGGCGGGCAGCATAGGTTCGGAGCTGGTGCGCCAGATTGCCGGCTTTGCTCCCGGTGAGATGATGCTGATAGACCAGGCAGAGACACCCCAGCACGATATACGTCTGATGATGAAGGAGCAGTATAATGGCATCACGGCCCACACCCTTGTGACGAGCATCTGCAACGAGCCTCGCATGGAGGCAGTGTTCCGAGGGTTCAGGCCCGACTATGTCTTTCATGCGGCAGCCTATAAGCACGTGCCCATGATGGAGGACAATCCGAGTGAGAGCATAGAGAACAACGTGTGGGGCACCAAGGTGATAGCCGATCTGAGTGTGAAATACGGAGTGAAGAAGTTTGTGATGATATCCACCGACAAGGCAGTCAACCCCACCAATGTGATGGGCTGTTCGAAGCGCATCTGCGAAATCTATGTGCAGAGTCTCGACAAGGCCCTGAAGAGTGGTGCCGTTGAGGGCATCACGCAGTTTGTCACCACGCGTTTCGGTAACGTATTGGGCTCCAACGGTTCCGTGATACCCCTGTTTCGCAAGCAGCTGGAGCATGGCGGCCCTCTCACGGTGACCCACCCCGACATTATCCGTTATTTCATGCTGATCCCCGAGGCCTGCAAGCTCGTTCTGGAGGCCGGCACCCACGGCCATGGCGGAGAAATCTTTGTGTTCGATATGGGTGAGCCCGTCAAGATAGCCGATTTGGCCCGTCGGATGATAATGCTCAGCGGTGCCACCAACGTGGAAATCAAGTTTACGGGCCTGCGCGACGGCGAGAAGCTCTATGAAGAAGTATTGGGCAAAGACGAGGACACCAAGCCTTCGTTCCACAAGAAGATACGCATAGCCACAGTGAGGAGCTACGACTATGCCGACGTATTGAAGGCCGTGGAAGAGCTGCGCGCAACGGCCCTCACGTATGACGACATGGCCACGGTGCAGAAGATGAAGGAGATGGTGCCCGAATACAAGAGCCGTCATTCACCGTATGAAGTGTTAGACCGATAGGGCGAAGGCCTTCCGGTCACGCTATGGCGGCCTGTGAGTTCATGAGGACTCACAGGCCGCTTTTTGGTATTTGCAGGTCGTGTGTCAGTCATTGCAGATGCCCATCTGCGAGGGCAGGAGTGACGATGTGCAGGGTTGCAGGT
>DJPH01000010.1:6090-20542 GCA_002439755.1 Prevotellaceae bacterium UBA6417 | reverse complement strand
CTTGGTAAGAGACCGACTGCAAGTCTTACCTTTACCAAAATCAATGCTTTAGATGGATTTTGTAGATGCAGTTTTTTCATGCCACGGACTTTTCTTTCAAATAAGCGATTCTCCTATATTTGTAATATTGTACGGCCATTGCAATGATACTTCATACGGCTTTAGTTCATTTACATAGAAAACTTGTTTCATTAGACATCCTGTATCATTCTGTTTCATAGCTTGTTGTAAAATTGGGGGGGGGTAATTTTGTTGTCTTTTTTCAAGAAAATAGTTGCCTGCGTTAAATGATTTTTGTAGTTTTGCAGTCGCTTGCAGTCGGTCTCTTACCAAGAGACCGACTGCTTTTTGCTACATTTTCGAGTAAAAAAGCACGCGAAAAAGTGAGCGAGACTCAAATCTTGCCACAACGAATTTCTCCCGAGTAGGAGGCAAAACGGGCTTTCGCACCTGGTTATTTCAAAATCGCCATTATCTTTTCAGGAACAAAAGGCTTTTCATTCAGAAATCAAGTCGTTTATTTTGTGTTTTCGTCTGTTTGCCGTAACTTTGCACGCAAAACAAATTCTTAATAAGTTTATATGATTAATTCGCAAGACATTAAGAACGGAACTTGCATCCGTTTAGATGGAAAATTGTACTTCTGCATTGAATTTTTGCACGTAAAGCCGGGCAAAGGCAATACTTTTATGCGTACGAAACTGAAAGATGTCGTAAGCGGTTTGGTTCGTGAGCGTCGTTTCAACATCGGTGAAAAGCTGGAAGATGTACGCGTAGAACGCCGTCCTTACCAGTTTTCTTATAATGAAGGAGACACTTATCATTTTCTGAATCAGGAGACCTGGGACGATGTTCCGGTACAAAAGTCTCTGATTGAAGGTGTTGATTACATGAAAGAGGGTGACATCGTAGAAATCGTCACCGATGCTTCGACCGAAACAATCCTGTTTGCCGAAATGCCAGTAAAGACCATCCTCAAGATTGTATATACCGAACCGGGTCTGAAAGGCGATACAGCTACCAATGCCACGAAGCCTGCAAAATTGGAAACCGGCGCAGAAATACGTGTACCTTTGTTTATCAACGAGGGTGAGATGGTCGAAGTCGACACTCGCGACGGCTCTTATGTAAACCGCGCCAAGTAAGAAGACACTTTTACTACAGACAAACTTCATAGGGAGAAGCTCACTGACGGGCTTCTCCTTTTTTTGTACAGTCAATAAGCAAATGAGATTTTTATGCTTACCTTTGCAATTGTATGAAGTATTCGATTATTATTCCTGTATATAACAGACCCGATGAGGTGGGCGAACTTTTAAAAAGCTTGGCCGGCCAGCTTAGCAAAGACTTTGAAGTCCTGGTGATAGAGGATGGCTCTTCATTGCCCTGCAAGGAGGTAGTTTCGTCAACGTATGCCGAGGGCTGGGACTTGCACTATTACGCAAAAGGGAACTCCGGTCCGGGTGCTTCACGCAATTACGGTGCAGCCCGAGCCCGTGGCGAATATCTGCTGTTCCTTGATTCCGACTGCGTATTGCCTCCGGGCTACATTGATGCAGTCGACAGAGCTTTGGGAAAAACCGCGGCTGACGCTTTTGGCGGTCCCGACAGGGCAGACAAAGGTTTCACACCGGTGCAGAAAGCCATCAATTATGCCATGACTTCGTTCTTTACAACGGGAGGCATACGCGGCGGCAAAAAGAAACTGGACAAATTTTATCCGCGGAGCTTTAATTTCGGAGTGCGACGCAGCGTTTTCGAACACGTAGGCGGCTTTTCTGACATGCGTTTCGGCGAAGACATCGACCTCAGCATCCGCCTTTTTGCCAATGGCTACAAGTGTTGCCTATTTCCGGATGCCTGGGTATGGCACAAGAGGCGCACCGATTTTAAAAAGTTCTTCAAGCAAGTCCACAACTCGGGCATTGCACGCATCAACCTTTGGAAACGTCATCCCGGCAGCCTGAAAATTGTCCACTTGCTTCCGGCAACATTTACGTGCGGTGAATTTGTTTTTATATCGGGCATGATGGTTTGCCGCTGGGCTATTTTGCCATTGGTTGCCTATGCCCTAATGATATTAGCAGATGCATCATTGAAAGAAAAAAGTCTGAAGACCGGTTGCCTGGCTGTTGCTGCATCGTTTGTACAGCTAACGGGCTACGGCACGGGGTTTCTGCGCGCATGGTGGCGACGTTGCATCTGCAAGGAAGACGAGTTTGAAGCTTTCAAGAACAATTTCTACAAGTAACCAAGAGCTTGCCACATGAAAAAACGATTGGCCATAAACGAATGGAATGAAGACAGCAGACCGCGCGAACGCCTGCTGACCATAGGTGCAACGGCTTTGACAAATGCAGAGCTACTGGCCATCTTAATCCACACAGGAACGCCATCGCAAAATGCCGTTGAAATCATGCAGGGCGTATTGGATACCTGTAATGGCAGCCTGGATAAATTGGGAAAAATGAGCTACGAAGACCTCACCGCTTTCAAGGGCATCGGACAGGCAAAGGCGGTAACCATAATGGCAGCATGCGAATTTGGCCGCCGACGAATGAAGAAAACTGACGATAAAGACTGTACATTTGACTCTTCCGAGAAATTGTTCGGAGAATTGCTGAAGCCCCTATTCTGGGACCTTTCCGAAGAAGAATGCCGGGTGGTCTTGCTTAACCAAAGTCTGCGTCTAATCAGTGTGGAGCTGATAGGCATCGGCGGGCTTACATTCGTCAGCGCAGACATACGGAAAATACTGAGACTGGCTCTTCAAAAAAACGCCACAACCATTGTTTTAGCACATAACCACCCGTCGGGCTCCGTAAGACCGGGTCGCGAAGACGACAGTCTGACACGCCAGTTGCAAGAAGCCTGCAAAATAATGAATATACGGCTTTTGGATCATCTAATATTAGGCGGGAACCGTTATTACAGCTACGCAGACGAAGGCCGATTGTAAAATACAAGATAACTTTTATAATGGAAAAAGACAACAACCAAGAACAACAGAAAAAGGCATTGGCAGTAGAAGAAAAAATCATTGCCGCATTGAAAACCGTATACGATCCCGAAATTCCGGTAAACATCTATGACCTTGGTCTGATATATAAAATCGATTATCATGAAGACGACGGAACGCTCGACATGGACATGACACTGACTGCCCCGGGATGTCCTTTGGCCGACTACATTTTGGAAGATGTACGTCAGAAGGTAGAAGGCATCGAAGGAGTCACTTCGGCCAACGTCAACCTTGTATTCGAGCCACAATGGGATCAAAGCATGATGAGTGAAGAAGCCAAAGCCGATTTAGGAATGCTATAATCCGACTTAACGAAAGTAACAGATGAAAAACGTGTACTTCCTTTCAGATGCCCACTTGGGTTCACAGGCCATACCTCACGGAAGAATGCGCGAACGCAGAATAGTACGTTTCCTTGACAGCATCAAAAACAAGGCTTCTGCTGTCTACATGCTGGGAGACATGTTTGACTTTTGGCACGAATACCGCTATGTTGTACCCAAAGGATATACGCGTTTTCTGGGAAAGATCAGCGAGCTGACCGACAGCGGAGTGGAAGTGCATTTCTTTACAGGAAATCATGACCTGTGGTGTGGCGACTACTTGGAGAAAGAGTGCGGCGTAGTGCTCCATCGCGATTCAACAACAGTGGAAATCCATGGATTCGAATTCTTTTTGGGGCATGGCGACGGGCTGGACAAGACAGACCGGAAGTATTTGCTATTGCGCGCCATATTTCGCAATAGGATTTGTCAAAAGCTCTTTGCGTCTATCCACCCCCGATGGGGAATGTGGTTCGGGCTGACGTGGGCTGCCCACAGCCGTAAAAAGCACGAAAAAGCAGAAGGATATTTTATTGGCGCCGAAAAAGACGGGCTGGTGAAATTCTCACGGAACTATCTGAAAACACATCCTGATATCAATTACTTCATATTCGGGCATCGCCATGTAGATGTGGATCTTATGCTAAACAAAACAGCTCGCTTTGTCATTTTGGGAGATTGGATAGAGAAGTTTACATTTGCCGTTTTTGACGGGCAAAATCTTTTGTTGGAAAATTATATCGAAGGAGAAACGCAATTTTGATGCAATGTTGCAGCAAAAAGGCAGTTTATATAATGATTAGCGAGAATCACGTAACGCAGAAAACAATGAAGAAAGAAACTACCATTATCGTTCTCATGCTGATGCTCTGTTCCAGCATGTCTTCTCCTGCCTTTGCGCAGTCCTATACTTCTTTATGGAAAGAAGTAAAAACCTTCATGAAAGATGACTTGCCCAAAAGTGCCTTAAAAAGCGTTGATAAGATTATTGCCCGTGCACACAAAAACGGAGATGGCGGCCAATTGATTGTCGGGCTACTGACACGCCGGCAACTATCGGGACAGATATCACCGGACAGTGCGACGGCTATGATTCCGGCCATAGAACGCTATATGGAAGAAGAGCAAAGGGCTGAGATGAAGTCTTTATATCATGTGGTACTCGGTGAGTTATATCAAACCGATAACGCCCATCTCAACGAACAGGCTCCACTAAAATCCATAGAACATTATTGTCGGGCCATGGACAATCCCGAACTTTTGTCAAAGGCCAAAGCCGGCACTTATATACCCTTTGTCATTGAAAGCGGGAGCGACAGCAAATATTTTCATGGTGATTTGTTGAACATCGTTGCAAGAACTTGCTGCAACTCTTTGTCTTCAATGACCGACCAAGCCTTAAAACCATATGAAAAGGCCTTACAGCTCTATCATACATCATTGCAAATCTACCGAAAGCAGAATAACCGTGAAGCAGAGTTCTTTTTAATGCTTGATTCACTAAACGCCGAAGTCCGGCATCCCTATTTATTCAAGTCTTATGAAAACTACCGTAAAGGGTGCCAACTACTAATCAAGGACTTCGGAGATTTGGATGTTTGTATGGAAGCTTACATAGAGTTAGTCAATTCGTTTGAAAGAAGCGGAGATAACAAGAGTGCCTATGAATATGCAGTAGAAGGTCTGGAGAAATACCCTCATTCCAAACGCGCTTCAGTTCTGACAAACTGCATAAATGCTATTACAGAGCCACGGGTCAGCATTGATATGCCGCAAATGCAATCTTTTCCGGGGCAAAAGGACTCCATCAGCATTTTTGCGACCAATCTGACAAAAGGAAAACTAAGATTTTACCACACTAACTATAATGCAAGAGACCGATGGGAACGAAACGAGAATAAGATTAAAGAACATCTGAGAGGCCTCGCCTTTGAAATTCCCTTCGAATTGAAAAAGGGGAAACCGTATGAGCAAATAAGCAAAAAAATTGCTTTCGAAGCACCCGAAGCTGGGATATATTACATCGAATTAGTAAGTGGCAAAAACATCTGCCGCCCATACAATTTATATTATGTATCGTCCCTTCATGTAATGACGTTGGCTGTTGACAAAAAGGGAACACGCATCGTTGTAAGCGAAGCAGAATCAGGTCGCCCGATATCCGGAGCAAAAGTCTTGCTTCAACCTGCAAGCAATAACAACGATGGACAGACTTACACTACTAATAATAAAGGAGAAGTACTAGTTGCCAAAGAAATAAAAGAGCACTTTAATGTTTATGTACAACATGGCAGGGACAACTATTGCCGCGGATTGCACTTGTATCCCACGCACTTTTATAAGGCTGACACCGTCTCAACAGAATATAAAAAACAGTCTCTTTTCACGGACCGTTCCATCTATAGACCGGGACAAAGCGTGAGAGTTGGAGGCTTTTCGTATACCCAAAGAAACGATCAGGTAAGTGTAAAATCCGGTGAAACCATCACTTTACGATTATTGGATGCCAACCAGAAAGAACTTGAAAAGAAAGACGTTGTGTCTGACGCTTTCGGCGCGTTTGGCGCAGATTTTCCGTTACCGGCTTCATGCTTAAACGGGACATTCAGTATCCGCACAAGAAACAGTTCGGTCGCTTTTCGGGTAGAACAATATAAGCGACCCACATTTGTTGTAGCTTTTGATGACGTCAAGAATGCTTATGCTGCCGGCGACACTGTTCATCTTAAAGGATCCGTCAAAACATATGCTGGTTTTCCCATTTCAAATGCACGCGTGGCAGTTTCGGTCATACGTCGCCCTTCATATTGGAACCGTTATGATGCGGCCTCTCAAAAAGACCTATTGCAAGATACACTTCGAACTGATGAAAACGGTTGTTTCAGTGTCCCCGTATTCCTTAATATAGATGTCAAGGCTGACAACGCAATGCCATTGTGGAAAGCACGAAATTTCATTTTTGAAACCGAAGCCGTTGCCACTTTGGAAAATGGCGAGACGCAAACATGCAAGTACAATCTTTTTGCTGGGAATCGCCCGTCTTATTTGTATACAAACTTACCTGCACGTGTTTGCAAAGAACAGATGCCGCCATTTACAATCACCCAACAGAATGCCGGTGGCAAACTTGTTGGCGGAAAAGCACGCTTTGAACTCTGGCAAGGAACTGCCAAACAGCTGGAAGGCACTTGGGATTTTAATACAGAGATAAAGCCCGATGTTTTTTCAGACTTAGCTTCAGGCGAATACCACTTGCGAGTAATTCCTGCCGACAGAACTGATACCTTAGTGCTACTGAAACACACGTTTGCGCTCTTTTCATTAGAAGACAAAAAGCCTATTGGTTCAATGCCCTTGCAAATATATCAGACAGCACACGAATTTCAAAAAGGAGAGAAAGTACGCATACTCGTTGGAACTCCATTGAAAAACATGTACCTCCATTACGATGTGTTGACCTATGCAAAGGACAATCTATTGGAAAATAACCTTATTACATTATCCGATTCTGTTTTCACTTTGTGCTTCGATGATGAAAAAGAGGCTTATGGTGACGGTTTGCAGCTATTGTTTACATACGTAAAAGACGGCATTATGCATAGCCAACAAATTATGATAGAAAAGCCCCGCCCCGACAAACGGCTTTCATTGCGTTGGAAAACATTTCGCGACCGCCTACGTCCGGGACAAGAGGAAACTTGGACACTTCAAGTGCTTCGTAACGGACTTCCGGCATCAGCCTCAGTAATGGCAACACTCTATGATGCTTCTCTCGATAAGTTTAGCAAACTTGAATGGCCTTTTGCGCTATATTTTGGGCGCAACATTCCCAACCGAATATGGAGAAGTTCTCATATTCCGTCCTTTAATCTATGGCTTTCATCAAAAATCAAAAACACAAAAGAACAAGTATGGTCATTTGATACATTTGATATCAATAGGTTCATTGGTTCTTATTATTTAGGCAGAAGTCCCATTCTAATGTCTGCCGCACAGTCGTCAAAGCCCTTAAAAGTTCGTGGACGATTAAAGGCTGATACAGCAACAGATAACGCATTGGAAGAAGTCGCTGAGCTTGCAGACATCAAACTTAACTCAAAAATGGCTGCTACATCCGGAAGTGTAATTGAAAAAGGAGCTGTTGAAATGCGTAGCGACTTTAATGAGACAGCTTATTTCCAACCTTCACTTATTACAAATGAAAACGGTGAAATCAGTCTCTCATTCAGACTGCCTCAAAGTTTGACGCAGTGGAACTTCAAAGCCTTGGCTCACACCAAAGACATGGATTACGGAAGACTGGATACCATGGCTGTTGCTTCAAAAGATTTCATGCTGCAACCCAATGTGCCACGATTCCTTCGTGTCGGCGACAAGACCTCTTTGGCAGCTTCTTTGCGTAATATGACAGGACAAGACATTAAAGGAACTATAACTTGTGAGTGGATTGATCCGCAGACACAGGCAGTAATAGACTCGCAGCAAAAGCTTTTTGAAGTTTTTGCAAATGGTGAAAGTACGGTTTCTTTTCCGATAAGTGTGTCTGATAAATATTCTTTGCTAATATGCCGCATGGCTGCCATTAGCAAAGATTTCAGTGACGGAGAGCAACATTATGTACCAATCCTCGATGACAAACAAGAGATATCCGAAAGCATACCTTTAAGTTTGA
Organism: Prevotellaceae bacterium UBA6417; assembly: GCA_002439755.1. GTDB lineage: Bacteria > Bacteroidota > Bacteroidia > Bacteroidales > Bacteroidaceae > UBA6382. Next base: position 12,525 of record DJPH01000010.1, on the reverse strand, counting down.
AAGACAAAGGGAAAACCGCCTTTGACTTGACCAAGCTCTTCGGGAAACGATACAATGAGACGTCTCACCGCCGGCTCACCATTGAATACACCGGTAATCCCGCATGGCTGGCAATCGAAGCTTTACCCACCTTATCGCGCCCTGTATCAGATGACGCTTATTCGATGGCTACGGCTTATTATTCTTTGAGTCTTGCCGAAATGGAAGCCAGAAGCGATCCTGCCATTTCTCAATTGGCACGAGCTTGGAGTAAAGAAAAGAATGTTGATAGTCTTTTCTTGTTGCTTGAGCGCAATGAAGACTTAAAACACATCATCTTGAATGAAACGCCTTGGGTTGCAGCCGCTAATCATGAGCGTGAACGTCTCATTCGTCTGAGTTCTCTTTTTGATACACTATCGTTATCGTACCGCAAGCAAAGTTATGTTGACAAATTGGTCGAGTTACAAAATGCCGACGGAAGTTGGAGCTGGTTTAAGGGGATACCCGGCAATCTGAATACAACAATTGACATAGCACACATCATTGCTCGTTTGTCATGCCTATATCATGCAGGTTTGACTTCTGACAAACTGCAACAAAGCTTGCAGCGTGCTGAACGTTTTATGGATGAACAAATCGCGAAAGATGTCGCAGAAATGAAGAAAGCCCAGAAGCAGCACAAAGTCAGCCCTTCGCTCAGCAACTGGCAACTGCGCTATCTGAGCATCTGTGCAATGCGCGGTTACAAACCCACTTCGGACAGAGCATATTTGATAGACTTGCTTAAGAAAGAATCGACTTCATATAATATGTATGATAAGTCTCTCGGAACTGTAATCCTGGCTAAATCCGGTCAAACAAATGCTGCCAGAAATATGTTAAGGAGTTTGATGGAGCATACGGTAGAGACCGCTGAAATGGGGCGCTATTTTGATACAGATCGTTCGCTGTGGAATTGGGAAAGCTGTCGCATCCCGACACAAATAGCCGCGCTTGAAGCCATACATGCTCTTACGCCAGAAGATACCACAACCATCCAGAAAATGTCACGCTGGTTGCTTCAGGCTAAACGTACCCAAACGTGGGGCAATCCGATGAACAGCGTTGACGCTATCTATTATTTGTTCCTGCAACAGAATATGCTAAAACATGCAGGTGGCCGCGACTATCCCAAAATGCAGCTTGTTTGGAGCGGAAGCAGGAAGTCTACGGATATAACATCAAATGCCCATGAAATGCAAATGCCGGCAACATTAGGTTATTATCGGCGCACACTATCGGACGAGGAACTAAAGTCGCAACCGAAAAGCCTGATTGTCGACAAAACTGCCGAACCTATGGCTTTTGGTGCTGTATATGCGCAATATCTTATGCCCGTATCCGAAGTTGAAGCTTCTGCATCCGGACTAAAGCTAAGCTGTAGTTACAGCGTCCGCAAAGGACAAGAATGGATAGCTGTCGCAAGCAATCTGAAGTTGCATAAAGGCGACTTGGTCCGTGTCCGCCATGAGCTGACAGCAGATCGGGATTATGATTACGTTTGTCTGAAAGATGGAAGGCCGGCTTGTATGGAACCGGTACAAGCACTTTCGGGTTATGATTGGCGCAATGGATGCTACCGTAATGTTGGAGATGCTTCGACCGGATACTTCTTCCAACAATTGTCAAAAGGGAAACATGTCATAGAAACAGAAATGCGCGTCGACCGTGAAGGAACATTTACTTCTGCCGTGCCATTCGTACAATGTCTGTACTCGCCAGAATTCTCGGGGAAGGACAAGGCTGTAACAATCAGTGTAGGCCAATAGTTTAAGATGATATGAATAAAAAAATGCTGTTATTAATAAGTACTTTGGGGCAGTTGCTGCTTCAAAGTACTCTTATTTCGGGACAAACAGTTTTAAAGCAAGTAAACTTAAAGAAGTTTGGCATAGCACCTGCCAATTATAGCGGAATCGTACATGTGGCCGCCGACTCATTTGCTGTTGTTGACGATAAAAGTGCAGCAGATGGTTTCATACCATTCCGCATTGTGCAGGACAAAGAAACGGGACAGATAAAAGAGGTTTATGCCAGTCCTCTACTATACGACCGCAGTGCCTTGTCAGCCAACAGTGAACGTAGCAAGGCCGACTGCGAAGACATCACTTATGTTCCCGAATGGAATACCTATTTCATTGCAAGCGAAGCATGGCAAAAAGTATATGAATATGATGACAAAGGGTGCAGAACCGGGCGCCGGCTATCCATCCCCTCACAGTTCTCATCCGATAGAATCCATCCAAACTGCGGATTTGAATCCTTAACCTACAATCAACAAACAGGCTTGTTCTGGACAACAACCGAAGCGCCCTTGATTGGTGAGGAGGGAACTGTGCGCCCCATGTTGCGTCTGCAAAGTTTCAACAGAGATTTGCAACCGGCCTCGCAATGGGCATACCGCATGGAAGCAGCTTCCATGAAACCCGGTAAATACTATGCTCATGGTGTCTCAGCCATGCTTGCTTTGGACGATGGGCGACTTCTTGTTCTTGAACGCGAATTAACCGTTCCAACAAAATACATAGGCGCGAAAACAAGAATACGCCTATTTGTTATAAACCCGACGAAAACAGAACCAATCGATTCACTTACCACATTAAAGACCTTGAATGAGGCGAGAATCCTAAAAAAACATGAACTATTCAGCTTTGTTACGAATATAAAAATCGGAAAGCTCAACTACGCCAATTACGAGGGCATGGCATTGGGGGCTAAATTGGCAGACGGACGGCAGTCCCTTCTTCTTATCTGCGACTCACAAGCAGGAGCCGGCAACGGTTTATGCCAATTAAAGGACTACATCAAGGTAATTATCCTGCCTGAATATTTTTAGACGATCAGGCATTGGCCGAATTCCCTACCGTTTTAAAAAGGGTGCAAATCTAATTCGACGGGACAATGATCACTCCCATAGACATCTGTCAAGATTTTTGCACTCTCTATATAAGGACTTAAGCGATTTGAAACAAGAAAATAATCAATGCGCCAACCTGCATTTTTTTCGCGTGCATGAAAGCGATAGGACCACCACGAGTATACACCGCTTTGCGCCGGATAAAGATGCCGATAGGTATCAGTAAAGCCGGAAGCCAATAATTCTGTCATTTTTTCACGTTCTTCATCGGTAAATCCGGCATTGCGACGATTGGTTTTCGGATTTTTCAAATCTATTTCCTGGTGTGCCACGTTCATATCACCACATACCACAACAGGCTTCCTTCTGTCCAAGTCGAGCAAAAAACTCCGAAAATCTTTTTCCCACTCCATGCGGTAAGAAAGACGGCGAAGTTCTTCCTGCGAATTGGGCGTATATACTGTCACCAGGAAAAAATTCGGATATTCCAATGTAATGATGCGCCCTTCATGGTCATGTTTTTCCACTCCCATGCCAAGAGAGACAGATAACGGTTTGTGACGGGCAAAGATTGCCGTTCCCGAATAGCCTTTTTTATCGGCATAGTTCCAATACGAATTATAGTCTGGGAATTGAAGATCCAATTGTCCGGCTTGCATTTTCGTTTCCTGCAGGCAAAAAAAATCAGCGTTTTCTTTACAGAATACGTCAGAAAACCCCTTGTTTTCGCATGCTCGCAATCCGTTAACGTTCCATGATATGAATTTCATTGTGTCTGTCTTTATAAGTTTCTGCAAAGGTACTCGTTTTTGCTTGCTCAAAAATTTTCCATACACGAAGATTAAGGAGCAATCCCGATAACGGCATTGCTCCTTAACGATACTCTATCGTGAGATTCTACATGGTTTTATTTCCCGTGGTTCTCGTCTGAAACGGTCAGTTTCTTGCGTCCTTTGGCACGGCGGGCTGCCAATACACGACGACCATTGGCTGTTGCCATACGCTGACGGAAACCATGTTTGTTGTTTCTCTTACGGTTGTGAGGTTGAAATGTTCTTTTCATGACTCTATACTTATATTTTATTTATTTCTGCGTATCGGGTTGCAAAATTAGGAATAAAATTCTGATTAGACAAACATAAGCTCTCCTTTTTTGGAAGATGAGTCTGATTTTTTGTCTGCTTAAATGCGTTCTGAATCTGTTGAGCCAAAAGGCAAGCCATGCAAAAAAAGCAGCTTTCATTTTGCCATGCCTGCGGTTTGCCGTAACTTTGTGGTGTTTTAAGTTCAAAATGATACTACGAATCTATGTCTGCACAGTGCTCCTGCTGTTTTGTCCTGTTATTGCCGGAGCTCAGTTAAGCTTCGACGAAGGGGCGTTGCAAATGGGCCAAGTTGAATGGCGCACCGAAAACAATATTGTGGTCAATGTAAGAAACAGCGACAACGCCGCCATTACCATTAAGGATATCAGAACCTCGAGTTGCCAACTTGTGGCCAAGTGGGACAGCACGGCAATTCCTGCCGGAGGAATGTCGCAACTTAATGTAACGTACAAGGCCGATCTTTTGGGGCATTTTGAAAATGCAATCTACATTTATACTGACGAAGCAGGACATACGCCTTATATCTTAAAAGCTGCCGGAGAAGTTGTGCGCGAGAAGATTGTTGATGGTGGAAACTTTCCTTACCATGTTGACAATATATGGCTGACAACAGACAATATCGAGTTCGACGACGTCAGTCGCGGCACATCGACAGAACTGACAATCGGAGTAAAAAACAACGGGAAGAGCGTTTATCACCCTGAGCTGATGCATCTTCCTAAGTATCTGAAGCAAAAGGCCATTCCGGAAAAGCTATTGCCGGGCCGCGCCGGAAAGATTATCGTTACGTTGGACACACGACAGGTAGAAGGCTTCGGATTGAAACAGACAACAGTTTATGTCAGCAGGTTTCCCGGCGACAAAGTCGGCGAAGACAACGAAATGGAAGTATCGGCAGTATTGCTGCCTCCGTTCAATAATATTGCAGATGCCGATTCGACTCATTCTCCCCGATTGGAAGTTTCGGCAGAAGAATTACGATTGCCCTCTTTAACCGGAAGACGCAAGGCCAAAGGCACAATCGTATTAAAAAACAGCGGAACTTCTCCGCTTGAAATACGCGCGCTTCAAGTGTTCAACCCCGCTGTCAATGTGGGATTGGGGCGTATGTCGATATCACCCGGAAAAACAGAAAAACTCCGCATCTCCATCTTGTCCAAATACATGAAAAAAAGCCGCAGACGTCTACGTGTATTGATGATCACCAATGACCCGAAACGTCCGAAGGTTATATTCAATATCAAGTTAGGCCAAGGAGAAACCGCTTCATCCCAAGGAAAATAAATTGAGCACTTTTGATTTCAATTAGAATGGAACATCCCGAAAACGACGAGCAATACAAAGGTCTCAAAGTCGAGACAAGCCCTAAAAATCCCGGTTGTGTAAATCCATATATGTCTTTCAGCCGCATCCGCTCGCGCCGCGGTCTTACGGTCGACGAATATGTTGAAGGCATTCTGCGCGGCGACACAACGATGCTTGGCCGCGCCATCACTTTGCTTGAGAGCACACGTCCGGAACACGAAGAGCTTGCTCAACAGGTCATTGAGAAATGCCTGCCTCATTCCGGCCATTCCGTTAGAATCGGCATAAGCGGTGTTCCGGGGGCCGGAAAAAGTACTTCTATCGATGAGTTTGGTTTGCATGTACTGAAACAGTATGGAGGGAAATTGGCCGTGTTGGCCATCGACCCCAGCAGCGAACGCAACAAAGGCAGCATTCTCGGCGACAAGACCCGCATGGAAAAGCTTTCAGTACATCCCAAATCGTTTATCCGCCCCAGCCCATCAAGCGGTTCCCTTGGTGGCGTGGCACGCAAGACGCGTGAAACGATTATTCTTTGCGAAGCCGCAGGTTACGACAAGATATTTGTAGAAACCGTGGGCGTTGGACAAAGTGAAACGGCCTGCCATTCAATGGTCGATTTCTTCCTTGTGATTCAAGTGGCCGGAACAGGTGATGAACTGCAAGGCATCAAGCGAGGCATCATGGAAATGGCAGATGGCATCGCCATCAACAAGTGTGACGGTGACAATGTAGAACGTTGCAAGATAGCCGCCTCTTATTATCGCAATGCCCTTCACCTTTTCCCTACGCCTCCCAGCGGCTGGAGCACACAGGTCCTTACTTATTCAGGCTTTTACGGCTACGGCATCAAAGAGCTTTGGGACAGCATCTATGCTTATTTTGATTTTGTCAAGGCCAACGGCTATTTCGAACACCGGCGCATGGAGCAGAAGCGCTATTGGATGCACGAGACCATCAATGAACAGCTGAAGCATAGTTTCTATCAGAATCCTGAAATCATGCGTTTGATGCATGATGCCGAATACATGGTATTGAACGGCAAGCAAACTTCGTTTGTCGCCGCCCACAGATTGCTGGAATATTATTTTGACAGCATCAAGAAGCATTGAGCCTGAGATTTTGGCTTGCAAGTATCTACAGATG
>DJPH01000010.1:0-6031 GCA_002439755.1 Prevotellaceae bacterium UBA6417 | reverse complement strand
AAGTATCTACAGATGGCTTGCAAAAACAAGCACAAGCGGATTGTTTTTGCACATTAACAACAACGTTGCAGCAACTAATGGTCAAGAATTGTTCTCTTGCACTCTTCCATCAGCCATTTCGGTGTTGAAGTGGCACCACAAATGCCGAGTGTGGAAATTCCCCACAACCACTCAAAATCGATATCCTTCGGTCCTTCGACAAAATAGGAACGCTCATTGACCGAGCGGCAGGCTTCATAGAGGGCTCTGCCGTTTGAACTCTTTTTGCCGCTTACAAACAGTATGGCATCGTGGCGCGCGGCAAATTCCAACATATTTGGCAAACGGCCTGAGACCTGCCTGCAAATTGTATCAAAATAGCGAAACGTTGCCGGTGGCTCGATATATGACTCTATTTGGCGCACCACCTCACGAAAAGCCTCCAAAGGCTTTGTCGTTTGTGAAAAAAGACATATGTCGCGCTTGAAGTCCAATTGCCAGATGTCGTCTTCATGATCTATTACAAGGGCATTGCCTTCTGTTTGCCCAACAAGTCCCAAAACTTCGGCATGGCCGCGTTTGCCGAAAATGGCAATCTGCGGATGCTCGGGACGTTCATATTCGCGACGTATTCTCTTTTGCAATTGCAACACTACAGGACAAGTGGCATCGATGATTTCGATATGGTTGCGGCGCGCCATTTCATAGGTGGCCGGTGGCTCGCCGTGAGCTCGTAACAGCACTTTGGCATTTTGAAGCATTGAAAAGCGTTCATGGTCGATGGTGACCAGGCCCAAAGAGCGCAAACGTTCCACTTCTTTGCCATTGTGGACAATATCGCCCAGACAGTATAGGCAATTACCCTCATGCAATTCTTCCTCGGCCTTGCGGATGGCTGTTGTAACACCAAAGCAGAAGCCCGATGCCGCATCTATTTCAATATTGATGTTCACGTAAAACCAAGGATTACATTGCCGTACGTTCGCGAAACAGCGATAAGAGCCATTCCAATTGTTCCTCGCGTGTCAGATGCGAATTGTCGAGCACCACAGCGTCTTCTGCCTGGCGCAAGGGCGATACTTCGCGATGCGAATCAATATAGTCGCGCTGTTTTACATTGTCCAATATTTCTTCATAACTGACCTCCTGCCCCTTAGCCCTGAGCTCATCAAAGCGGCGGCGAGCCCGTATTTCGGGCGAAGCCGTTACAAAGACTTTCATCTCGGCATCGGGAAAAACGGTGGTTCCAATATCACGACCATCCATAATGATTCCCTTTTCCTTACCCATACGTTGCTGCTGGTCAACAAGCGTGGCACGCACAAAAGGCAATACGGCAATCGGACTGACGCGAGACGACACGTCCATGGTGCGGATGGCATTTTCCACATTCTCGCCATTCAGGAAGGTTTCGGGCAGACCGGTTATTTTATTAAGCTTGAAAGAAATGGACATATCTTGCAACAGTTTTTTCAGCCCGGATTCATCAACAATTCCACTGTCTGAAAAAAGCTGATGGCGCAAGGCTGCAAGTGTTACAGCGCGATACATGGCTCCGCTGTCCACATAAATATAACCTGTTGCTTTGGCCAATTGCTTGGCCATGGTGCTTTTTCCGCAAGACGAGTAGCCGTCGACGGCAATTGTTATTTTTTTCATGGGATAAAAGATGATTATAAGCTGTAGGATATATTGAAAAGCAAAGAAGCTGCGTCTACATGGTATTTGGCATAGGAAACGCCCAATTTGAGACGCGCAGCTTGCAGTCCGCCGCCAAACGACCAACCTGCGCCATGGGCCGAACCGGCTGCTTTCAGTTCATTGGCCCGACGGAAATTGTAGCCGACAGCGAGGTAAGTATTATTCGTGGGAAGGAAATCGACACCTGCCACAACATGATTGAAAAGTTTTCTCCCTATACTGTTTTTCCCTTCCGGATTAAAATAATAATGGTTAGACCAACGTGTCAAGTCCTTCAGGGTAAGAGACACGCGAAAAGGAGCATGCCGGATTTTTTGTGTAATACCGAATTGCAGGTCAAAAGGAAGATGCTCTGTTCTATCTTCATAAAACGATGAAATCTGCGTACCGACATTTTTCATGACAAGACCGGCAGAAAACTCTTTTTCATCATTATAGTAATGCAAGCCTAAGTCTACGCCGACCGACGTGGACGTATATTCTGCATACTTTGAATATATAAAATGCAGAGATGCGCCTCCAACGAGTCTGTCGCCCATAGTATAGCTATAGAGCAAGGACATGTTCATATCCTTGGCCGAAAAGCTGCCGACGATATTGCCGTCTTCATCGGTTTCGTCCATAGTGCCGTAATCAAACAAACGCCCGGTAATACCTACGGTATGGCGCACACTGAAAACTTTGAGGGCAGCCGCACTGGCTACTTTCGTTCCCGACAAGTATGTCATATAATTAAGATTGAATGACATGTCGTTGATTTGTGCAGCTGTAGCCGGATTACCAAACACCAAAGTCGGATCGTCGAGCTTCAGAGAAACATTATCGCCACCCAATGCGGCTACGTGAGCCGATACGGGTATTTTCAAGAAATTGAATACAGACGAGCTTTCCTGGGCTTGAGCCATTTGTGTGGCAAGGAGGAAAAGACTTATAATCCTGCCTTTTTTCATGCAATTACCAAAATTTGACTCCAAAGTTACTCTAATTTGAATTATCCGCGTTACTTTTGCAGAAAGAAAAGACACGGGCCGATTAAAATAACGCGAAAACACGTTTTTTATTTGCATCACGAGTGTCACGCATCTTCTTGTCCGGAAAACGAATGGGGGAAAACGAAATATTCTCAAAAAAATGGTGCGACTTGCTTTTTGAGCATCGCAACAAGGAATATGGAGCCTATGTATTGCGCGCACGCACAGGGCGTCGTTACAGGGCAGGGCTGATGGTTGTCCTTGCAATGTTTTTATGTGTGGCCGGTCCCTCGTTTGTATGGTATCTGATGAACAAAAAAGCATACAAGCCCCCCATTGATCCGATAAAAAGCATCGTACGTCTGGATGGCATACGTTTAAAAGAAGCGCGCCCGGCACGCCGCCCGCCAAGGAAAGCCGAACCGGAAATAACAACGAGAACCGAAAGCAACGAACAAGCAGACATTCCTCAGAAAGACAAATTGGCTGTTGCATTTCACCCGGAAGATATTGCCTTAGAGCCTGACAAAATCGAAGATTTGCCTCTCGACTCAATGGAAGTGATACGGAAAGAAGAGAATTTAAACTTGGCCAAATCAACCGAACAAACCACAGGTGTAATATTGGATTCAATTCCTAAATATCCTTCCGGAATCATTGCCTTCATGAGGTGGTTAGACAAAACCGTAGTCTACCCGCCCGACTGCATAAGACGACGCATAGAGGGAATTGTCGAAATTGCCTTTATTGTTGAGCCCACAGGAAAAATTACAGATGCACGCATTCTGAAAAGTGCAGCACCACAATTGGATCATGAGGCTTTACGTGTAATTCACTTGATGCCGAAATGGATTCCTGCCACAAAAAATGGGAAGCCCATCAAGGCTCAGGTAACATTGCCAATAGTTTTTGAATTGAGCAACTGAATAAAAATAGTTTGATATGAATCTTTCAGCCCGGATATTGGAAAAAGTAAACCACGCAATAGCAGATATGAAATATCCCGACAAACCTGTCGGGCTCTATGAACCGATACGCTATGTGCTATCCATAGGCGGTAAGCGCATCCGCCCGGTATTTCTGCTTTTGGCCTATTGTATGTATCGTAATGACTACGACAATGTGATGAATGCCGCACTCGGAATAGAAACCTACCATAATTATACGCTCCTGCATGATGACCTGATGGATCGTGCCGAAATGAGACGAGGAAAGCCCACAGTTCATAAAAAGTGGAACAGCAATACGGCGATCCTCTCCGGTGATTCCATGCTGGTTTTGGCTTGCAAGTTAATTCTATCAGTCAATTCGGCCAAGAAGGTTGACATCATGGAACTTTTCTTGCAGACAGCATTAGAAATTGGCGAGGGCCAACAGTTTGACATGAACTTTGAAACACGCATTGATGTTACGGAAGAAGAATACATTGAAATGATCCGTCTGAAAACATCGGTATTGATTGCCTGCGCCACCAAAATGGGTGCAATCTTAGGAGGAGCCAATACAGAAGATGCAGATACACTTTATCGTTTTGGCGAAAAAATAGGACTGGCTTTCCAATTACAAGACGATTTGCTTGATGTCTATGGCAATCCGGAAGTTTTCGGAAAGCGCATTGGTGGTGACATCATTTGCAACAAAAAAACATTCATGCTAATAAACGCCTATTTGCGTGCCAATGACGAAGAGCGTAAAGAACTGGAAAATTGGGTGGCCAAGACAGACTATAACGAGTCTGACAAGATAAAAGCATTCACAAGCCTGTACAATCGGTTAGGCATCCGTGAACTTTGCATAAGCCGCATCAACCGTTATTTTGAGGAAGCGAAAGAACTCTTGGCCGAAGTGAGCCTTCCTGAAACTGCCAAAGAAGCCCTTTGGGATTTTTCCGCAAATCTGATAAACAGAAAGCATTAGAAATCCGTTGGAGAAGATGAAGCCAAAATATGCATATATAGATACGCACACCCACATCTACGGAGAAGAGTTTCATGAGGATATCGATGAAGTGATAAAACGTGCGAAAGAAGCCGGGGCGCGTAAAATTTTCCTGCCGCCCACAGGCATTGAATCCACGATAAGCGCTCTTTGCATGGCACGAAAATATCCAAGGTTCTGCTATGCAATGATAGGTCTCCATCCGGAAGAAGTGGCCGAAAACTATGAACGCATCGGAGATGCTATTGATGATGTATTAAGCGAGCCTAATGCTTTTATCGCCATAGGCGAAGTAGGATTGGATTTTTATTGGGACAAAAGCAATGCTGCTCTACAACAGAAAGCTTTTAACATGCAGCTGGATTTGGCCATTCAACATGGAATGCCTCTGATGATTCATACAAGAAATGCGCATAAGGAGATGGTCAGCATCATGTCTTCTGTTAAAGGGCACTACCTTACAGGTGTATTCCATTGCTTTACGGGTACAGCAGAAGAAGCAAAGGAATTGCTTCAATTTGACGGATTCATGTTGGGCATCGGTGGAGTTGTAACATTTAAAAAATCCACCTTGCCGGAAGTGCTGAAAAACGTACCCTTGAGCCGGCTTGTTCTCGAAACAGATGCCCCTTACATGTCACCTGTTCCGATGCGGGGAAAAAGGAATGAACCGTCTTTTATTCCTTATATCATTGACAAATTATCAGAAATATATCAATTGCCTGCTTATAAAATTGCCGAAATCACAACGCAGAATGCCTTGCTTACATTTCCAAAAGTCAAATAGCATCCTTAAATGATACCGATGAAAAAAGCATTGTTTGTTGCCTTTATGGGGCCGTGGCTAAACATCGCATATGCACAACAATCAGATACCACCAAAATATCAATTCAGACTAAAAAACTTGACGAAGCGGTTGTCAAGGCATCATATCTTAGCCGCAAAGACAACCATATTCTTGCAATACCGACTAAAGAGCAACGCAAACATGCGGTGACAGGGTACGACCTGTTGAGCAACCTTATGATTCCAGGTGTATCCATCGACCGTTCAACTGGGAATGTAACAACTCCAACCGGAGCTGCAACTCTCTATATTGATGGTCGTGAAGCCAATTTCCGAGAAGTACAGTCATTAAGGCCGAAAGACATTTCACGTGTGGAATTCTTCGATATGCCTACGGGCAAATATGCAAAAGACGCATATGCTATCAACTTTATAATGAAGCCGCTTAACAATGGCGGCTACACGCAACTTGATGCGTCTCAGGGAATAGGATTTCTCCATGGCGACTATAATCTTGTTTCAAAATTCGTTGCAGGAACCAAAAGCCTAAATCTTTGGGCAGGACATTCTTTGGAAAATTCAAAATCATCGATAAGCAAACATGAACTTTTCAATTTTCCGGACCATCAGTTAAATAGTCGTCCCTACTTAAGTG
>DJPH01000043.1:4211-4948 GCA_002439755.1 Prevotellaceae bacterium UBA6417 | reverse complement strand
CCGTAGGGGGTGGGGAAAGTTCCTTTAGCCCATTTCAGCTTGCCAAGATGCGGTTCGATTGCCACCTTTTTGCATCCCGGCTCGAGAACCTTTACTCCCAGCACGTGTGCGCTGAGCCACGTTGTGGGTCCTGAAGCCCAACCGTGGCAAAGGGAGTGGCGGAAGCCCTTGTAGCAGTAGTTACCGTATGAGCTGTGGATGTCCACCTTGCCTTCGGGCACAAGTTCGTCAATGCGTGCGGCGTTCTTGGTCCAGTCAAGGTTGAAGTCCTCCCAGAATGTCGTTGCCCCAAGGTCGAGCATTGCGCCCCAATACTGGCTCATTATGTCCATTGCTTCGGTGTAGTAGCCCGCCATTGCAAGGGCTTCGAGCATATAATATCCATAGAATGTCGAGAAATCTTTCGCGCCGCCTACAAGTATGGTTTTCTTCGCTGCCTTTTCGGGTGAAATCATGCCGGCCATGGCGTTGAGCGATGCAGCTTGTTTTGAGCCGTTGAAGTCGCGGCGACATTTCTTCATCTTGGCGGCGAGGTCGGAGCATTTCTTGGCAAGTTCGGTGTTGCCCCAAATGGTTTCAAGCTTTGCGCCACTGTCAAAGGCAATTGCCATCAGAGCCTGCAAACCTGCATCCACGCCCTTTTGGTTTTCCGATGAAGGCCAGTCGAGAAATCTTGCGTCAAGTTTCTCGTATCCTTTGTCGTCTACGTATTTCATAAGCACGCCCAAAAGCTCGGT
>DJPH01000043.1:0-4175 GCA_002439755.1 Prevotellaceae bacterium UBA6417 | reverse complement strand
TCAAGATATTTGCGGTTGCCGGTGTAGAGATACCACTGGTAGTGGGTTATCATCCACCAAATCGAGTAGCTCGACAGAGTGCACATCCATTGCGTAGGCTTGAAGTTTTCCTTCGACAGGTCAAGGCTCTTGTTCACCACGTCGTTTGCGCCAAATACGGAGGCGATAGTCAGCACTTCAGGGTTGATGTCGCCGGTCCACACAAGGCGGTCGCGCTTTATGCCGTCCCAAAGGAACTGCTGCATATTAAGATGTACGGTGTACGCCCCGGTCATCCATATCTTGTTGAGCCTTTCGTTGTTGCACTCGAACGAGCCGAGATAAGGGATGTCACGGTATCTGAACGCGGCGCGCACCTCCTGAAGCTGCAGGTCGGTATCATCGCCCAGCACGTCAATCCTCACGAAACGGAAGCCCGAGTTTCCACATTCGGCAATTCCCATTCCCGGGATTTCGAGAATGAAGTCGCGCAGCGCGTGGTCGTTTGTCGCCCCGTTCTTGCCGTCTATCTCGCACATCGCCTCCGAGGCCGATTCGCCAAAGCGCACCCTGAGCCTCACCTTGTTTGCGGGCGCACCGCCGGTTACTACTTGTATGCCACCTTGCAGCTCTGCGCCAAAGTCAAAGAGCATGGAGTTCATTCCTCCCTTTCCGTTTTTCAGGTGGCAGAACGATATTCCGCCAAGGGCTGTCTGTCCGTAGTTGTTCTTCAGCAATATATCCTCGTTCTCCATTGTAGAGCCACCTGTTGACTGTTTCCACATGATGCGTTTTGGCAGGATGTAAGAAATCACGCGGCGGTCGGTTTGCATACTGATGCCCTTCAGGGCGGGAATTGACGTGTCTGCGCACTTCTTGGCGCAACACATTTTGCCGTCTGCTGCTTTTGTGCAGTCTTGGGCTGTGGACGGCATTGCGAGCAGTGTCGCAGAAGCCAGACAAAGTGCTTTGAAAAAAATATTCATTGATGCTTAGTTTAATTCCATGATGTCAGTGCAAATTTAGTGAAAAAGCGCGTTTCTCGCCTATGCAATTGTAAAAATAATGGTTCTGTGTGGAAGAAAGTGGCACTAAAACTTCTGTATTCAGAAACACATCAAGTCATTGAAGTATAATTGCTGCTATAATAAGAGATAGTGTGCCTAAACATCAATGGCGGCTAAAAACGGCTTTTAAACGTGCACGTTTAAACATTCGTCATTACGGAATCAAAGCTTTGAAGTCACCGAATACAATGTTGAAGGCTGCGATATACAATATAAGAGCCTCTCGCATTAAACATAGCAGCTTCTCAGATACTATCTGAGGAGCTCTCTGATAGTATCTTGGAGGCTGCCACATAGTATCTTGTCTTTTCCTGATTTTAGTAGACGTATTTTTATTGATGAACTGGTTCAATAGACTTCCGTCATGCTGAAAGAAAATTAAAGTTTATCCGACAAAATGCTTGTCATTTCTGTGTCACCTATTTCTTTTGCAAAACTTAATGGGGTTCGCATGGCCTTATTCTTGCTTTGTGCATCAGCTCCATATTTGATGAGTAGCTTGACTAATTGGTAATCATTATGAGCATAGAAAACAGCATACCATAAAGAATTGTTACCGTAGGTGTCTGTAATATTTACATCAGCTTTTTTTGCCAACAACAACTCAGCTATAGTGAGATTGCCGTGTTGTGCGCAATAATGCAAAGGTGTTAGTCCTCTGTCGTCTTGATGATTGATGTCAATACCCCTGTTCACTAAATCTACAGCAATATTATCCCTACAATAAGCAATGGCTTCTTGCAGAAGATTTTGACCAAACTCGTTATTGCAGTCTATGGATGTGTTTTCGATTGACTGCTTATATTGCTCTGTCAATCCATTACGTACGATAGAAAATATTTCATTATTCATGGTTTTCTATTTGTTACTGTGACTGATTTCAAATCCGCAGAAAGTGAAGATTACTCGATATAAAAATCTATTCTTGCGATAGTTCCCAAGGCATGCTCCTGTTATACGAAGACAAAGGCATTTCCTTGTCATTATACTCTTGTATGATTTGCTTGTGGAATGAAAGTCCGGAATCGTGTTCTTCCCATCTGATGCCAATCACGTATGGTTTACTTTCTATCACCTTGATGCCTATCGTGTAATACACCTTGTATCCCATTCCTGCGCTGTAGGAAAGGATAAAGTCACAACGTTCAAGGAAATTTTCGGCTTCTTCTTCAGCTGGCTTAGCCAAACTTTCATACGGATGCCATCCAGCCAACTTCTCTTCGTTGCTTATGATGTTGTTGTACACCATTCTTCGATTTTTGTAGATTACAAGCAAAAGGCGGTCGGAATATATCTGTGGCTCATGCCTGTCTTTTATGCTTGTAAAAGAGGGTTCCAAAACAGCTACCCTATAATCTTTGGCGAGCGTCAAGCTGTCAGCAACAGTATAATTAGAGGAGATAGTTGCTCCGTTCCATTGATAAAATGCATCGCTACATTGAGGGCTGTTTTCTATCCGTAGGGTGTCATTGCAGAAAACCATCGGATGCTTGCATTTTCCGACGGCATAGATTTTCATTTTTCCATTCTGCTTGGCAAGCGTATATAGCTTTTGGATGTGTAGGGTGTCTATTTGCAGATGTACGATATAGACATTCTTTTCATCTGCCATCTTCTCCACATGTAAGGAAGAGAGGATACTATCGTTGAAAGTGCCTATCTCATGTTGTTCATATATGTCTAAATCTTTTCTATAGACGTCTGCAACAATATCATCAAAACAGAAACCTTTGAGGAATGAAATGAAATTATCGGTTAGGTATTGTCGGTAAGAACTGCTTTTGTTTTCACGGTCAGCTTGGTTTTGTTGGATATAATAATCATTACAGCCAGTATAAAAGTTTCTAAAGAACTCTGTTATACTGTCGTTCTCGGCGGTCTCTATCGGTTGGGCTCTTTGATTGCAACTGCAAAGACACAGAAGTGCAATCAAGAATAATATGCAATATCTTTTCATGCGTAAGATGTTTTTTAGTTATCTTCTTTCAATTAATTCCCCATCCCATTTCACAAGGTTAGGGCGATGGCATTCATACCACTTCTCAAAGTAAGCATCAATATTGCAAAGTCTTGACTTTACTTTCTCTTTTAATTTCTCAACCTGCTTGTCGTAGTCTGTTTTCGTAAAGTAATGCCCCAACTTCAATCCACCTAACCAAAAACCCTTGGATAGGATAGGTGCTCCCTTGATAAAGCCCGTGTCAAGCCTAATTTCTTTTTCACAGTTTGGAGGTATGAAGTATTTTAGTCCTTCCTTCTCTTTAAGTGATGAAAGAGAATCGAGCTGAGGGGTAACCTCAAAGACATGTATAAATATCTGCACATACTTATCGCCTTGCGGTATTCTTACTGACACAAATTCCAAGAACTTGCCTTTCCTAAGACGACACATATCATAGATATACCCAAAGCCACACCATCCAAAGTTGGATGTTTTGAATGGTTCCTCTACAAATCTTTTTGCCTTTAGTATAGGAAGGGCATCTTTGAGGAAAATATCTTTTCTTGCTTTAAGAACGTCTTTTCTTGTCGCTTTGTACCTTCGCACTTTTGGGTATCTCCATAAAAGCAAAGAGAATGCAAACATGGCGAAGAAAAACAAGACATGTCTCATGCTCAGCTCTTCTTTTTCAAATACTGTATCATGTTGTCTATCATAATAGAAATTGGTACTTTCCGCCTCTTTGCATTGTTTTCTACTTACTCCAACATAATAGGTTTTGTCTAAGTAAGCTATTCTTATAGTTGAACCACCTCTGTAACCACCACTGCAATTTACTTCCAAGATGGAATAGCCGGTAATGGGCCGTTCGGATTTGACAATCTCGTTTCGTTGGTGGTACGTCTTCAAAACGTTTATGGCTAAGCACAGCATCGCTATGTTTATAGCCAAGACTAAAGTAATCCATTTGTTTATGCGCATTATGCTGCTTTTTCTATTTAATGCTACAAAGATATAGTTTTGCTGTGATAACCTATCATGGGAGAAAGTCTTTTCGAATAAGCTGGTGGCATATTTTGACGAATTTGAATTTATACTCTGCAATACGTGAGACTTTGGAGCATGTTCAGTAAATGCAGTATACAAGAACGTGCATGAAAATCATCCGAAGTGTCCAAATAGAACTG
>DJPH01000064.1 GCA_002439755.1 Prevotellaceae bacterium UBA6417 | reverse complement strand
ACTACGCATTTATCGGATGAACCCATATTTGCCTAACAAGTATTTTATCGTTACAGCTGATTCTCTTAAATCTGCATTTCAGCCATTGGCTGATTGGAAAAAAGACAAAGGTATGGTAGTTGAAACAATCACTATTGAAGATATAAGCCGTTCAGTTGCTGTCGCTAATGATACAGGAGTATACAAGATAAAACATTATCTATACAACCGTCTGAATTCAAACAGTTCCCTACCAGACAATACCTATATTCTTATAGGAGGTGATATCAATATTATTCCTACAGCCTATGTAAGAGCTAAATATCCTGAAGGAAGTTCCACGACTTATCAATATGTACCTTGTGATATGTATTACGCATGTATGGGTTCACCGTTAAATTGGGACAGTAATAATAATGGTATCATGGGTGACATCAATTCCGAATTGAATTTCAATCAGGATGACATCTACATTTCCAGATGCCCGGCAAGAACAAAAGCACAGGTAAAAGACTTTGTTGATTTAGTACTCACATACGAGAAGAATCCTCCTTCATTATGGGGAAACAAAGTCTTATTCTGTGGACAGTATGTTCATTATATGACAAATCATGTTTCAGATGTCGACACCATTGGTCAAATTATGATACAAGAGAGCATCAAGCCGTATTGGAATGGTAAGGTTGACTATTTATTTGACTCAAGAACCAATTTATCTGAATTTCAAGAATCCGCTGGAGAAGGAAGCGGCCATATTAGCAGCAATAGAGTTGCTACATTACTAAACCGGAATTACTCATTGGTACACGAATATACACATGGTTCACATACTACTTGGGAAATTGGCGGCGGTTCATTTCCTTTCGATCTTACTGTTGCCAACAGCATCAATTCCTTATATCCCAAAGTCATTCTCACAGAAGCTTGTCACACAAGTGGATTCGACTGGGATGAAAGCACCAATGAACCGTCTTTAGGAGAAGCTCTCATGCGTAACAAAATGAGTAAGACTGCAGCATATATAGGAAATTCACGACAAGGGTTCTCCGGTTCTAAAAAAGATTTCGACCGATTAGGCCGTGTCAATTTGTTTTACTCAGATGTCTTTTGTAACGGATTTATCAATTCTCTGTTCAATCCTTTAAGTCTAAGTGACGGGCATTTGGGGAAACTGGTTTATGATGGCAAACAGTCAATAGGTATTAATCGTCAGCAAGATGACACAGAACGTTGGCTGAATTTGCAAATCAATCCTTTTGGAGACCCGGAAATGCAATTACGAACAAAAGAGCCGCACAGGTTTCCGGCAAATTGCGTACAGCCGTCATTGGATGATCAAGGAAATTATGAAATCAATATTCATACTGGTATTGATGGCTACAATATTACTCTCTATGATTGGATTATGGGAGAAAAAGAATGCACCCTAATGGAAAATCTACCTGCAGATTACACGGTTTTTGGAGGGGATAGCACATTGCTTGTCCTACACGGTCAAAACTTTATCCCACTATACATAAAAGTTTATCCTGACAAATACATTCAGGATCAAAACATTACCACAAACAAATCATTTTGGGGACATAGGGTTTACGTAGGTAATGCTGTAACAAATTTGAAACCAATCGGTAATGTAACAATTACACAAGGAACAACAGAAATAAAAGCCGGAAAATTCATTAATATCCAGCATGGATTTGAAATAAAAAAAGGAGCTGCTCTTAAAATGGATATCGGGCCTGCCTATTAATTAGAAAACAAGTGCAACATGAAAAAGATAATCATATTATTAATTACGCTACTGATCAAGCTGAATGCTTTAGCATGGGAGTTAGATCCATACAGGGTTCATCTTGCTAATTATGAAGTTAAGATGATAAATGAAAACGAGATGGTCGTTAGCTTTCTTTTCCAAGAAAAAGATTTTAGCATCTGTCATATTGAGAGCGACAATACTTTCAGCATTCTATACAAGTCAAATCGTCCCAGTTATGATATTTTCTATCCACCCATGAGAGGAACCAGGTATATACCAGATATCCCTACATCAGGTTGTCAAGTATTACTGCCGGCAGATAAGGAAGTCGAAAAAATGGATTTTGATACAATAGGTCTGCACTTGTTCGCAAAAGATATTCTATTGGCCGAACCTCCCAGTTTTGCACCTATAGGTGCAAAATCATACAAGAAGAACCATTTGAAAAGCTATGACAGCTACATTTTTCCGGCATTTGCTTGTTTTGAACGTGAGAACGATCTTCCACCTTTCAGATGCGCAGAATTCTGCTACAGTCCTTTCGAATATAATCTTGAAAAAAAAGAACTCCTGTTTGTAGACAAAATCATTGTCAGATTGAAATTGAAACAGGCCACAATTCTGCCATTGGGTAAGGTAGAGCCAAAAACAGGCCTTCTTTACAGCTATTATGGTATTATCGGTTCTAGATTCATGTTAGTGAATTCTGGTGATATTGAAAAGTTTTATGGCAATATACTTAGCGATGTCAAATCGGTTCAGAACGAACATTCATCTGCAATCATTGGCTACAAGAAAGAAAAAATATACGGGACTATTACGACAGAAGTAAAAACTGCCATTCTCGAAATAAGAAACCTCTCAGGGGTGACTATTCGAAAAGACATTATTTTAGAACGAGGTTCTTTTACTTATGGAGTAGAAGGACTGCCCGACGGGGTTTACCTCTGTAGCTTGAAAACAGACGAAAAACTAACGACAAAGAAAATCAGTATTAATCGTGTAAAATAAGCATCATGAAATATTTATTAGTCTTACTAAGCATCTTGCTATCCTCATTGCAAGGGCTAGCGCAAATTAATGTGGCAACTAATGGACATATTTCCCTTGGCATCCTCAATGCAACAAACTTATCAAATGCAAATACATTCGGTCTGTCTATATACGGATACCCTGGACTATACATGGAGCACAATCACAGCAATCATTATACCGAATTCTTTCAAATTGACAATAGGTTCAATGATCCGTGTATTGCAGGAAGAGAAAACTATATTATCTTTTATCGTTCAGAAAAAGAACGAGCAAATACTATTGTGGTAAATAAACTTTTAATTTCATCCGGAACAATACCGATGGGTGTTTCCACAAAAATGAATAATTCACTTGACTTGATTGCATCATTGAAACCGGTTTCCTATTATTGGGCGCAATCGAATGAGACATTCGCAGGAAAAGAAGATAACGAAAAAGTCAAAAATTACGGGTTCATTACACAGGACGTTGAAAAAGTGGCACCAGGACTTGTGAGAACAGATAGCATAGGGGTAAAAGTCGTAGAATATGAAGGAATTATTCCTCTGTTAGTAGGAGCGGTACAGGACATTCAAGGAAAACTAATCCATCAAAAAAGTTCTTTGCAAGACCTAAAAACAAGCAGAAATCCATTGGAAGCCGCTAAAGTCTTTGCTGACGGAACAAATGCCAATATAATATATTCCGTTCCGGAGAATGCGACAAACGCCTTTGTACTGCTTACCACTATGTCTGATGAAACAGTAATGACAACGGAAATCATTGGGCGCGGAACAGGATTACTATCTTTGAATACAGAACCGCTTAATGCAGGAATCTACAGATATACAATTTTTGTAGATGGGAAAATCCAAGAAACAAGCAACATATCTATTATCAAGCAATAAAACCAACATGAAAATAAAACACCTCTTAATAGTAATAATTGCTTTTGCAAACCCGCATACAAAAGCGAACATATGGTTGGTCAACGACAGTTTGAAAAGCATTTATATAGGTTCACCCGCTTCAACTGACAGGAATTTGGGAATAAATATGCGCCAGATCAATGGTATATATTGGAGATACAATAATAAGTTTCTACAACTAGATATATCTGCTGCACATCCACGTCTCGCAGGAACAAATGATACAATCTATTTTTGTGACTTAGGGACCAATTACAATACCATTGCAGTCAAAAGAACTGAATATCTATCTGAAAGGAGCAAAAAAAGAAACATCAAAGCGATAGAAACCGGATTAGACATAATTGATAAACTTGTCCCATCAATAATGCCAACACAAGCAAAAAGACAGAATCAAAAGCTGTAAATCTGACCTCTACATTAAAAGGAATGGACTGCCCAGCAAGCCTTGATATTGAAAACTTAAAACATTACATACCTGAAGCTGTTGTAAATTTGGATGACGGTCAAAAAGGGCTTAACTATACAGCTATACTTCCATTTTTGACAAAAGCAATGCAAGAATTGAAAAATACTATAGAACAACAGCAAAATGAGGTTGACTCCTTGCAAACTCTGATAGAAGCACAGAAGAGCAAACTCGAGAAGCATGCACTTTCCGCAGAAAAGTCTGATAATAGAATCACCATTAGCTACAAACTGCCAAAAGATGCGAAGACTGCATACCTTCAACTATGTGATGAAAAAGGACAGCAACTTAGAATTATCAACATTTCGGGAACAAATAGTACGAGCATTCATTCTGACGAGCTTCCCAATGGAAAGGGTTTCCATGCCATAGTCGTTGAAGGGAACATCATAGAAGCAAGTTCAATAACAACAAGCCCCAAATCAATATGAAAAAGATAGCCTATCTATTATTTATAATAGTCACCTCTTGGTGTAGAATTACTCAAGCACAAATTACTGTCGACTCGGTTAATCTTGTACATTTGGGAACATATACGGATATGTACCGTTACTACACTTTCAATATAAACGACTACAAGGGCATGATGTGGAAATACAACGATAACAAATGGCTGAAGACCTATGTCTATACTAACAACATACGAATAAGCAGTGCCACAAACAAAATCAATTTTTATAACACACGAAGTGGAAGTCTATCATTCAATACCATACAAGTCCGTTCTGTCATCACCCATGACGACCAAACGAGAACCTCTTCGAGAAGTAACCTCGTGAACGGTTTAGAAAAAATTATCTCTATTCAGCCTGTAAGTTATCAGGACAACAGCGATATTGACACCCAAGGAAATAAAAAGAAGAAAACAGCCTTCACGACTGAAAGCATAAAAAACCATTTGTCAAACCTATTGATAGAAGATTGGACAGGAGAAACACTTTTGGATATTAATGGTTTGATTCCTTTGTTGGTAAATGCTGTTCAATCACTCAAGAAACAAGCTGATGAGCAAAACATAGAAATTGCTCGATTGAAAAAACAGCTAAGCACGAATTATCAAAAACAATTGGCGCATGAGCTTACAGATATTTCAACAACAAGCGAAAAAGGAAACCATTTAGGGCCTATAAAATTCATTTCTTCAAAAAACAAAGTCTTAGTCATGTTTTATCTAAGAAATAATGTTAACTTTGCGCAAGTACGAATAGCGGACGGAAACGGCAGGATTCTCGCTGAAAAAGAAATTAGCGAACGTGGTAAAGGACTATATTCTTTCAATGGCATAAAATGGACTACAGGTATTTATTTTTGCTCGTTGGTTGTGGACAACACTATTATAGAAACACGCAAGTTTTCAAAAGAATAAGAAGTATCATTCAATAGCGTTATTTTTAAACCCTATATATTATGTATCGTATTTTATTATCAGTTGTCAGCCTGTTTATATGCAGCATGACTTATGCAGGACAAAAAGTGGTCAATGTGTCAGAAGCCGGAACATTGGCGGAACTGTTGACAGATGAGGAAGTTGGGAATGTAGAAGACTTGAAGCTGACCGGCAACTTGAACGGCAGTGACATAGTGTTGCTACGCAAAATGTGCGGTGCAGACCGTACGGTGCAAGGAAGTCTCCGGTATCTTGATATTTCAGAAGCCAATATCGTAAGCGGCGGTGAAAAATATGGCAAGAATTCGTTTGGCGACCTATATACGCAAGACAATGTGTTGGGAGACGAAATGTTTACCGAATGTAGTAACCTGGTCAGCATTTCCCTCCCAAAATCAGCAAAGAAAACAGGGCTTTTTTTATTTTCTTTTTGTTCCAATCTGAAAAAAGTAGAATTCCCTGAAGTCCCTGAATTAGGGTATGGCACCTTCGAGTTTTGCACATCACTGGAAAAGATAGACCTGCCCAAAAGCATTACCAAAGTCGGTGTCTTTACCTTTGGTAATTTAGACAACCTAAAAGAAGTCAATATGCCATCGGTAACCGAAATTGGCGATAGCACTTTTGTTTATTGCCCCAAGCTGGAGAAAGTCTCAATGGCTTCTGTCCGGCAAATCGGAGCCAAAGCTTTCTTTGGCATCAACAGCATTCGGGTCATCTACCTGCCGGCTAATCTGAAAAGCATCAATGAATATGCCTTTGCCCTATGCCAAAATCTGGGAAAAATCTATTCCCTATCACCGACAGCCCCCGAAACGGCCGAAGACAGCTTCAATGACATTGACGAAAATTGCACCGTATACGTACCGAAAGGCAGTGCTGCTTCTTATAAAGCTGCACGCGGTTGGAGCAAACTGAACATCGTAGAATCCGATCTGACAGGCATTAATAAAAACTTTACCGAACAAAACATAAAAGTCATCAGCCGCTATGACCTGCAAGGTCGCAAGCAGGCGAAAGCTGCCCCCGGAATCAGCATCCTGAAAATGAATGACGGAAGCACACGGAAAGTCTGGAAAAGATAAATCACTGAAAAAAAGAAGCGTTACATCCGGCAAACTTTTGGGCAGCAACGCAAAGGTAGACATTTCCTAATTCCCAGAAAGCAGGGACCTGCGTAAAATAAAAACGATTCATATAGAATGTATATGAATCGTTTTTATTTGAAATTTCTCCATTTTACATACCACCTTCCGTTTCACACTGTTTTTGGTCGCTTTTCCATGATAGTTCGTAACTTTACAAACAAAATTACGGACTATAGGGAGTAACCCGAAAGCCTGTCTATCTTTTCAGTAGCCATTTGCGGATGCAACAACATCTTCAGGAGGCAATTCCAAGGAATGTCTATTGAATCAGCTTATACATATAAAAACCGTCTATTAAAATCAGGAAAAGACAACATTCTATCCGAGAGCTCGTCACATACAATCTGGGAAGCTCCAACATACTATATGAGAGGCTGCCACATTCTATCCGGGAATGTGCGTAATGGCATATCGCCTTTTCCGAGATATAATGTGAGTGATTGCAAAGTTCCATTTCATGCATTTCAGTTCTTGTTCTTGATGGCTCTGACCACAATTGCCTGACATAAAATTGCAACCGCAGCAGGAGGGAAAAACAGGACTTATACTGACTCTTGCTGAAACGAACCGCAGCAGACAAACGATTTTGAGCCGTCAAGGCTGCAAAACGATGAAATAAAAAAACGGTCTACATAAAAACGGCGTCGGCATAATGAACCGACGCCGTTTTTATGTAGACCATATTGCATTTGATCACCATGGATCCTCGGGCAGCGGTCCGTTGTAGATGTACTTGGGTACCAGCTCAAAGTAGTCGAGCATACAGCAAGTACGTGTATTTTCGAGCACTGACTTGATGCGTACATAATAGGTTTCGTTGGGCGACATGTTGCCACTCCAAAGAATTTTACGAAGACGTATATAGTCACCTTGAGCGGCACGCATGGGCAATGTCACGGCTGATCCTCCGTTGGGACGTCCGTTGTGCATACAATTTTTCATATATCCATGATTGCGCATGTCTTTGTCGATTTCCCTGTTTTCATCCAAATCATTGGTATCTGCACGCCATCCGATAGTGGGATTGCTTGATGGCAAACGGAAATCAAGAGGCAGACCGATAGGAGGCAGGTTCTGACGATCTGTACCAAGATAAACCTGGAACATACCGAAGTGCTGAATTTCAGGTGCACAGATACGGAATTCCCATGTACCTTCATAGGGTACAGGCGGCAACTTGAATGTCAAGTCGTACTGACCCAGGATGTTGATTTCGTCGCATTGCAGATTGTCGTTACCGCCATTCCAATATGGCACATATCTCCAATAGGTATCTTCGGTATACCACCAATTCTTCAAATAGCCTTGGGGAATGAATCTCCAATCCGTATCGTCAACCTGGCGCTGGCCGTTGGTCATCAAGTCGGGACAAATGGCTGCAAAGTCAAAACGCAAACGTTCGTTCAGCACTTTTTGTGGAACTTCATTGTCATAGACAAGAATTTCACTGACGGGATAGTAGAAGCCGTTGAGAGCGTTTGTTGTCCTGGTTCCGTTGCTCTCATAAATCAAAGCACCGGGACGGTGAGTGGGCTTTTCACGATAGCTGTCATAGAATCCATTTTCGTATTGTGAATAGCGATTGATGCGCTTGCCTTCGGTCTGTGAGCCTTCAGTCAGTTTTATCAGACGACGGGGCATGCCCATTGTTTCGTAATACTCCCAGCAGTTAATTGTCAGTACTTCAGGCGATTTCCATGCATATCCCATCTCATTCTTATGAATGACGAGTTTATTGTAGATAATTCGCATGGGCAACAAGTGATATGAAACGAACTGGTTGACAGCGTTGTCCTGGCTCTTCATGTCTTCGGCCGTTGCTTGCGGATAAGCTTCCTGGCACTTTGCTTTCACGGCATCGATGATTTCATCATAATTCTCGACTTTTCCGGCATTGACAATCGGAGCAGGTATATTCCATTGAGCTTCAAACAGGCTATCGGTTTCGACAAAAGCCGTATAACCGATAAAACGGTGCTCTGGACTGGGACCGACTTCGCCACCCGATGTATTACCCGGGTCAATGGAGCCGAATTCGGGATGGTTGTATTCATAATACTCGTCTAAGTATTCCACCATGGAATCAGCCCATCCTGTCAGTTCCAACAGTTTGGAGAAAATACTGAGGTTATCGGTATTCTTAATCAAGTCGGGAAGTGAGGATGCACTCATATCAACAACATGATCTATCGTATGCACCACACCATTATATACTTCGTTATCCGGCACTATGATTTTCGATTTATTATTGACACGGGTAATCAGCGAGCCATTTTCATCGTTGCCGTAATTGATCTGGATGTATCGGTTATTCATATTCGTTGTACTCAATGCACCTACCACGAAATCGGTCGACAGATAGGCCTCGTTGTCGCCATTGTCGATAATACTGTTCTTGGCAATAAACTCGGCTGTCGAATCGGGAATCTGTGTAATATCATAACCCGTTACTCCATAGATGGAATCCAAGTAGGATTCTATGGCCTTGTTGTTGGGCGCAAAGACCGTGTAGTTGCCTCGTGCTGAAAGCAATTCGGCAACAGTCGATGTAGAACGCTTGCTCAATTTCACCTTTGACAAGATGTAAGCATAGTCGGAATAATCCTCAGAATCCTTAAGGAAGCTGTAGGCTGTTTCGCCTGTAAATGTGTACAAATCGCTATCATCAACCTGGTCTTTGCAAGCCGATAAGGACAACACAATCAAGGCGGCAGAAATAAAGCTTTTGAATGTCATATATTATATGTGCTAAATGTTATTCAAGTCATGTAATCGCACACAAATGTACAAAAAACGTCAGCAGTTCAAAAGTCATAATCAAACTAATTCATGACAGGCCATCAATATTCGCATTTTTTAACGGATACAACAAAGGGGTATGCCTCTTCGTTCCGGCATACCCCTTAGCTCATGCTGATAGAGGAATTACCATGGATCTTCCTCAGTAGCTCCGTTGTAGACTGACTTCGGAACTATTTCAAAGAAGTCAAGCATACAGCAGGTACGGGTGTTTTCCAATACAGACTTGAAACGCACATAGTAGGTTTCATCGGGTGACATATATCCGCTCCACAATATTTTTCTCAACCTGATATAATCTCCCTGTACGGCACGCAATGGCAAGCTCACAGCACTTCCGCTGGTATGCCCGTCGTGCATGATGTTTTTCATGTAACCATGATTGCGCATATCCTTGTCTATTTCCCTGTTTTCATCCAAATCATTGGTATCGGCTTTCCAGCCTATGGTGGGATTGCTCGAAGGCAAGCGGAAGTCAAGCGGCAATCCAATCGGGGACAAATTGTTGCGGTCAGTTCCTATGTAGGGCTGGAACATTCCGAAGTGTTGTACTTCAGGAGCACAGATGCGGAACTCCCATGTTCCTGCATAAGGTACCGGCGGCAACTTGAAAATGAAGTCGTATTGCCCAAGGATATTGATCTCATCACATTGATAATTGTCGATGCTTGTATTGTAATAAGGAGCATAACGCCAATAGGTGTCTTCAGTATACCACCAGTTCTTCAGGTAACCTTGAGGAATGGGTATCCAAGGATCGTCTTGATTCATTTGGCGGATACCGTTGGTCATCAAATCGGGACAAATGGCCGAAAAGTCAAAACGCAGGCGTTCGTTCAAAACCTTGTTGGGAACATCATCATCATAGACCAGCACTTCGTCGATGGGGTAATAGAAACCGTTAAGCGCATTTGTCACCAAGTTTCCGTTGCTTTCGTAAACTCGTGCGCCTTTCCTGTCACACGATGTTTCGCGATAGTTGCCATAGAACCCATTGTCATACGTGGCATGACGGTTGATGCGTTTGCCTTCGGTTTGTGAGCCTTCGGTCAGCTTGAGCAAACGGCGTGGTTTACCCATCGTCTCATAGTATTCCCAGCAATCTATAGTGAGATTTTCCGGACTCTTCCATGCATATCCAATTTCGGTCTTGTGAACAACAAGTTTATTAAATATGATACGCATAGGCAACAGATGATATGATACAAACTGGTTGACTGCGTTGTCCTGACTCTTAAGGTCCTCGCTCGTTGCATTAGGATAGGCTTCTTTGCATTTTTCAATGACTTCCGAGATAATTTCATCATAATTCTCGACATTTCCACCTACGATCTTTGGCGCAGGAATACCCCATTGTGCTTCAAACACGCTGTCGGGTTCCACAAAAGCCGTATATCCTATGAAACGGTGCTCGGGAGTAGGTGCCATTTCACCTTCGGCATAACCACCGCCCTTGTCTACATTACCCATTAGAGGATGATTTTCTTCGTAATAACGGTCGATATATTCAAGCATAGAGTCGGCCCACCCCGTCAGTTCCAATAATTTTGCGAATATGCGCAGATTGTCTGTTCTTTTGATAAGATCGGGCAACGTAGAACTGCTCATGTCAATGACATGATCGATGGTATGGACAACACCATTATAAACTTCGTTGTCGGGAGTAATTATCTTTGAATTGGTATTTACACGGGTTATCAATTTTCCATCCACCGCGTTGGCATAATCAATTTGAATATAACGGCTGTTCATATTGGTGGTTCCCAACGCTCCCACTACAAAGTCTGTGGAAAGATAGGCATTGCCGTCCTTGTTATCGATAATGCTGTTCTTGGCTATAGACTCTGCGGTTGAATCGGGTATTTGCGTAATGTCGTATCCTTTGGTATTGTAAATTGAATCCAAATAAAAAGCGATAGCTTCATTCGATGGTGCAAAAACCGTGTAGTTGCCCCGCGCCGAAAGCAATTCAGAAATTGTAGATGTTGATTTTTCACTAAGCTTCACCTTTGACAGGATGTAAGCAAAATCGCTAAAATCCTTTGAATCGGCAAGGAATCCATAAGCCGTTTTTCCTGTGAATGTATACAAATCACTATCGTCCACTTCGTCGCGGCAGCTTGTCATTAAAGCCAACAGGCCTAATGCAACAATAAAGAGTCTTTTGATTTTCATCAGTTTGTTATGTTTTAAATTTATGCTTCATTTCTACTTTCGCTTGCAAATGTACAGAGAACATTTCAATCATGCAAGTAAGGGGGGGGTGATTTTTCAATGAAGAAAGCAAGAAAAACAAGAAAGGCGTGTCATAACCTAATCCATAGAAAATGACACCTGCCTTTCTGCTGCTTAGGAAAAGAAAAGGTCAACACCGATAGTGGAGATTGTCGGCGTTGCCCTGTTCTTTCATTGTTTCCAAAACATGGATGTAATATCTTCTTGACTACCGTCAGGTAAAATCTTGTACAGCCTTTGATTTGTCTCCGAAGATTTCAGTCCGCCTAAACGCTCTTCGTAATGTCCGGTCTTAATGAAATCAAAATTATTCTGCTCAATTGCCGTCGACAGCGTATCGCATCCCGAATACCAGGCAGTCTTCAACGCCGGATAGTTAATTCGCAAGAACGAAGCAAAACGATTGACAAGCTCGGGCTCGGCATCTCCACCCATGAAACACACACAAGTTATCAAACCTTCATATTGCCTTATCAACAGGTCCATGCTATCGGTTGTCAATGGCATGCCTTCGTCTTTCCACAAATGGGGACTGTGACAGCCCTTACAGCGGTTGGGGCAATTGCAGATATTGACGGCCAAAGTTGTTTCGTCGGGTATTTCCTGAAACACTATGTCGTAGTTATAGAATTTAAGCATTGCTTCTTTCGTTGCGTCCAAAGACATTTCCGGCCGGTGCATAATATCTCTTCGCAGCTTCAGACTGCCGCGGCAAAGAGAAATTGCTGATGCGCTTCATATATCCGATGATGCGAGTCATATAGTCTATGTTTTTGCTATGACATTCGGGACACTCTTTCAGATAGCGTTTGTCAATGTGCCCACAATCGTTGCATATGGTATTAGGAATGTTGAACGTAAAGTAATTGCAACCTTCCGCAGCCGCTACTCGGAGCAACTGACGATACTGCGGCTTGCTCAAATGCTCTTCCAAATTGGCATGAAGCGCCGAACCACCGGTCAGATGCTCTATATACTTGCGGCCATGCAGCCGGAATTTGTCTATCAGGTTGAGCGATTCATCTTCTACAGCATAGAAATAGCTGTTGTAACAGTTCCGGGCCACCTTATATCCATCTTCGCTATCCCATTTGGCATGTTTCACTCCAACATTTTCGGCAGGAATCATTTCACAGTTAAACAAAATGTCCTTTGAACGATATTGTTTGTTGTATTTCTCTATAAGCCCCAATACGCTTTGCACAAATTCAGTATATTTTGGATTGTCATTGATGGGGATGCCTAAAAACTCGGCAGCCTCTACCAAACCGTTGACACCAATTGTAAGATACTGCCGCTTGATGTTGATATACCCGGCATCGAACAGCGGCAACATGCCTTTCGATGCCAAAGCTTTCAAATTTTCATTATAGGCCAGTTGCACCTTATGAGTAAGGTCTACAATATCGGCAAGAAAATCAAGATAGGGTTCATTGCGGCGCGCTGCCTCCTGGATGCAGCGATTCAGATTAATAGTGAGCACACTTTTTGAACCGGTCGAAACCCCACCGGCACCTAATGTGTAACTGAATCCGTTGTCTTGAATTTCATTGCGCAAACGGCAGCAGCTGCTCAACGAATCGGCATTGTCACTCATATAAGTAAAGAACGAATGCCCTTCCGAATACATCTGCGCTGTCCAGTCGCCATACTCCTGATCCTTTGCATCACCGTTTTCAGTAAGGAGAGCCATGGTTTCCACTGGAAATGTTAGCACAGTCTTCGTCCTTTCCTTATTAAACCATTTCATAAACCGCTTTTGCAGCCAGCTCAATGACTCCCAATGCGGCTTGCTGCCATCGGGAAATCTGAACTCACCAAACAAACTTTCGAAGTAATACTTGTCATAATAAGATATATTCCAGAAAACGGCTTGAAAATTCCGCGCACCGGTCGGCTGATTGATAGAATAAACGATTTGTTCGAAACAGTCGGTAATGATTTTGTCTATGGAACGTTGTTTCTTTGACAGATCAACAATCTTTTCCGAATGCATATAATAGTCCTCACCATACTCCCTGGCAATAAAATAATTGAGATACATCAGAAATTCAGGGGTGGCACATGCACCGCTAAGCATGCTTGACACAATGAACACCATGTTGACAAATCCTCCACAAAACGATTTCAGATTGGTCGGTGCCGTCGAGTTGCCTCCAATAGACAATGTTCCTGATAGCAGCCATGGATACATCGTAATACTGGCACAATAGTTGGCCAAATTGGTTTCATCATTCTTATAAATAAAATGATGCTGCAACAAACGCAGATACTTGTCAGCAGTTTCCTTTCCAAACATCTCCTTTATTCTGTCAGTCAGCAAACGGCGGTTAAGGCGAATGAAGCTCTTCTTTGGCAGCTCACCGATTAGCGTCGCAATGTTCTTCTGCTCCACATTGGCGTTGGCGTCAAACTTGCTGCCCGTTGCCGGATTGGCTGCAGCGCAATAATCTATCAGAAATTGCAAGTGATCACGGGTCTCGCGATCTTCCGTATGCTTTTGGCGATAGAGCATATACGATTTGGCCACTTTGAAATAACGCTCCGACATGAGTGATATTTCTATCTGGTTTTGAATTTCCTCAACCGACATACCGTTTTGGATAACGACACGCGACAGGATACTTGTGAGATCTTCTTCGGTGGCATAACTTCCCACCGACAGGAAAGCCTTTCTGATGGCATTCTTGATTTTTTCAATGGAAAACGATTCGCGTTTTCCGTCCCTCTTGACGATAAAGATACTTGCACTCATTGTTTCAATGCTTTGACTGTTTTTGCCGTTGACAGGATCTTCAAACAAACAACACGGAAACGCGAATACAAGAACCCGACATAAACATGCCGAGAATATGAATGGCGCTTTTACCGCTTTTGTTCCCGAAAGCCCTGTAAAATCTATTGTCCATGGCAGGTCTTCTGACTTGTTCCGATAGGTTGTGCCTTCCCGGTATCGACCAGTGGCGCTTATACAACCTCCATGCTTGAACTCACAGCTACGGGTATAGTTCCGGATTTACACCGGATTCCCTTTTATCATGCCTCGGCATGAACCTATGAACTGCTTGCAAAAGTAATGCAATTTTCCAATACGGAAAAGTTTTTCGAGCTATTTTCTTTTAAAGTTTTCCATTTCAAATATCCAATATTCTACAAAACAGAGATTTCCGTTTTTCACTGCACAGAAAAATTTTCCATTTCACCGAGCCGCTATTTACTCAGAGTCTTTTCTTTCGAGCACTACAAAGCTGAAGGATTTTTCATTTTGTTCATCCGAATGACGATGCTCTCTTTCGGTTTCCTTCCACTGTGACATGTCTATAGAAGGAAAAAAAGTATCTGCCGATTCGGGGATATCGTCAACTTCAGTCAAATACAAGATTCGCGCCAACGGCAAGGCTTCTCTATAGACCGAACTCCCTCCAATAATAAATATCTCTTCATCAGGACCACAATGCTCCAACGCTTCTTGCAGGGATGCATAAGTCTCGGTCCGCGGCCATTGAATGTTTTGCTTCGTCAACACTATATTGCGTCGGTCAGGCAACGCCCCTTTCGGCAAAGACTTAAACGTGCGCCGCCCCATCAGCACGGTATGTCCCGTTGTCAAAGCCTTGAAGCGTTTCAAGTCGTCTCGCAGATGATAAAGCAAGCCATTGTCTTTGCCAATGGCATTGTTTCGGGCAATGCATACTATTATGCGGATATCATGTTCCATACTTTCACCCTGTATTTTACACAGATACCTTGCCGGCTATATGCGGCCACGGATCATAGTTCTCAAGTTCAAAATCCTCATACTTGAAATCAAATATATCCTTTACGTCCGGATTAATCCTCATCGTAGGCAACTGACGCGGTTCACGTTCCAATTGCAGTTTCACCTGTTCCAAATGATTGCGGTAGATATGTGTGTCACCGGTGGTATGAACAAAGTCGCCGGGCTTCAGTCCCGTCACCTGAGCCATCATTTGCAGCAGCAATGCGTAGGAAGCAATATTGAAAGGTACACCTAAAAACGTATCAGCCGAACGCTGATACATTTGAAGGCTCAATCGGCCATCGGCCACATAAAACTGGAAAAACATGTGGCAAGGCGGCAGGTTCATATTGTCCAAATCGCCCACATTCCACGCACTCACAACTATGCGGCGCGAATCGGGATGGTTCCTGATATCATCTACAGCCCGCTGAATCTGGTCAATCGTTCCCCCCGCATAATCGGGCCACGAGCGCCACTGATAACCATAGATATGTCCAAGCTCGCCATTTTCGTCAGCCCACTCATTCCAAATGCGCACCCCATGTTCCTGCAAATAGTGCACATTCGTGTCACCGCGCAAAAACCATAACAGCTCGTAAATGATAGATTTCAGATGCAGTTTCTTCGTTGTCAGCAACGGAAATCCGTCATCCAGATTAAAACGCATTTGGTGACCGAACACACTTATTGTACCCGTTCCCGTCCTGTCTTCCTTCAATATGCCTTCGCGCAAGATACGCCGGCACAAGTCCAAATATTGTTTCATTGATTCTTTCTTTTTCCTTGATTGCCTCCTCGGCAGGCATTTACCAATTCGCCCACTCCATAGCAGGCAATCAATACGCCTATTGCCATACCTACACGGCTTCCAAATATATCCAATATGTACATAGCCAAGCTAATTCCTACACCGATGGCAATGTGCAGAATAGCCTTTTCTTTCTTTTCATTAGATGTACATTGCTCATTCCCCACAACCGCAGTCCCCTGTTGTTGCCGTGCGCCCACATTCCTGCTATTTCGCTTTCTTAGCAGCAGATACAATACGAGCGCAATTAATAATACAGGAGCCAGGACTATCAACGCCATTCCTATCAGACACGCAATGAACATGCCAAGAGCACTTACACCAAAAAAATCGAACAAATGGTGGTTAACGTTGTATATGCGGTCCAATCCCCAATCATTCGATGTAATCACCTGCGCTGCATCGCTGTCTTCATCGGAATATACCACACCGTCATCGATGTCGGTGGTATCCGACACAACCGTCACACCACTTGCCGACGGTTGTATTTGGGCTCGCGCAAAACTGCCATGCATGCAAAGCCAACCAATCCAAAAGAACAATATGGGGACAATTCTTTTCATAAGTGCAAAGTTAGCACTTCTAATCGAAACAGCCCCATTTGCAGCCTTATTTCATGCTCGTCTTACCGGATTATCAGCCAATCTCTCTGGTCGGTGATAGAGAATAGATTTTTCCCAGGTTTTGGCACAGGGCAAAGGCTTATTTGTTGATACTTTCAGATTAGCCGGCAGATAGATGACTTGAATGCTGTTGATGCCAAAACAAAAAATCATCACGAGACACAGTTCCAATGATGATCACTTTCACAGACGATAACGCAATGTCTTGTTACGATTTCATTTTGACTTTTTGTCGCATTGTCAGATATAATAGTCGGACGAGTCTATCAGTCCTGCCCTCAGGGCATATTTCGTTGCCTCATAGGCAGTATTGACATCGAGTTTTCTGAATATGTTTTTGCGGTGTGTATTGACGGTATGGAAGCTGGAGCAGCGTGCTGCGGCTATTTCCTTGGTGGTTTTTCCCATTGCAATTTCTTTCAGTATTTCGGTCTCGGTAGCCGTCAGAGCTACTCTCGCAGGTTCGTCGTGAGAGGATAGAGACAGCAACTGCTCCATCGTTGAGCGTGACAGATAGCGTTTGTGCTCGCGGGCAGCTCGTAGCGCGTTTTCGATTTCGGCGATATCGCAATTTTTGTTTACCACGCTAAACGAATTTCCTTCATAAGCGACACGCCTGACCAAATCGTTGGCAGGTTCATCGCTGAAAAGTACCCAACAAACCGTAGGGAAGCGCAAATGTGTCATCAGCAGGTCGTCGGCATCCTTAAAGTCAAACAGAGAATAATCGAATACAACAACGGCGCATGCCTCCTGCTGCAAAAGCCGGAGCAGTCCGGCCTTGTCGGAAACACTCTTTACTTGTGTATCGGGCATGCGCAGGCACAAAGTTTCGAGCCCCACACGCGTGATGTCCTGATTATCGGCCAATATGTATAACATGCTGCAAAGTTACGCTTTTCGTATGTAAAATCGCGCACACTTCAACAGCAGAAAGCCACCCGAAAAGGAAATAATCGATTCGGGCGGCTTGTTTGTTGCGTTTTTCGTAAAAATACAGAAAACTCTTTACAAGGGATATTCTTCAAATGCGTAAAGTACAGTGGTAAGATAGCGCTCACCTGTGTCGGGCAACAATACCACGATGTTTTTCCCTTTATTTTCGGGACGTTGGGCCAGTATGCGAGCGGCATAAAGGGCAGCACCTGAGGATATGCCGACCAACAGTCCTTCAGTGGCAGCCAACTCGCGGCTGGCGCGGATGGCATCATCGTTGGCTATGTCCAGCACTTCATCGATTACATCCTTGTCGTAGGTTTTGGGCACGAATCCGGCACCTATTCCCTGTATTTTGTGGGGGCCGCTCTTGCCGCCGTTCAAAACGGGCGATGAAGCCGGTTCGACTGCCACAATCCTGATGCCGGGATTTTTCTCCTTGAGTTTCTTGCCCGTTCCGCTCACGGTACCGCCGGTTCCCACGCCTGCTACGAATATATCTACCTTTCCTTCGGTGTCGCTCCATATTTCCTCGGCCGTGGTTTCGTAGTGGGCTTTGGGATTGGCGGGATTTTCAAACTGCTGCAATATGATAGAGCCGGGTATTTCTTTCTTCAGTTCATTGGCTCTTTCTATTGCGCCCTTCATGCCGGCAGCTCCCGGAGTAAGCTCGACACGGGCACCATAGGCCTTGACAAGGTTTCTGCGCTCTATGCTCATACTGTCGGGCATTGTCAATATCAGGTGGTATCCCTTGACTGCAGACACGAAAGCCAGTCCCACACCGGTGTTGCCGCTCGTAGGTTCGATAATGGTGGCACCCGGCTTCAGGAGTCCTTTGCGCTCGGCATCCTCAACCATAGCAAATGCTATACGGTCTTTCACACTGCCGGCAGGATTGAAATATTCCAATTTGGCAATCAGATGGGCATCGAGATTGTTTTTACGTTCATAAGAATTGAGCTCCAGCAATGGAGTGTGGCCTATAAGGTCGGTAAGTTTTTGTGCTATCTTTGTCATGATTTTGTGCGTTTTAATGTTAATGCATTCATGTTTTGTCATTTGACGGCATCGAAAGCCTGTTGCAAGTCGTCAATGATGTCGTCTATATGTTCCGTTCCTATACTCAGGCGAATGGTTGACGGATAGATATGCTGTTCTTCCAGTTCTTCGGGTGAAAGCTGCGAATGGGTCGTCGTGGCAGGATGGATGACAAGGCTCTTCACATCGGCCACATTGGCAAGCAAGGAGAAAATTTTCAAGTGGTCAATGAATGTCCATGCCTCTTTCTCACCGCCCTTTATCTCGAACGTGAAAATGGAGCCACCGCCATTGGGAAAGAATTTTTCATACAAGGCATGATCTGGATGGTCGGGCAACGAAGGATGGTTCACCTTTGCCACTTTGGGATGCTTCGACAAGAAGTCAACAACCTTCAACGTGTTATATACATGACGCTCGACACGCAGACTCAGTGTCTCAAGTCCCTGAAGCAATATCCAGGCATTGAAAGGAGAAATAGTGGCACCCGTATCGCGCAGGATGACGGCGCGTATGCGCGTCACGAAAGCAGCGGGGCCGGCCACATCGGCAAAGACGGCACCATGATAGCTTGCATCGGGTTTGGCCAACGAAGGATATTTGTCGGCATTGGCTTTCCAGTCAAACTTACCGCCATCGACAATAACGCCACCCAACGAGCTTCCATGACCACCGATAAATTTGGTGGCCGAATGAACTACAACATCCGCACCATGCTCGATAGGACGTATCAGATATGGAGTTCCGAATGTATTGTCAACAATAACTATGGTATGGTGTTTGTGAGCTATCTCTGCTATCCTGTCGATATTGGTTACATTGGCATTGGGATTTCCGAAAGTTTCTATGATAACCGCCTTGGTATTGGGACGGAATGCTGCATCAACCTCATCGAAATTGGCCGGGTCGACAATTGTCGTTTCAATGCCTTGGGTAGACAGCGTATGCTCCAACAGGTTGAAGGTGCCGCCATAGAGATTATTGGCTGCTACGATATGATCACCGGCATGAGCCACATTCTGCAGGGCATAAGTGATCGCTGCAGCACCCGAAGCCACGGCCAAACCGGCCACACCGCCTTCCAATGCAGCTACACGGCTCTCGAAAACGCCCTGAGTAGAATTTGTCAGACGACCATAGATATTGCCCGCATCACGCAGGCCAAACCGGTCGGCAGCATGCTTGGAATTGTGAAACACATAGGATGTTGTCTGATAAATAGGTACGGCACGCGCATCGGTAGCGATATCGGCCTGTTCCTGCCCTACATGAAGTTGTAAAGTCTCAAAATGCAATTTCTTTGTTCCCATAACTGTTTTCTTTTATCGTTTATAATCTTTTTGTGATGCAAAGGTCGGTAGTTTTCTATCCTCACACAATACCACACACGCGGCATTTTATATACCACACTTATGGTAACCAAGTTCATTACATGCAATCAACTTCATGAATATAACCAATTTATCATCATGTCCGCATATTTACTGTTTCAGCAAAAAATGATACCGAAAATGCATCATTCATTGAATATCACTCAAACGAAGCCAAGCGAATGGCATCGAAAGTGGGAAAAATAACGTAACTTCGCACTCGCTAAAACACAAAGCTCATCTTTTTGAATTGAAAGCACACCTTTTTGTATTGAATACCCATAAAAAATGAAAAGACCCCTTTTCGTGACAACATTTCTGCTCGCATGCATTTTAAATGCTTTTTCGCAGACAAGCAACAAACAACAGTTTTCAACGAACAAACTCGTAAATACATTGATCGAGCGTATCAAGCTAAGCGGATATGCCCAAGGCGGCTTTGACTACTATGACCAATCGTCGCCCAAAGACCAGTTCAAGATTGCCCGTATCATATTTATGGCCGATGCACGCATCGACAGCCGCACAAATGCATTCGTGATGTATGATTTCAAGACGAGTGCTCTTCACGAATTGTGGTTCAACCATAAATTCCACCCGGCCTTTTCAGTAAAAGTAGGACAGTTCAAGACTCCATTCTCCATTGAAAATCAATTGTCGCCGACCGTGCTTGAAATGATCTATCCCACTTCGCTGGCCGCGGGCTACATGATAGGCGGCAGCAATAACCTGATGATGAAAGGCAGTGCCGGACGCGACATAGGAATAGACCTGCACGGAAGTCTGCTGAAAGGATGGCTGAGCTACGACATCGCCCTGATGAACGGTGCAGGAAGAAACAAAGCCGATGACAATTCGCAAAAAGATTTCGTAGTCCGGTTGGGAGTACATCCGGCACAATGGCTTACACTGAGCGGCTCCCTATTAAAAGGTACAGGCAACATTGAAGTATATCGCAATGAAGCCGGGCAAATCGTAAGCGACCTCGCAGGAATAAGCGGACTGAAACACAACGGCAACTATCGACGCGACCGCTATGCCATAGGGGCAGAAATAAAAACCCGGCCTGTCAATTTACGCACTGAATATATGAGCGGCAAAGACGGCAACGAAACAAGCAATGCCATGTATGCAACGGGTTCAATCAATAACATCATGAAGAACATCGATTTGGTAGCATCCTACGACTATTTGGACATCTGGTCGGGCAAGACCAATCGCTACTCGGCAGGATTACAATACTGGTTCTACCCTCGTTGCCGCGTTCAGTTAGGCTACGGGTTGAGCGACACCGAAGGACTGCATAAGGAAAACTGCATCCTTACACAAATACAGGTCCGTTTTTAGCTTCGCCTAAAAGGCAGAAAAATATCCCTAAGGAAAAAAGCCTTTTTATTTTGCACGTTGACAGTATTTACATTATCTTTGCACGTAATAAAACGATATTACAAGTGCCCAAGAGCTTCATTCAATGAGTTTCGAAAAGTTTGCTCATCAGTTCATGCAGGTAGTTGATGAACTGTCAGATTGTACAGATATGGAAGAAAAAGGTTTCTTCCACGAATACCGGGACAGCGATCCCATCCCCTCTTCCAAGGTATTGGAAGAAGTCATAGAGCTCTGCCGCACCATTTTCTTTCCGGGCTATTACGGAAAGCCAAGCATCAACCACGCCACCTTGCCCTATAACATGGGTGTAAACGTAGAGCGACTTTATACCCTGTTGCTCCAACAGATTGCTGCCGGCATTTGTTTCGGCGGCAGCCACACCGATTGCAGCCGCGTATATCGTCTGGCCGAAGACATCTGCTGCCGGATAATTACCCGGCTGCCGGAAATAAGAAGCACTTTGGAAACCGATGTGATAGCTGCCTACGACGGAGATCCGGCAGCCGTTTCTTATGGTGAAGTGATAAGTTGCTACCCCGTCATCAAAGCTCTGATCAATTATCGCATAGCCCACGAACTACACAAGATGGAAGTTCCCCTGATACCCCGTATCATCTCGGAACAAGCCCACAGCGAAACAGGCATAGATATCCACCCGGGTGCAGAAATAGGACGGTACTTCACAATAGACCATGGCACGGGTGTAGTCATCGGAGCCACATGTATCATAGGTAATCACGTGAAGCTCTATCAAGGCGTAACACTCGGAGCCAAAAGTTTTCCTCTCGACAAGGACGGCAACCCCATTAAAGGCATAGCCCGCCACCCCATCATCGAAGACGATGTGATTATCTATTCCAATGCCACAGTATTGGGACGTATCACCATCGGAAAAGGAGCAACCATAGGCGGAAACATATGGGTCACAGAAGATGTGCCTGCCGGCGCACGTATTGTTCAATACAGAAAACAAGAATCAAAAACATAAATGGAAGAATTTAAACTCATTGCCAAGACGTTTCAGGGACTGGAAGATGTCTTGGCTAAAGAGCTGGCCGGTTTGGGCGCAAAAGACATTGCTCCGGGCCGGAGAATGGTCTCTTTTACCGGAGACAAGGAACTGATGTACCGCGCAAACTTCAGTCTGCGCACCGCAATAAGGGTATTAAAGCCCATTGCCAACTTCAAGGCAAACACGGCTGATGAGGTATACGAAGCCGTTAAGTCAATCGACTGGAACAACTATTTGGATTTAAACACTTCGTTTGCTGTCGACTCTGTAGTATATTCGGAAGACTTCAAGCATTCAAAGTTCGTGGCCTACAAGGTAAAAGATGCCATTGTCGACTACTTCCGCGAGCAAACCGGAAAGCGTCCCAACATAAGTGTGACCAATCCGGACATTAAATTCAACATGCACATTGCCGAAGACAACTGCACGCTGTCGCTCGATTCCTCGGGTGAAAGCCTCCACAAGCGAGGCTACCGCGAGGCCACCGTAGACAGCCCCATCAACGAAGTGCTGGCTGCAGGCATGATACTTCTTACAGGCTGGCACGGCGAATGCGACCTTATAGACCCCATGTGCGGCTCGGGAACAATTGCCATCGAAGCCGCACTGATAGCACGCAACATGGCTCCGGGTATATTCCGCAAAAAGTATGCTTTCGAGAATTGGAAAGACTTCGACCGCGAATTGTTTGACCATATATATAATGACGATTCCCAAGAAAAGACATTCGAACATCACATCTATGCATACGACTTGGACAAAAACGCCGTAGCCGTAGCCCAGCGCAATGCCAACGCTGCCGGAGTGGCCAACGACATCACCATCGTTGCCCAGCCGATTCAGCAATTCAAGCAGCCGGCAGAAAAGTCTATCATGATTACAAATCCACCCTATGGCGAACGCATATCTTCGCCCAACCTGTTGGGACTTTACCGCACATTGGGTGATCGTTTGAAACATCAGTTCGTAGGCAACGAAGCTTGGATCATAGGCTATCGCGAAGAGACTTTCGAACAAATAGGACTGAAACCCAGCCTTAAGATACCATTGTTTAACGGCTCCTTGGACTGCGAATTTCGTAAATACCAGATATTCGACGGGAAACTGGAGAACTTCCGCGCACAAGGCAACATCCTTAAAACAGAAGAAGACAAGGAACGTAATGCCGCCAAACGCAAGCTAAAGCCACACCACGATTTCAAACAGGCGGCCAACTACGATGAAGAAGACCTTGAGTCTGAAATTCCGGAATATATACGGATACGCCATCGTGAGTTTGTACAAAACCAGCTACGCGACACACGCCGCAACCGTTATGACGATTATGACAAAAAGGATGACGATGACAAACGCCGCAATCGTCGCGGAGATTCACGAAAAGAATATGGAAACTACCGCAATGAAAAAGAGACCGATTCATTCAAAAACCGCGACAATTATTCCTCACCGCGTCAAGGTCAGAATCCGTACAACAAGGACAAACGCAACGAACGCGGCAGCAACAGCTTCCGTGACAGACGCCCTTACGACAAAGATAAAAAGGCCTACGGCAACAAGGACAAAGGCAGACGGCCGAACCGTCGCTTCAACGGCAGAAACGATGATTAAGCACCTGATTACATTTGCCTTGTCCCTCTGTTCCATGACCCTTATGGCGCAACAGAAGCAATTCACGCTTGACGACCTCATACCCGGAGGAAAGACCTATGCATCACTCATTCCTGTCCGAATGACAACTGCATGGTGGGGCAACAACCTGATAAAGATAGAAGGCGAAAGCTGCTTTGTTCTCGACAAGAAAAACACGTGGCAGCCATTGTTTACTCTAAAAGAGCTGCAAGAAGCCATGAAGAGTGCACATATCGATGATGCTGTCAAGTCTCTCAATGGAGCCAGGTTTACGAAAGACGAAAAAACCATCGCGCAGTTCACCACTGCAAAATCCATTTTCAACTACGACTGGTCCAAGAAACAGATAAGCCACATCATCCGTCTGGATGCACCTGCCGGCGATGTTGATTGCAGCGGCATCGATGGCAGTGTGGCCTACAACCATCATGACAACCTTTATATTTCACGAGCCAATGCCCCACGGTTACAGGTAAGCACAGATGGTTCGCACGACATTGTCTATGGCCAAAGTGTACATCGCAATGAGTTCGGCATCAGCAAAGGTACCTATTGGAGTCCAGACGGCAACCGCCTGTGCTTCTATCGAATGGACCAGAGCATGGTTACGGACTATCCACTGGTTGACATTTCCACCCGCATAGCTACCGTGCAGCCCATTAAATATCCCATGGCCGGAGAGAAGAGTCACAAGGTGAGCATGGGGGTCATTGATATGACAACGGGCAACACCACATGGCTTCAGACGGGTGACAATACCGACCAATACTATACGGGCATTACATGGAGCCCCGACTCCAGAAAGATTTATTTGTACAACCTGAACCGTGACCAGAATCACCTGCGCCTGTGCTGCTTTGATGCTGCCACCGGAGTGAAGGAGAAAGAACTGTATGAAGAGACACACCCCAAGTATGTAGAACCCGAACATGGCATTACTTTTCTGCCTTGGGACGATGACAAGTTTATCTATTGGAGTGAAAAAGACGGCTATGAACGTCTGTATCTCTACAGTCTCAAGGCCGGCAAAACCCTGCGAAAGCTGACCGACCAACGCACAGGTGTGGTGCTTGACCTCATGGGATTCAACCTAAAGACCAAAAGTGTTATCATCAATGCCACGGGCACACTGCCCATGCAGCACAACTTCTTCAGTGTGGGCATCGAGAAGAATAGCGTGAAACTCTTGGGTGAAGCCAAAGGTGTGCACAGTGGCAGACTGTCGGCCAACGGGGAAATGTTGCTTGATGATTGGTCAGCTCCGGGCATTCCCCACCGCATCGACCTTGTCAATACGTCTAACGGCAAGACGCATACACTGTTGAATGCCGAAGACCCATGGAAAGGCTATGCCGTTCCCATCATCACTTCGGGAACAATAAAGGCTGCCGACGACACAACAGATCTGTATTATCGCATGGTAAAGCCCCACGACTTTGATTCAACCAAGAGCTATCCCGCCATTGTATATGTCTATGGAGGGCCTCATGCACGCATGGTCAATGCCTCATGGAACTACCTGTCGCGCGGTTGGGAGCTCTACATGGCACAGAAAGGCTACATTGTCTTTGTGCTCGACAATCGCGGCAGCGACGAGCGCGGATTGGCCTTCGAGAATGTCACGTTCCGCAGGCTGGGCACTGAAGAAATGCGCGACCAGATGCGCGGAATCGAGTTTTTGAAGTCACAGCCCTATATAGACGCCAACCGCCTGGGTGTACACGGATGGAGCTACGGTGGCTTTATGACGACCAACCTTATGCTTACATATCCGGATGTATTCAAGTGTGGTGTGGCCGGAGGTCCGGTTATCGACTGGAAATATTACGAGATAATGTATGGTGAGCGCTATATGGATTGCCCCCAAAGTAATCCTGAAGGCTACCGAAAGAACAACCTGACCTTACGTGCAGGTGACTTGAAAGGCCGCCTGCTAATTATATTCGGCTACAATGATCCTGTGTGTGTACCGCAGCATACATTGTCGTTTATCCGTGCCTGCGAAACGGCAGGAACACACCCCGACTTACTTACATATCCGGGCGACGGTCACAACATGATGGGCAAAGACCGCATACATTTGCACGAACATATTACACGCTACTTTGAAGACCACTTGAAATAGCGTCGACATACATTGTATAATATATCAGCAACATGAAAATACTTTTGTTAGGAAGCGGCGGGCGAGAGCACGCCTTAGCTTGGAAGATTGCTCAAAGTCCTAAGCTGGACAAGTTGTACATAGCTCCCGGCAATCCCGGTATGGGCCGGCTGGGCGAAAACGTTGACATCAAGGCCAACGACTTCGCTGCCATAGGCTCGTTTGTCACGGATAAGGGAATCGACATGGTTGTAGTCGGCCCGGAAGTGCCATTGGTCGAAGGCATTGTAGACTATTTTGCCTCTGAGCCATCGCTGCGGGGCGTTGGCATCATAGGTCCCGACAAATCGGGTGCGCGGCTGGAAGGCAGCAAAGATTTTGCCAAGGGGTTCATGATGCGTCATGGCATTCCCACAGCACGCTACAAGACATTCGACGGAACGAACATACAGGAGGGGCTCGATTTCCTTGAAACCATGAATGCACCTTATGTGCTGAAGGCCGATGGCCTT
Organism: Prevotellaceae bacterium UBA6417; assembly: GCA_002439755.1. Classification (GTDB taxonomy): domain Bacteria; phylum Bacteroidota; class Bacteroidia; order Bacteroidales; family Bacteroidaceae; genus UBA6382. The sequence goes on along the minus strand of DJPH01000064.1, from coordinate 12,458 downwards.
TGTGCCGGCAAGGGGGTGCTCATCGTGCCTTCTCTGAAAGAGGCACGCAAGGAGTTTCAGGACATGCTTCAAGGCATGTTTGGCGAAGCATCGGCTCATGTGGTGTTGGAAGAATACCTGACGGGCATCGAATGTTCCGTATTTGTGCTTACCGATGGCAAGCACTACAAGATATTGCCCGAAGCCAAGGACTACAAGCGCATCGGCGAATATGACTGCGGCCTCAACACCGGTGGTATGGGAAGCGTTTCGCCTGTTCCTTTTGCCACCAAGGAGTGGATGCAGAAGGTAGAAGACCGCATTATCCGTCCCACAGTTGAGGGGCTTGCCGAGGAAGGCATCAACTATAAGGGCTTCATTTTCTTCGGACTCATCAATGTTGACGGCGAGCCCATGGTGATAGAATACAATTGCCGCATGGGCGACCCCGAGACAGAGACCGTGATGCCACGCCTGAAAAGTGATCTTGTAGACTTGTTCGAGGGAGTGATCAACGGCGATTTGGACAAGCGTTCCATTGAATTTGACGACAGGGCTGCCGTCAATGTGATGTTGGTTTCAGGCGGATATCCGCAGGAGTATAAGAAGGGCTACATCATTGAAGGTGCTGACGACATAGAGGGCAGCCTGGTGTTTCACTCCGGAACAGCCATGAAGGACAACCATCTGGTGACGGCCGGAGGACGTGTCATCTCGGTGACTTCCTATGGAGCAGACAAGGAAGAGGCCTTGGCCCGCTCTATGGAAAATGCTGCAAAGATACATTACAAAGACCGTTACTACCGTCGTGACATAGGCAAAGACCTTTAAGAGGATCTTGCCATAAGCCATCAGGCCGGCCATCACGAAAGGATGGCCGGCCTGACTGTTTAAGATTTGAACCCTGGATGAGCTCAGGCTTTATTGCTACCTCCGAAGATGTTGAGCTTGTAGGTCAGCTTGAACAATACGTAACGTCCTATGGCATTGATGCGTGTTTCGGTCTTGCCGGATGCATTCACGTCGTAGTGCACGTTTTTGCGCGAACGAAGTATGTCGCGAACCTCAATGCCCAGGGTCAGCTGTTTGTCTTTCAAGAAGCTCTGGGTCAGGTTAGCGTCCCATATATATTCGTTGGTGTTCATCTGCGGGTCGGTATATCCACGCCTGTTCTGTATGCGTATGTTGCTCCCAAGTTCCATATCCCACTTGGTGCGTACATGGCTTTCAACGAAATAGTTCATACGGTAGATGTCCATGTCTGCGTTTTTCTGCTTGTCGGCTCTGGCGTGATTGTAGTTGAAATCCACGCTGAAACGGGCGTCAAAATACATTACCCTGTAGGAGGCCCCTATACGTTCGCTCAATCGCGTGCTCCTGACTGTGTTCTTCACGTTGGTGGTTTCGGTGCCTGTTCCCACACTGACAAAGCCCACGCTGTTGTTCATGTTGATACCGCTTTGTGCCTCAATCTGAAACCGGTTGTTCTTGCCCAGACTGCGGTTGTAGCCTACATTGCCGCGCCAGCTCCAGTTGCCGTTGATGTTTTCCGGGCGGGATATCTGCACACCGGTTTCGGGAATGTAGGTGATGGTGTTAGAGATTGAGTTGTACGTATTGTTGAACCTGAAATGTGCATTGACCGATTGCTGTGTCTTGCTCATGTACAGGTTGTAATGCATTTGCAGGGTATTTTCCCATGAAGCCTTCAGATTGTTGTTGCCTCGGGTTATATAGAGCGGGTTTGATTCATCGGGAACATCGATGAGGCTTAGTATATCGGGCTGATTGGTTCCTCCGTGATAGCGGAAGTCCAGTGTATGGTTTTCGCCCAGTTCATAGCGCAGGTATGTATGCGGCCATATGTTGACACGGTCGCGTTTTTGCAGCGTATGGAAGGTTCCTTTTGTATAGTCCAGGGTGGTGTGAATGGGCCTTATGCTCAGGTCGGCCCGCCAGGTCAGTTTTTTAGGTATGGTGTAGTTGAACTCCAGACTAAAAGCATGTTCAATGTTTTTATAGGTGGTATACTGGCTGTTCTGTACATTGTAGGCTATCTGAAGCGAGTCATTGGTGGGTAGTGTGCCCAGTTGCGGATAGTTGTCGGCTTTATATTGCAGGAGTGAATCCAGCTGATACCATGCTCTGTCGTTGTCGTCATCGTTGTAGCGGAAGCGGTATCTCATGCCCAGATGTATGTTTTTTGTGAATCCGTGTATATAGCCACCTCCCACATTGGCCCGCCGGCTTGTCTGGGGCGAACGCACATATTGGTTGTAGTAGGATTGGGGTTTTTGGTTGCCATCTACCTTATAATATTGTATGTCTGACAGGTTGTAGCGGTGGTTGCCCGTATGGCTGAGGCCCCAGTCGCCCTCGAATATCAGGTGGCTGTTCATGGTGTCGAGCCTGTGATACAGCCCGAAGCTGCCGTCCCATCCGAAGTATTTCGAGTCGGTCTTGTCTTGCTGCATGTTGCGGTTGACGGCTATCTGCCTCAGGCTCTCGTCGGGTGAGTCCGAAAACATGTTGGACAGGGGGTCGGCCACTGTGGTGGCATAAGGGTCACTGTCGTATTTTGCACTGCGTGCATCACTGCGGTTGTCGCTTTTTTGTCCGTTGAGCGAGGTGTAGGCCCATAAGGAGGTGAGGCTGTCTATCGACCATTCGAGCGAAATGTTGCCACCCATCTCCGAGCGACGGTTGCGGTCTCGGCTGACACTGTTGGAGAAAGATTTGATGTCGGTACCGGTGAGAAAGGTCTCCGAATTGCGGGTCGACTCCACATCGTCATCGTCATGACGGTATTTGAGCCCTACACTCAGTTGGTAGCGTCCCGGCTCACCCCACTTTTCCTTGTTCATCCATTGAAGGTTGGTGCCCAGCTCTTTGTTGGCATGAAGCCCCCAACCCCAGCCTCCGAGGTTTGACATGTTGCCCCACAGTGTCTGACGGTTTTTGTCGGTGAAGCGGTTCACGAAAAGGTCATCCCTGTAACGGTTGTCGGTGCCGTTGCCTATGTTGCCCCGCGAGGTGACGGTAGATTTCAGCTCTTTCTTCAGGTTAATGTCGAGCACGGTCTTCTTTTCACCATCGTCAACACCGGTGTGCTTGGTGTAATCGCTCTTTTCTTCATAGGTGCGCACCTTGTCAACGAGGTTGACGGGCAGGTTGTCCATGGCCACTTGTGTGTCGCCTTTGAAGAAGTCCTTGCCGTTAATCTTGATTTCGGTCACTTCTTTTCCGTTTACCGTTATGTTGCCATCGTCATCGACAACCACGCCGGGCAGCTGTTCAACCAACTTTTTAAGCGTAGAGCCCTCCATGGTCTTGAAGGCTGCGGCATTGAAGATCAGCGTGTCTTTCTTCTGGGTCATCTTGGCTGCTGTGCCGGTCACCTTGGCCGCACCCTTTATGGCTATATCTGACGGAACAAGTCTTATGTCACCCACATTCACCGAATCCTTGTTCGCGAACGCCACGTTTTTCCACACATTCTTGTAGCCAACAAACTTGCACTCAAGCAGATAGTCGCCACGTTTCTTTGCAATCAGGCGAAAACGTCCCTTGTCGCCAATCATCTGACCAGCCACAGCCGAGCTATCGGTCTTTAACAACCGTATGGTGGCACCCACCAGAGCTGCATCTTTATTGCCTCCATCCAGCACACGACCTGTTACCACATAGTCGCGAGCCATTACTGTGACAGCGGTGAGCGAAGCAAATGCCACCGCCGCAAATATTCTATATCTTGTCATCTTATTTACTGGCTGTCTCACACAAGAATTGCAAAGATAAGCCTTATAATTGACAAAACACAAAATGTAAAGCGTATTTTACAAAAAGAAATATTTTCATACTTTTGCCATGTTTCTAAGGCTTTTTTTATCGGCAAAAGCCGGCTCGAAAAGCCACCTGCCTGACATTGCAGCTTACGGTCTGTACATATCGCACGAACGATCTATACACATCGCACCTCACGATCTGTACATATCGCAACCTACGGTCTGTACACATCGCACGAACGATCTATACACATCGCACGCACGATCTGTACATATCGCAACCTACGGTCTGTACACATCGCACGAACGATCTATACACATCGCACGCTCAAGCTGTACACATCGCAGGCACGATCTATACGCATCGCACGCACAAGCTGTACACATCGCAGGCTGCATTTTGGTACCTCGGAACGTATAGAGCCAAAAACAGGCGGCACAGTTGACTTACAACCGTACCGCCTATACACCAACGGCTCGACAGAGCCGTCAACAACCTGACCTACCTGAATATCTCTTCCATGGGCCGGCCGCGCCAGCACTTGGGCAACTTGGCATTGAACATGCAGGCTATGGTAGCCGCAACATCGAATTGCATCATCGGTTCCTTCATCACATATCCCTTTCTTATGTTCTTGCCACATACCACAAAGGGAGTCTCCATCTCTTCAAGGGTCATGCCACCATGCCCCTTATTGATGCCTCCGTGGTCGCTCGTCAATATAAAGATTGTGTTGTCATAGATACCTGCATCCTTTACAGCCCTGAATATCTCACCCACGGCATTGTCGACACGGGTCAGCATCTCATAATAGGGAGCTGTATACCATCCGTGCGCATGGCCTGTCTCATCGAGACCTCCGATATAGATGGTGATAAATTCGGGCTTCACTTTTCTGATACAGTCAGTTCCCGCAGCTATGGCCACTTCGGGCTCGTTTTCGGGTCCTTTCTCGTATTTCACGAAATCAATGGCCGCCGTATCGGTCACATAGCCTATACCGTCCCAATCAAACGTAAGTGCCGTCTTTATCTTTGGAAACTGCTCGCGCAGCACCGAATATATGGTAGGAAATATGTTGCGACTATTAGTGGCCAACGACGGTATCTCGGGAGTTTTTGAGTTCCACTGTGTATAGCCCGTCATCTCGGTTCCGCCACCCATAAACAGCGAAGCCCAGTTAATGGCCGAAGCAGAAGGCAACACCGAACGTTTCTTTAAAGTATAACTGCCGTTCTGCATCATCCAACGGATGTTGGGAATATTGGTGGCCTCATCCAGATTGTGCGAAGCCCACCCATCGACACCTATAAGCACCACATGCTTAGCCTTCCAGCCTCCTGCCTCTACAAGCACGGGAGCTAACACCAACATGAGTAACGGCATAAGTGCAACTAATACGAATCTTTTCATACTGTGATACATTGTGTGTGTTATTTTTTCTGACTGCAATATTACCAATAACCCATGAAACCACCAAGTACATAACAGAAAAAATATTAAAGGCTAAATGCTTTTGTTATGAAGTTCGGCGTTTTAAAGGGAAATATTTTGGACTTACATCATTTTGAAGTAACTTTGTATTCAAAAGAAACCGGCATACATGTTTTTGAAAAGAAAAGGACAGACTACCGGCCCCGGCAATCAGGACAACCCGGCTCCGCAAAAAAAACGATGCAACATATTGTTGCTGAACATTGTCGCCATGCTGATTGTAACGGCAGCACTCTTCACATCGGCCATCTTCGGCTTAGACATCTACACCCGTCATGGGCAGGAAGTGAGGATGCCCGATCTACGTGGCCTCAGCGAACAAGCCGCAGACAAAAAACTGCAACTGCTCGGACTGCAGGCACGCATCGACGATTCTGTATATGTAAAAACCCTGCCCGCAGGAGTCATTTATGAACAGACCATCGTGGCCGGTGAGCGGGTAAAGACAGGGCGCACCATAGGACTGGTCATCAATTCCGGCAATGCCCCGCAGCTCGTATTGCCCGACATTGCCGACAACAGCTCCCTGAGAGAAGCCATAGCCAGCCTGAGCGCACTCGGATTCAAACTGGGGCCCACAGAATACATCAACGGAGAAAAAGACTGGGTCTACGAAGTCAAATGCAACGGTCACAACGTGGGAGCAGGCAGCCGCATAGACTCCGACGACGAAATAATACTGGTGGCAGGAGATGGAGTCTCCTATGGCAACGACATAGACATGACAGACAGCGAATACGCCATCGACAGCCTGCAGGCCGAAACAGGACTGACCGACGTGCCTCCGGCCGAATAAACGAAACAGCAGCTTATGGATATCCATGCACAGGAACTGACAGCAACACCCGACATCCCTCTTTGCAACCTCACAGACATAGAGGACGAAGAGCAGGGAAACGGCCTGTATGAACACTTCAGAATAACGGCCGACAACGGACAACAGCCACTGCGCATTGACAAGTTCCTATACCTTCACCTGCGCGACACCTCACGCAACCGCATACAAAAAGCAGCAGATGCAGGCTTCGTAAGAGTCAACGACCAAAGCGTAAAAAGCAACTACAAGGTCAAGCCCCGCGACATCGTAACCATCGTGCTCGACCATCCACCCTACGACAACACCATAGAGCCCGAAGACATACCGCTTGACGTGGTCTATGAAGACAACGACCTCATGGTCATAAACAAGCCGGCAGGACTCGTAGTGCACCCGGGATGCGGCAACTACACAGGAACACTGGTCAACGCACTGGCATGGCACCTGAAAGACAACAGCAGCTTCGATGCCAACGACCCCGCCGTAGGACTCGTACACCGCATAGACAAAGACACCTCAGGACTGCTGGTAATCGCCAAGACACCCGAGGCAAAAACAAGCCTGGGGCTGCAGTTCTTCAACAAAACCACCCATAGAAGCTACAACGCACTTGTATGGGGCGACTTCAACGAAAACGAAGGACGCATAGAAGGAAATATAGGCCGCGACCCCAAAGACAGGCTGAGAATGACCGTCTTCCCTGTAGGCTCCGAAACCGGCAAACCCGCAGTAACACACTACAAAGTCCTACGCCGCTACGGCTACACTACCTTGGTTCAGTGCGTGCTGGAAACCGGACGTACACACCAGATACGTGCACATATGAAGCACATAGGTCACCCACTCTTCAACGACACCCGCTACGGAGGAGACCAAATACTGCGGGGAACAACAGAAAACAGCTACCGACTCTTCGTCAGACACTGCTTCGAACTATGCCCGCGGCAGGCACTCCATGCCCGCACATTAGGATTTGTCCACCCACGAAACGGGCAGCAAATGGACTTCACATCGCCACTGCCCCACGACATGCAAGCACTCATCGACGAGTGGGAAAACAGAGATAACAAATAACCATCCGCAAGGATAAAACATAAAACACATGGAACAGAAAAAAAGAACCATAGCCATCATAGCAGGAGGCGACTCCTCGGAACACGACGTATCCCTACGCAGCGCACAGGGCATCTACTCGTTTATGGACAAAGAAAGATACGATTGCCACATCATAGAAATCAAGGGTGCATGCTGGGAAGCCGTAACAGCAGACGGTGAAAGATATCCGATCGACAAGAACGACTTCACCTTTAGCACACCGCAAGGCCGCATCAAGCCCGACTTTGCCTATATCACCATACACGGCACACCGGGAGAAAACGGACTGCTGCAAGGCTACCTCGACATGATAGGCCTGCCCTACTCCACCAGCGGAGTGCTTGTGGAAGCACTGACATTCCACAAATTCAGCCTGAACCACTACTTGAAAACATGGGGCGTGAAAGTAGCCGAAAGCCTGTTGATAAGGAAAGGACAAGAGCTAAACATCTCTGAAGACAACATCATCTCCAAAGTGGGACTGCCCTGCTTCGTAAAACCGGCAGCCGACGGCAGCAGCTTCGGCGTCACCAAAGTGAAAAGCAAAGAACAACTGCGCCCCGCCATACAACTTGCAATGGGCGAAGCCGGAAACGAAGCCATGATAGAAGCCTTCATGCAAGGCACCGAAATCACCTGTGGGTGCTATAAAACACGCAACGTCAGCCATGTACTGCCCATAACCGAAGTTGTGTCGGCCGACGAGTTCTTTGACTACAATGCCAAATACAACGGTGCCGTACAAGAGATCACACCTGCACGACTGAGCGAAGACACAACCCGAAGAGTCAAGCAGCTCACATCAGTCATATACGACATACTGGGGTGCGAAGGCATCATACGCATTGACTACATACTGACAGGTGAAAAAGGCCATGAAACAATCAACATGCTGGAGATTAACACCACGCCGGGCATGACGGCAACCAGCTTCATTCCGCAACAGGTAAAGGCAGCAGGCCTGAAGATGAGCGATGTGCTCACTGACATCATTGAAAACAAATTCTAAACAACGCACCATGACTATTCCCAAGGAATTTGACGACATCCGCCCATTCACACCCGAAGAGATGCAGGGCGCATTCGACAAGCTGTCGGACGACAAACAGTTTCAGGCCGTAGTTGCCAAAGTATTTCCCGGCATCCCCTTCGAAGCCATCATGCACAAAGCTCGGCAATGTAAGACAATGCTCGACTTCCAAAAAGCATTCTCTTACGGCATTATGCAGAGCATCATCGACAAACATACCGATGGCACCGATGTCGATTTCGGCACATTGGACAAGACAAAGAACTATACATTCCTGTCAAACCACCGTGACATAGTGCTCGACAGCGGCTTTCTGAGCAAACTCATGCTCGACAACGGATTCGGCAACACCGTTGAAATTGCCATCGGAAATAACCTGCTTGTATATCCATGGATTAATTATCTGGTGCGCCTCAACAAGTCTTTTATCGTCAAACGCAATCTGCACGGACGCCAGAAACTCTTGGCAAGCCAGCAGCTGAGCGGCTACATGCACTTTGCCATCAAGGAAAAGAAAGAAAGCATCTGGATAGCACAGCGGCAGGGACGCTCTAAAGATTCGGACGACCGTACACAAAGTTCCATCCTCAAAATGATGAGACTGGGTGGAACCGGCACCATCATCGAGCGCTTGCAGCAGCTTAACATCGTGCCACTCAGCATATCCTACGAATACGACCCCTGCGATTACTTAAAGGCTAAGGAGTTTCAACAAAGACGTGACAACCCCGAGTTCCAAAAAAGCATGCAGGACGACCTGGAAAGCATGAGCACCGGCATCTTCGGCTACAAAGGGCACGTGCACTATCAGGCTGCAGCCTGCATGAACGAATGGCTGGGCTCTCTGGACGGCAAGCAGCACAAGACCGAGCTCTATCCCATTATTTCCGAGCACATCGACCACGAAATCCACAGCCACTACCGTCTATACGCCAACAACTATATAGCCTACGACCACCTGAACGGCAACAGCCGCTTTGCCAACCTGTATACCAAAGACGAAGAAGACAGGTTCGAGAACTATCTGAAGCAGCAAATAGGCAAGATAAACCTGCCTGACCCTGATCTTGACTATCTGGAATGCTGCATGCTGACCATGTACTCCAACCCTTTGAAGAACTACTTGGCAGCTGCCGAGGCTAAGCAATCATAGATGACAGGAGCAGCCCCGGTAAGAGCTATCTTGCTTATCCTGGCACTGACACTGGCAGCCTGCAGCGATGACACCCGCATTGCCCCCAACTACGAAATGGAATTTGTCGATGTGCTGACCGATGCTTCGGGCACCGGCTCCACACTGGTTACCGACAGGGGTGAGCATCTGTCTGTCACCAATCCCTTTACGGCACTGAAAGCCGACACCGCATATCGCTACGTGGCATATCTCATCAGGCAGGGAAACGGTGTAGAGGTGGCTGCCGCGTCACGGGCAATCTGCGACACCCCGAAAGACATGTCAGGGGAAGATATCAAGACCGATTCGGTAAAGATGCAAAGCATTTGGCGCGGAAGCCATTACATCAACCTTACGCTCATGATACCTCACCGCGACCAACAGCATGAGTTCGCCTTTATCGACCGCGGCATTTCGCAGGCTGACGACGGACATAAAACCCTTTGCATCCGGCTCTACCACGATGCCGGCAATGACTTTCCGGCTTTTTCTGCCACGTGCTACCTCTCATGCTCGCTCAAACCCTATAAAGACCTGCTGCGCGAAGGGCGCGACTCTGTATGCTTTGTCATCAACGAATACAAAAAAGGGCAAGCAACCTATCGCCTGCCCTACTAAATGAAAAAACACTGCTTAACGCGGTATTACTTTAGCTTGCCCAACAGGACAAGCATTATTTCTGTTCTGGCCTCTTTAGGCATATACGGATATATGCGTGCATATTGGCGTATGTTCCTGCTCAGACGCTCATACCATGACTTTTTCTTCCCCATTTTCAGCCAATAGCCAAAGTTGGCTGCATCCATCACTATCTCCATCAAGTCATCTTCTTTCTCACCAAAAGCGTCCTGCTTGTAGTCGTATGGAACTTCTTCAGACGGAAGTCCCAGATAGCGGACGGCGGCAGCGGCAACGGCATTGGCCATCTTGCGTATTTCAAGCATGTCAAACCATTTGCAAAGCTTTTCGGAATCTATGTCCTTATAATAATGGTGCATCGTGAGCGTTATGTCACACAACTGGCGAAGCCCCACTCCACTCAGAATGAGATGTTTCGAGAAGTGGACTATCTGATACAGCAGTTCGAGTGTACGGGGAAGCACTTCAAGCTGATGTCCGTCTATGGTCACGAAGCATTCCGTGCGCTTTTCGGGCAATTCGCTGTTCACTATGTCGTCCATCTTGCGCGCCAAATCGCGATTGTAGAACTTCAGCAGGCACAGGTGGTTTTCTACCACGGCACCCTTCCAGTTGAATGCCGACAGATGTTCCTTGCCGGCAAGGCTGTCTACACGTTCCGCATTGGCAAGTATCCATTTGTCAAGGGCTTTGTTCCAATCGGGAACAAAGATGTCTATGTCGCCAAATGCGCGCAGTTCGGGATGCTCATACAGCGTGGCCACCTCTTGTCCCTTAAGCAGGATGGGATGAACCCCCAAGCTTTTGTATATCTCGAATATATCACACGTGCACCGGTTCAGCATCTTGTTCATGTTCTCCATATACACCACATTGCTGTAAAGCTTCATGAGCATCTGCTGTGGCGGCCGCAACTCGGGAGGAAGCTGAGACACAGCAGTATAGAACAGGCCGGTGACAGTCTGATCCTTCGCCATCTTTTGCTGTTCTTTCCAGCCCGCGCGTGTCAGGATGCCGCGGGGATATTCGCCGCCGAATAGGGCATAGCGTATGAAACCCAGGAAATGACGTTCGTTTACTGTCATAATCACAGGTCTTCGAGCATACGTTTAAGCACTACTGTTGCCGAAATCTCACGGTTGGCAGCTTCGGGAATCACCAGCGAAGTGGGTGCTTCTATCACTTCGTCGGTCACTATCATGTTGCGGCGCACCGGCAGACAATGCATGAAAAACGCGTCATCGGTCACTGCCATGTGGGCGGCATCGATGGTCCAACCCATATCCTTGTTCAGCACCTTGCCATAGTCTGCAGGATTGGTAACGCCGGGGCAGCTCCAGTTTTTCGCATATACGAAATCTGCACCCTCAAGGGCTTTCAGCTGATTATATTCTACATCGGCTCCTGCAACGAAAAAGGGATCCAGTTCATAACCGTGAGGATGGGTTATCACCAAATCCACATCGGCGGCCTGCATCCATTGGGCAAAGCTGTTGGGCACTGCCTGGGGAAGGGCCTTGGGATGGGGAGCCCACGTCAGCACCACCTTGGGGCGCGGCTTGCGTTTATACTGCTCGATGGTTATCAAGTCGGCAAAGGCCTGCAACGGGTGCACGGTGGCACTCTCCATTGAAAACACAGGACGGCCGCTGTACTTTATGAATTGATTGAGTATCTCCTCGGTATAATCGGCCTCGCGACTTTCAAAGCGGGCAAAGGTGCGTACACCTATCATATCGCAATACTGGGCCATCACGGGAATGGCCTCGAGCAAATGCTCGCTCTTGTCACCGTCCATCACGACACCTCGCTGTGTCTCGAGCTTCCATGCACCCTGATTGACATCCAGCACAATAACATTCAGCCCCAGGTTCATCGCAGCCTTTTGGGTGCTCAACCGCGTGCGCAAGCTGTTGTTGAAGAAGATTAGTAGCACTGTCTTGTTCTTGCCCAACGATTGATAGCGGAAACGGTCGGCCTTGATTTCAGAGGCCTCGCTTAAGGCCTTGCTCAAATCACCCAAATCAGAGACATAGCGGAATACTTTCATTTTAGTAGCTTTATAAAAACATATTGGTCTCGAAAACGGCATCCTGCCGCTTTCAGACTTCAAAGGTAGAAAAAAAACACCATCAAAGACACAACATTCCACAAAAATAATGCCTGCAAAAACAAACAATATGGCACTTGCAGAAATCAGGCTACACACTTCCCCCTATGCAATGCGGCACATTGAAAGGTGTTTCATCTACATGAAACAATGTGTTTCACCTACATGAAACTACCTGTTTCCCCTATAGGACACAACGTGTTTCATGTACATGACACAACCTGTTTCCTGTACATGTCACTACTTGTTTCATGTACATACCACTACCTGTTTCATGTACATGTCACGACCTGTTTCATGTACAGAAAACTACCTGCAACCCTGCACATCGTCA
>DJPH01000021.1 GCA_002439755.1 Prevotellaceae bacterium UBA6417 | reverse complement strand
CTTAAGTAGGGACGACTAAATAACATAAAAATGAAGAGAATATATCTATTTCTGTCCTTGTTCCTGCTGCTTTGCATATCTGCCTCTTCCCAGATACATTTGAAGGGCTATAATGAGCATCTTGTCAATCCGCAATTTTTTGAGGGGCGTTGGCCTGCTCAATGGATAGGTGTACCTGAGGCAAACTTACGTGATTTTGGCGTTTACCATTTCAGAAAGACGTTTGACCTGACTTCCCGCCCCGAAAAATTTGTCGTACATGTGTCGGCCGACAACCGTTATAAGTTGTATGTCAATGATAGTTTGGTTTCGTTAGGCCCCTGTCGTGGTGATTTGAGCAATTGGAATTTTGAAACAGTTGATATTGCCCGTTTTCTCAAGGCCGGCAGAAACGTCTTGGCTGCAGTAGTTTGGAATTTTGCGCAATATCGTCCTGCAGCTCAGATTTCAAAAGGCGAAATGGCTTTCTTATTGCAGGGTAATTCAGATGCTGAAAAAATCGTCAACACAAACAATTCTTGGAAATGTGTTCAGAACAAAGCGTATTCAAGATGTACGAAAGGACGTGTAAGGGGCTATTATGCAGCAGGGCCAACCGAGCAGATAGATGTTTCTTTTTATCCTGAAAGGTGGACTTTGGCAGATTTTGACGATACATCTTGGCACAATGCCATTGCATTGGAAGGTGCTGCAATCAAAGGAACAAGCGATTATCCCGGCCGACTGCTCGTTCCAGACAATCTGCCTCCTATGGAAATGGCTTTTGAGCGTTTTCAACGTGTTCGCCGGGCCGAAGGCATAAAATCTGTCGGAAATTTTACCAAAAGCCCTACCAACTTGGTGATACCGTCAAATACATCTGTAAAAATCTTGTTGGATCAAGGAAAGGAGACAACGGGCTATCTTACCTTGCTTTTGGGTGGCGGAAAAGGTGCAACGGTCGATGTCGGCTATGCCGAAACCTTGTTTACCCGTGACGACAAAGGAAACGAAGCACCCTTGGGCAATCGAAACGATATAGAAGGTAAGGTTTTCTTTGGCTATCAGGATTGCATCTTGCCTGACGGGCGTTCCGACTTCAACTTTACTCCGTTGTGGTGGCGCACATGGCGCTATGTTGAACTCACTATACAGACAAAAGACCAACCACTAACCTTAAAGGATGTTTATGGCACGTTCTGCGCTTATCCTTTCAAGCGGGTGAGTGCCTTTAAGGTTGAAGGCGATGATGACCTTCAGCGCATGCTCGATGTGGGATGGCACACAGCGCGTCTATGTGCCAATGAGACGTATATGGATTGTCCCTATTACGAGCAGCTGCAATATTTTGGTGATACACGAATCCAAACCATGGTGACGATGTATAATACAACCGATACGTTCATGGTAAAATCGGCTGTCGAACAAGGCCGACGAGCCATGCTTCCCGACGGACTCACTTACAGCCGCTATCCAACGGATATTCCGCAGGTCATTTCCAGCTACGCCCTGTCATGGACAGGCATGGTTTACGACTATTGGATGTATCGTGGTGATGCGTCTTATGTACGTACCCTGCTTCCGGCAGTTCGTCAAATCATGTCTTGGTACGAGCAGTGGATGCGTCCCGACGGCAGTTTGTCGTTTGTTCCTTATTGGTTCTTTTGCGATTGGAGTGCCGGTTTCAACGGTGGTACACCGATTCGTGAGAAAGACGGCAAATCTGCTTATCAGGACCTAGCTTATCTGATGGCGCTTGATGAAGCGTCACGTTTGGAGCGTGCTATCGGTATTGCTGCCATGGGCGACCATTATGCAGCTTTGGCCGAACGCATTCGCGCTCGCTTCAAAGAAAAATATTGGGACAATTTGCGTGGCCTGTTTGCAGATACCTACGATCACCGCAATTATTCGCAGCATGTCAACATAATGGCTATTCTTACAGATATCGTAACAGGCGAAGAGGCCACGTCATTGTGTTCGAAGATACTTGAAGACAAGAGTCTGACGCAGGCCACCATCTATTTCCGCTACTATTTGTTTTTGGCCATGAAGCGTGCTGGTCTTGCCGACCGCTATTTGGGCGAACTCGGCATTTGGCGCCAGCAGCTCAAAGAGGGTATGACAACTTGGGCTGAGATGCCCGAGCCCACACGCTCAGACTGTCACGCTTGGGGTGCAAGTCCCAATATCGAACTCTTCCGCATTTTCCTGGGTATTGATACCGATGCGCCGGGGTTCAATCGTGTTCGCATTGCTCCGGCACTTGGAAAGCTTCGCGAGGCGCAAGGCTCCATTCCTCATCCGAAAGGGACGATTCGTGTCAAGTATAAGTTGTCAAAGAATGGCACTATGAAAGCTGTCATCAATTTGCCCGACAAAATAGGCGGCTCTTTCGTTTGGAACGGCAAAGAGTATTCCCTGCATGGCGGTGAGCAGGTCTTGGAAGTCAGATAATCGTAGCTGCGAGTTTCTTCCGCTAATATCAGCAGAGGCTATTATTCCAGCATACCTATCCGCAGTACGGGATTTGCAAGACCGCATATCTGCAGCTGTTTCTTTTCCCTGCCCGTTATCCGCACCATGATTTTGTTCGTATCCATCTTTACTATGTACCATCCTTCGCCATTGTATGCATAGTCAAAGTTATCGGCGTTCTTATGGACGGCATTGTTGCCGAATATCGCCCACGCATATCCCTTTACATTGTGTCGTTGCATATAGACGTATTTCAGCAGTCGCAGCATATCCGTCGAACAACGCTTCTTGTACAGTTTGGTAAATTCTTTTTGTGTCTTTTGGTACAGGTCAGCGTAGAAGTTGCGGAGCAGATCCATTCCGGCTTCTTCTATCATGCTGTCTCGTCGGGCAAGCCTTTGTTCTTCCTCTTTGAGAAGACGTTCGTATTTCTCTCGCTTCGAAGGATAAGCCAACATCTTGTACCGTAGAATTCTTTTTCGTAGACTGTCGTTATGGCGGTGCATGATTTCTTCGGCAAAATCGTAGTCTACATCTTCGGTGAAAGCATAAAACAATCTGTCATCTGGGCCTTTTGGAGCCAGGTAGAGATCACCGTAACCCAGGCTTCCGAAATATTCATCTCTGAAGGTGCTATTTGGCCAACCTTCGTCTGATAATGACCTTGAGCACGAACCGAATAAAACCATCAGTACAAATGAGAAAAGAATAATTTTCCGGGCAGAAAGAGCCTGCATCAATCTCTTGCAGGAGAAGTAAATGTTTTCTTTTTTCATAATTGTAGGTTTTAAGGAGGGCAACAATCCTATATTTAAGGGTATGTTGCCACTCGTTGTTATGAAACAGAAACAGAACCGGTAACGCTAAGTTCTTTTGTGACTAAATTAAAGCTTGCATCAACAGTTGCTGTTACAGTCCTTTCCTCTTCTTCTGCGTTGCTCTCAATTAGTTTTTGTGTTTCCTTGTCATATGTTCGTTTGGTAACTACAAGCTTAACTGTTTCGCTGTACGATTCGCCACAACCGGTACGCCCTATAACGATTTTATTACCAGAACAAACGATGGGATTTCCATCCTTGTCTGAACTATAACCGATTCCTCCGTTCAATGCAATGGAATAGTTGGCTGAAACATCCTTTATATAACCGTTTTCTACTATCGCGATGCAAAAGGCTGAACCGGTGATATCCCAAGTAACACCTTCAAAGCTGGTGCTTCCCATTAAGCTACACGAGTTTACATACTCTTTGCTTCCACTACCACTACCACCGCATCCTCCTGAGCCAGTTGTTAATCCTGCTGCATAGTCTGAGATGTTTCCAAATACCTGCTCATCATCAATCAGACGAACTTTCAATTTTTCCTTTTTCATAATTGTAGGTTTTACATAATAACATTCTTTTTATTGAGATGCAAGACAATGTCTTTGCAAGTTCATCAAGTCCCCGGTATTGCTACTTCGACAACAAAGGTATGAATAAAAATGTATTTGGCAAGTATTTTTGCATACAAACTTTATTGTTGAATGAGTTGCCTCCTTGCCAATAGTTGGGCTGTCTTCTTTACTGTTTTAGTAATCAGTTATTAGTGACGTTTTATGATTGTCATCCGAGGACTGTAGTATGTGTTGTGCTGAAGTTATGTATGTAAAAATTATCAATAATGCAGCAACACATTTGCTTTTCCTACTTGAAAAGGGCATCTGTTGTTTGGATAAGTTAATGGTTTCGCGCCGATTTTCAGTTCAAACAGATGTAGGGTGGCTGTATTTTGCCATTTCGTGATAGCAAAATGCTATTGTTTTGAATTGCATGGCTTGTCGTGAAATGTAGGTATGGTTTTTTGCTCTTGAAAAATGAAATGCGATGAAAGGCTTTTATGGAAACATCTTTTCTCAAGCGGACAAAATAGTAATACTTGGCTTGGCTTTTTGAATTTATAAGGGGCGTTTTCGGGCGTTTGCTGTTGAGAGAATTTTTGTGTTTCCAGAAAGGTCTAGAAGTTGTCCTTGATTTTCTCGGAATTGCTGTTGATTTGGAGCGTTTCCTTGTTTTTTCCGATGGAATCTTCCTTGAAAAATTCAAAAACGTCCTTGTTTCTTGACAGCATCAACAAGGAACTGAGAAAATGCAAGACCGATTTTTGATTTGCCTGAATCAATGCAGCATAAGTCGGTGTTATTTTCTTGAAGCGGCATAGGTCTTGATTTTTTTGCTTAAATTCCGTGTTGCCAAAATAATGCTACCTTTGTAGCTGTTATGACAAGAAAAGAAATAAAAGAGTTTTACGAAAAGCGTTTTCTTGACCTTTCGGAGAAGAGCCGGATGCTGAAGTGTAAAAATCGTTGGTTTGTTGCTGCGGAATTGTCGGCTTTTATTTTGGCATCGGCTTCTGCTGTGTATTATTTTACGGCAGGTCGTCAGATGCTTTTTATATTGCTTGCGGCTTTGCTGTTCGTGCTATATTTTATTGTGCGATATGTAGATGTGAAAAACGGTAATACCATCAAGAGCTTGGATGCTCATTGTGATGTGTATGCTAAGGAATTGGAATATATGTCCGGATGCTTTTCCGGTTTTGATGATGGTAGTCGTTATGTTGATTCGAAGCATCAATATTCGTTTGATATGGATTTGTTTGGACCGCAGTCTCTTTATAACCGTATCTGCCGCACTGTGACCGGCGGAGGAAGCGATAAGCTGGCAGCTCTGTTGAACGGTTGTGCATTGGAGCAAAGTAGGACGCAACGGAATGCTGCTTCAATTGATGCGCGCCGGAAGTCTGTGGATGAATTGGCCGGCATGGAAGAGTGGCGAACAAAGTTTCTCTCATTGAAACGCCAAGGAAAGATAGATACGGCTGCTATCGGTAATGTTATCGAAGCTGCCGGTCGAATGTCGGATTTTCGAACAACTGCGAGTGTGCCGGCTTTGATATGTGTGGCGGCATCCATCACTTTACTTGTCGTGCTATTGATTCTGTTCGTTTTCTTTAATTTGAATGTCGAGTTTGTGTTAGATTGGGTGTTTATACAAATGATGTTGAGTTTGCTGCTTAATGCAAGAGCCTTGCGCCAAATCAACAAGTCGGTGAGCCGTCTTTGTGGCGAGATACAACCCTGCTTGTCGTTGATTGGCTTGATTTCGAAAACCAGTTTTGAAGCGGAAAACAACAAGGCGTGTGTCCGAATCCTGGCGCAGGGGGAAATATCGGCCGTAGATTCTTTTAAAGAGCTGAAAGGCATTCTTGATGCCTTGAATCGGCGTGGAAACGTTTTGGCATTAATGCTTTTCAATGCAATATGCTGCAGCGACTTTTTTCTTGTGCGCCGTTATTTACGCTGGAAAGAAAAAAGCTTGTCCCAAATGGAGAAATGGCTTGATGTAGTGTGCGAAATGGATGCGCGTGTCTCTATGGCCACCTTTCGCTACAATGAGCCCGAAAGCGTTGCAGCAACCATTGTTGATGACGACAAGGTGATTTACGAAGCCAAGGGCATTTACCATCCTTTTTTGGGCGAGAAGGCCGTGTGCAATGACTTCAACATTATGGATGGCAACTACTACATTATTACAGGAGCCAATATGGCAGGGAAAAGTACTTTTCTGCGTTCGTTGGGCGTGAATTATATTTTGGCCATGTGCGGTATGCCGGTTTTTGCAAGTAGTTTAAGGGTTTCAGTGTATGATTTGTTTAGCAGCATGCGTACAACAGACGATCTTGCACATGGCATCAGTTATTTCAATGCCGAACTGTTGCGTCTTCGTGACCTTATAGACAATGTAAAGCACTCAGTAACCACCAATTATCCCAAGTGGGTCTAACCATCGGAAATGAAA
>DJPH01000039.1:15111-34871 GCA_002439755.1 Prevotellaceae bacterium UBA6417 | reverse complement strand
TATTGTCAATCTCTTGAGTGCAATCGCCGCATACTGCTACTTCCCAAAGAAACCTTGTATCAATGTCTCGAGAACGATTGACACGCAACCGGCCTTGTTCTGATTTCATCGAACTCACGTTAAAATATGCTGGTCAGCAGGAGCGTGGAACCGCTATGCTGGGATATATTGCCATAAACGGCATCTACATATATGCCCAGTCTGTCGGCAAGACACAGCTTAATTACCCCCCCCTATTAATATTAGTTTACAAGCGTTTACCGTCTTATAATAATTAAACCGACGGAGCTTGAAATATTGCGGCAGTTGCTTCTGCGCCCTGCTGATGGGACCGCTCAGAATACTCGGAAAGAATGTCACATAAGCCAAATAGGCCAGTACATCATGGGTCGGTTCTACCTTACGCATATACACATCAATGCTGTAACTCAAAGCCGTGAAGGTATAGAAGCTGATGCCGACGGGCAATAATATCTTCAAAGTATGTGCACTTATATTCATGCCCATCAGCGAGAAGGCATCCGCAAAGGTCTGGACAAAAAAATTATAATACTTGAAGAAAAACAGTATGCCGACGTTAAGCACAATAACTCCCGCCGAAATCCATTTACGCTTCTTCATTTCGCCGGTCTGCCCCATCCACCATCCGGCTATAAAGGTCGAAAATGCCGTAAGCAACAGCAATCCAAGAAAGCGCCAATCCCACCAGCCGTAAAACACAAGACTTGCAGCTACTACCAACCCGTTCTGCAACACTTTGCTACTACGACACACAGTCCAATAGAGGATAAACACTACCGGAAGGAATACCAGATATTCTAACGATTGGAATGTCATCACAGTTCTATTTTACCATGTCGAATCCCAAACGAACACCGCTGTAGTTTTTGCTTATTTCGCCAATGGCTTCCAGGCTTTCGTTTCCACTGATGGCTGCCAGCAGTTGCAAGGTGGAAAGCAGTTTTTTCGATTCAAATAGCAAAGCCAGACCATTGTTGCCGTTGCGTTTCAAATAGCAGGTTGTTGTGAGTAGCAAGCCTTTCAGCTCGAGTTTTCCATCGGCTTCGCTGAAAAGATAAGTGCCTTTCATTTCTTTACCCGCTATTTTTGCCGAATAGGTGCTGTCGGCATTCAGTGTGACATAGGTATTTGTGTCAGTAAAGCCGATGCTCTTGTAGGAAGGAGCCATCTTGTCTTTTATCTTTGCAGCCATCACTTCGCCACCGGCTTTTGCCAATGTCTTTTCACTGGTGAAGGCACAACCCGGACCACTGTATTTCCACATGCCAACAATTTGACTATGCGACAATTTTTCTGTGCCAATTACACTGCTGATGACATTTGATATGGTATTGGTGCTTCCAATGCTTCCCAAGACGCTTTCGGCCACACTGTTTTTTGAACCTTTCGTGGCTGCGCCTATGGCTGCAGTGCCCAATGTGGTGCAGCTATAAAATAGGAATGGGGCTGCTATAAGTGCAGCCGACAATAGTTTCCTCATGGTATTTCTTGTTGTATTCATAATGTTCTTGTTTTTATGTTTATTGATTATGATAAGTTAGGAGGCCTTCGATGGGACTACGTTCCACTTTGCCTACCATCATGCCGGCCTTGCGGGCTGCTTCTTCCAGCTCGGGACGGAAACTATAGGCTATGCCTCCCACGAAATTAAGCGGCAATTCCGGGCGGGCATATATGCGTATGTTGCGCTCGATGAAACGGCTGAAATGGTCTATCAGGAAGGTATGAACGGCAGGATGCTCACGATGGTTACGTACTACCTGACTGAATGACGCCAAATAACGATTGGCCAAAGGGTGACGATATACATGTTCTATGATTTCAGCATAGGTTGTTGCCGTTTCGGCAAAGAAGGCATCGCGTATCTCTTGAGGCATGATGCCTTTCAACACGTCAGCCACAAAGTTCTTTCCCATTACAGCACCCGAACCTTCATCACCTAAGATGTAGCCCAGAGGCGGTGTGTTCTGCAAGATGTCATGACCATCATACAGGCAACTGTTAGCCCCAGTACCAAGTATGCAGGCTATACCTGCCCGATGTCCGCAAACAGCCCGTGCCGCTCCCCACAAGTCAGAAAGTACTTCGACCTTTATATCACCAAAAGCTTCACGGAGCATACATGCAATATTTCCACACCTGTCGGGAGTGCAACCTGCCCCATAGAAATAGATTTCATCCGGCATTTCACTCAGGCCGGGTTTCAATTCCTTTTCCAGAATTGCCAGAACGGTGGCATTGTCCTGATGAACGGGACTGATGCCTTGGGTCTTTACTTGGGATATTGTCTGGCCGGAACACGACAGTGCCCAATCTGTCTTTGTTGCTCCGGCATCGGCTATCAGTATTCTTTTTGTATTCATGTTCAAATAATCTTTTAATACTTTGCAGCATTGCTTTTCTTTCCAAAGGCAGGATCGATCTTGACCAGCATGGACACTATCAAAGTCAATGCGCAGCACGCCATCACCACAAGGAAAAAGGCAGGATAGCCAACATGTTCCTGAAGTTTCCCAGCAAACATTCCGGGAATCATCATGCTGGCAGCCATAAATGCGGTGCAGATGGCATAATGCGATGTCTCGCTCTTGCCGCGCGAGAAGTAAAGCATATACAGCATGTAGGCCGTAAATCCAAAGCCATAGCCCAACTGCTCCACAAAGATGCAGCTGCATACTATAAACATGTTTTCAGGCTGTGCAATGCTCAGATATACATAGACCAAATCGGGCAGTGTGATGCTTGCCACCATCGGCCACAGCCATTTTTTCAAACCTCCGCGCGAGGAAAGGATGCCACCTACGATTCCACCCAGCGTAAGTCCTATGAGGCCTACCGTACCATTGGCAAAACCTATTTGGGCTGTTGTAAGTCCCAACCCGCCTTTTTCAACGGGGTCGATGAGAAAAAGCGGACAAATCTTTACCAGAAAGGCTTCGGGAAAGCGGTAAAGCAATAGGAAAGCTATGGCGACAATGATGCCGGGCTTTTGAAAGAAGGTCTTGAACGTTATGAGAAAATCCTGAAGCACAGTCCATACTTGTCGCCATGTAACCGATTGCTTGTCTTCTGATTTCTTTTCAATGTCGTTCATCGTGGAATGGTCGGCACCGGGGCGCGGCAGGATGAACAAATGATATACGGCAAAAGCCAGGAAGATTATCGCCACTGATGCCATGGTCAGTGTCCATGCCTTGGGCACATCGCGATAGTATAGTTCCAAATTGCCGGCCACCATCAAGGTGATGCCTTGTCCCACAATGTTGGCTATGCGGTAGAAAGTGCTGCGGATGCCTACAAACAGGCTTTGGTTGTAGGAGTCGAGGGCCAGCATGTAAAAGCCGTCGGCGGCAATGTCGTGCGTAGCACTGCTGAAGGCCACGAGCCAGAAGAACACCAGGGTCCACTGTACGCTGTTGGGGGCGTCAATCGTGAATGCCACACCGGCAAGGCCCGCACCGGCAAAGAATTGCATGACAACTATCCACCAGCGCTTTGTGCGAAACAGGTCTACCAACGGGCTCCATATTGGCTTGATCACCCAAGGCAGGTAAAGCCAGCTTGTATACAAGGCGGCATCGGCATTCGACAGGCCAAGACGCTTGTACATGATTTCGGCAATGATCATTACCATTATATAGGGGATTCCTTCGGCAAAGTAGAGCGTTGGAATCCATGCCCACGGGTTTCTGTCTTTTACGTGATTCATTTTGTATATAGTTGTGTTACTGTTGTGTGCTTATAGTAATGCTGCAATATGTCGTTGCAGGCATAGCCCTGCGATGCCATGACGGCCGCACCTATCTGGCAAAGGCCTACGCCGTGGCCCCATCCGGCACCTAAGAGACGGAAACGCCCTGGGATGCCGCTGACAACGTCTTCTTTCTTCACCACAAAAGCCGAGCTGTAAAGATGGGAAGGAGAAAGCACGGAACGTATCTCCAACTCTTTTCCTACAATCAGGCTTCTCTTGGATCCAACGATGCGCAGTTCCACAATGCGTCCGCTCTTTCCGCGCTTGACAGGCTGAAGATCCAGGATGTCACCAAAGTCGCGTCCGGTTTTCAAGGTTATCAAATCCGACAGCTCTTTTTGCGAATACTCAACCTGCCATCGATAGAAATCGGTGGTTTCCAGATCGTAGTCGTTGAGCACCTGCTGCAATATGTCACGGTCGGTTGTGTTGCAAAAGGCAGGAGCATTGCTGCATATCCAGGCTTCGGCCTCGTCTTCGCGGGTCAAGTCGGGCAGTTTTGCATCATCGCGCAGGTCACGCACCGGCTGCAGGTATGTCACTTCGCGTTGTTCCCAGCACGCGGCATACTCTTCCGACACTCCGCCACAGCACTTTGAAAAGCGCGTATCACATATATCGCCATCGGCCATCAGTACTTGTCCGCAGGTGGCTTCAACGGCTTCGCGAGCTGCGGTGTTGCTCACCCGTAACAGTCCCTGGTAACGTTGGCAGTGGTCGTCTGCACAAACGTCATAGTATTTATGGGCGGCCCTATCTGTCCAATGCAGCAGACAGTTCTCGTTGTCTTGCATGCCTTCTGAAGTTTCGACGGTGAGTTCGCTTTCGCGACGACGTATTTGTGACAGCAGCCAGCTGCGGCTGATGATGGCGGCTGCCTTGAGGTACTCCATACCGGCCGTGGCCTTCATCTCACTGCTTATGACACTTACCAGATATTCTTCGACGGGAAGGATGTTCACTGCCGTCAGTTTGCCTTTTTCGATGATTATCTCCAGACTTCCTTTAAACTCTTGATCTTCCTTTCGTTCCCAATGGTAATCTTTTCCGATGGTTACACCATGGAGCGTGAATGTGGAGGCATTGCCGGCAGGATGGAAGTGCAGTGTGGAATAAGGTTGGCCGTTCCAATAGGCTATGTCACCGTTACAATCGACTTCTTGAAGGCCGTTTACGGTAACCCCTCCGGCTGTAAAGTCTCCGTTCAGTGTAAAATGCAGACTGTCGGCATTCATGATTCCCACACTCACGTTCCGGTTGTTGCGGATGCGGTTCACACAGGCCTCGACTTCGGATTTGTCTAAAGTCACTTCCTGAAGTATAGAGGCTATCTTTTCTCCTGTCAAGCGGTCAAAGTCTTCACGCCTTGGTGTTATCACCAATCCGCCCATGTCAATGCTCCCGGGGCTTATCAGGTATTGCTCTTCTCCCTCTTTGAAATAGCATTCGGGACGCAGCTTTTTGCGTGGAATGAGCAGCAACAGCATTGAATCCTTATCGGCATCCGATGTGTTCTGCCGCCAACCCAGGAGATTGAAGCGCGGCTCGTCCTCGCCTTCCACCAAAGGCAGTGCCTTCAACAGCCTTTCAAAGAGCAGGAACTGTTCTTCATCGCCCGACAACTTGAGCACGAACAAGGGATAGACAAACTTGCGCAGCAGATAGATGCCACGGTCATTGCCTACTGTATAGACCGGTTCCAATTGGTTTTCATAGGCTTCCCAATCGCGTTGAAGAGGTATTTTGCCCTTTGCACCGAGCTGCAAATGGGCGTGATCGGGCGCGGAGGCACCACATTGGGCACCGTTATAAAAGACTACGAAGTCAGGCATGTTCATGGCCAGTCGGCACAGGGCACCTATCATGGGGCGTGCCATCTGCTTCACATGTCGGCGGGCCGGGAATGTGAAATGATACGGAAGTATCGGAAAGGGATTTATACAAAGCTGGTAGTTGCCATAGGCATACAGGTGCATCTGCTCTGCGGGCTGGTTGTGCTCACAGAGGAAGCACGGACGATGTTTAATGGCTTCTTTGTCTACTTTGGCACCGGTCGAAACGATGCGTGCGGGATTGAACTGTGCAGAAAGCTTTATGTGGTGCCACGTGAAGTTCTTTACTTCAACGTTTTCCAAGTCGTGAAAGCGTCGCTCCGCATCAGGCCATGAGCGGAGCTGTTGCTCAAAAAAATCGTGGGCCTCCTCTTCTTTTACCTCATGGTTCCAACGTTTGTTCATCTGCTTGCGTGCCATCACTTCAAGCGTTCTGATACGGTCTTTGTAGAGGTTGTTCTTGTTGGTCTTCTCGATCGAGAGAGCTGCATCCGAATTGCCTTCCCACCGGCGGCACAGGTAGAGCACATCATAGATGCGTCCTATGCGATAGTGGCGCGACACTGCCAGTCCCACGGCATAGTCTTCTCCGTAACTGGTGTTGGGGAAGCCAATTTCCCGCAATAGCGGTGTATAGAAGGCGCGGGGTGCACCCAGGCCGTTTATGCGCAGAGCATTGTTGCGTCCGTTGGCTTCGGTCCACTCTTTATGATCTATCTTTCCGGGAGGCAGTGTGTTCAACTTAAAGTCAACGAGCGTATAGGTGCCTACAACCATGGCGGCACGCTGTTCGTAAAAGGCATCTACGATGCGTTGCAAGGTATCCGGAGCACTATACAGGTCGTCGGAATCGAGCTGTACGGCAAACTTGCCGCAATAGGGGCTGCAAACGGCATAGTCCCAGCATCCGCCGATACCAAGGTCGGTGCGTTCGGGCACCAGATGCACCACCTTTCCGTTGTCCTTAAAGCGTTCGATGGCTGCATAGGTTCCGTCTGTCGAATGATTGTCGACAACTATCACGTTGAACTCAAACGATGCTTGCTGTGCCAAGGCACTCCCTATGGCATCGGCCACGGTTTTTTCGCGGTTGCGCACAGGTATGATTACCGATGCTTCATAACGGAACGCGATGTCATCCAACCTGACATCGTCGAACTCGCTTGGGGCAAGATAGGCTCCGATGGCTTTCAGATGCTCCGTGCATACCTGTTCCATCTCTATCTGAACTGCGCGCTTTGAAGGATCGACATAGTCGAACTGCTTTTCACCGCTCAGGCGAAGGTCGCTTTCCTCTTCGGTATAGAGCATTTCGTTCAGGTGGAACAGCAGTCCGCGTCGCTGGCAGAAGAGGCGCAGATCATAAAAGCCACTGTACTTGTGCCGGCAGGGTTCTGAGGCTGCATAAGCCTTTATGGCGGCTGTGTCGAGCAGCAGAAGCGATCCGAAATCGAAGTCATCGCGCAGGCTGCCTTCCTGACAGTCTATGGAGGGATGGGGCTTTGTCTGGCCACTCTCTACCGACCAATGGTCGGAATAGACCATAACGGCCTTGCTGTCGTCCATCACTTCGCACAGACGGTGCAGTGCACGTGCCCCCACCTGCAGGGGAGAGCTTTTTATATATAATAAGGTATAGGGCGAAGTTGCGTTGTCTGCAATCTTCACATAGGTGGAAGTCGCACCTATGCCATCTACAGTCAGGATGTGACAATTCTCGGGCAATTCGTCATATCTTGCGGCTTCGGCGTTAACAGCCAATAGATAAATATCATTGACTTCAGGCTGATTGTTCAGGCTATCAACCGTTTTCAATGTGTCTGCCCAGCATTCATGGAGCAGAAAACAGTCTACAGTTCTCTTTCGCATATCAAGATGTTTTAATTGCCGGCAAATTTAGTTGAAAATAAGGGAAAAGCAAAGCGAAGACTACCGTTTTTTACATAAAAGGCCGCTGAAAGCGACAAAGCGGTGTGCTGCAAGTCAGGCGAGCAAGGCTGCAAAGCTGCATGTGTGGCTTTGCTTTCTTGCCTCAAGAGTGCGGCCTGCCCTGATTCATTTATAGACTTTCATGCCGTCTGCATTGACATGCTTGGCCATGCCCTTCCTGCCGTCGTAGACAAAGGTGGTGGCATCCAGCTTGTCTATCACGACGGTATCGGGATTGGCCTCGGGATGCAGTATGAGCCGTCCGTTGCTTATCTTGTAATTCCGGGTGTGACGCTCCAGCTGCGTCAGGTTGATGGCATGGGCCAGCACCTCACCTCCGTCTCTGACCGTCATGCAAAAACGGTCGCCGGGCTGTGCGTCTCCGTCGATGATGCCGTCGGTTCCGTCTTCCGACGAGCGCGTCACCAGGACTGTGTCGCCCTCATCGGTAATCAAACAGAAGGTACTCATGCCGAAATCGCCTGCCACACCATACAGGGTGGAGTCTTTCTCCTCAGTCACCGCAACGGTAGCACTCAAGGTGTCGTTGCTGGCCGTAACGGCTTTCTTCACAGGAGTATTCTTGCACGAAAACATGAAAAGCACTACAAAAGCAAAGCCCATGCAACCTCTGAAAACCTGATATCTCATACTACTGACAACTAAAGTTCGGATGCGAAATTACACAAAAACCCTCAAAGCGGCATCATTTATCAAAGAAAAACGCACCCGAATGCCGTTTGTTTCAACTAAATGTAGTAATTTTGCGGGCGATTATATCAATCAACATTTTGTATAACCCTTTTAACGTAACATTTTTAACCATTAATCAATGAGCGATTTAAAACAAGTAAAGCCATTAGACGACTTCGACTGGGATGCCTACGAAGACAACGGTGCGAGTGCTGGCACAAGCAAAGAAGAACAGGAAAAAGCCTATGGTGACACCCTGAACCAGATTTCAGAACACGAAGTGGTTGAGGGAACCGTAATAGCCATCAACAAGCGCGAAGTGCTGGTTGACATAGGCTATAAGAGCGACGGCGTCATCTCGGCCAACGAGTTCCGTTACAACCCCGACCTGAAAGTAGGCGACAAGGTTGAAGTCTATATCGAGAAAGAGGAAGACAAGAAAGGCCAGTTGCTGCTGTCTCACAAGAACGCCCGTGCAAAGCAGGGATGGGACAAGATCAACAAGGCTCTCGAATCCAAGGAAATCGTCAAGGGCTTCATCAAATATCGTACAAAGGGCGGCATGATTGTCGATGTATTCGGCATCGAAGCATTCCTGCCCGGCTCGCAAATCGACGTCAAGCCCATCCGCGACTACGACATCTTTGTGGGCAAGACAATGGAATTCCAGGTAATCAAAATCAATCAGGAATACAAGAATGTGGTGGTAAGCCACAAAGCCCTCATCGAGGCCGAGCTCGAAGCCCAGAAGAAAGAGATCATCGGCAAGCTCGAGAAGGGACAGGTGCTCGAAGGCACCGTCAAGAACATCACCTCATACGGTGTATTCATCGACCTGGGCGGCGTAGACGGCCTGATACACATCACAGACCTCAGCTGGGGACGTGTCAACGATCCGCATGAGATAGTACAGCTCGACCAAAAGCTCAACGTTGTTATACTTGACTTTGACGACGAGAAGAAACGTATAGCACTCGGCCTGAAGCAGCTTACACCCCATCCGTGGGATGCCCTCGACCCCAACCTCAAGGTGGGCGACAAGGTAAAGGGCAAGGTGGTTGTGATGACCGACTACGGAGCCTTTGTAGAGATTGCACCGGGTGTGGAAGGACTCATCCACGTTTCGGAAATGAGCTGGAGCAGCCACTTGCGCAGCGCACAGGACTTCATGAAAGTGGGCGACGAAGTAGAAGCCGTAGTGCTCACACTCGACCGCACAGAGCGCAAGATGTCGCTCGGCATCAAGCAGCTGAAGGAAGACCCCTGGCAGAACATCGAGCAGAACTACCCCGTAGGCAGCAAGCATACCGCCAAGGTGCGCAACTTCACCAACTTCGGTGTGTTTGTAGAGCTTGAAGAAGGCGTTGACGGACTGATTCACATCAGCGACCTGAGCTGGACCAAGAAGGTGAAACACCCCTCGGAAGTTACCAAGATCGGTGACGAGATTGAAGTGGTCGTATTGGAAATAGACAAGGAAAACCGTCGTCTGAGCCTGGGACACAAGCAGTGCGAAGAGAATCCCTGGGATGTGTTCGAGACAGTATTCACCGTAGGCTCCATCCATGAAGGAACCATTGTCGAGGAGCGTGAAAACGGCGATGTCATACAGCTTGAATACGGCATTGACGGATTTGCCACACCGAAGCACCTCATCAAAGAAGACAAGACCAAGGCCCAGCTGAACGAAAAGCTGCCGTTCAAGGTGCTTGAATTCAACAAGGTGACACGTCGCATCATCCTTTCTCACAGCCGTGTATACGAGGATGAGCAGCGCGCCGAGCAGCAGAAAGCCAAGGAGACCGCAGCAGCAGCCAAGAAACCTGCCAACGAGATTCCGGCCATCCAGAACCAGGCAGCCACAACGTCACTGGGCGACCTTGACGCACTGGCCAAGCTGAAGGCACAGATGGAAGGCAATGCTGATGGCAATAAAGAATAAAGCCTTTTAATATAATAATTCATAAATATTGAGGCGGGCCGGATTCGTGACGAATCTGCCCGCTTATTTATATAGCCGGCCCGCTCATCTTCGGCCGGCCCAAAACACACAGCAAGACAAAAGCATGGAAAAATTCGAAGTCAACATCCTGGGGTGTGGCTGCGCCATTCCCACAAGCCGACACCGCCCGTCCTCACAAATTGTCAACATCCGCGAGAAACTCTCCATGATTGATTGCGGAGAAGGGACACAAATGCAGATGCGCAACCAAAGGCTCCACTTTATGAACCTGCGCAACATCTTCATTTCCCACCTTCACGGTGACCACTGCTTTGGCCTGATGGGTCTGATTTCAACCCTCGGCATGCTGGGACGCACGGCCAAACTGCATGTCTATGCACCGGCCTGCTATGAAGGGCTGTTCGGGCAGCAACTGGCGTTTTTCTGTCAGGGAATGGACTACGAAGTGGTGTTTCACCCTGTCGACACCACACGCTATCAGACCATCTATGACGACCGCTCGATGAGCGTAAGCACGCTTCCGCTGGACCATCGCGTGCCTTGCTGCGGCTTTCTGTTTCGCGAAAAGCCCACTTTGCCTCATATCAGGCGGGATATGATTGATTTCTACAACATTCCGTTCTGCGAAATCGGCAACATCAAGAACGGCGCCGACTGGACCCTGCCCGACGGCACCGTGATTCCCAACAGCCGGCTGACGCGGCCTGCCGAGCCCGCCCGCAGTTATGCCTACTGCTCGGATACGGCCTATAAGCCCGACCTGCAGCCTTATTTGGAGGGTGTCACCCTGCTCTATCACGAAGCCACCTTTGGAGAGGACCGTGCAAAGAGAGCCGAAGAGACACGCCACTCAACGGCACGACAGGCGGCACTCATGGCCAAGGCATGCCATGCCGGCCAATTGCTCATTGGCCACTACTCGGCTCATTACCAAGATGAAAGCATTCTTTTGAACGAGGCACGGCAGGTGTTTCCCAACACGCTGGCAGCCATGGAGGGCATGACTCTCAAGCTCTGACCCGGCAACCGTGCCACGTCAGCCATACAAGCCGCAGAAAAGTTCCTGCGGCTTGTCATTTTTTTGGCCTGTAAGTCTTTAAAGTTTGGCCGTAGTCCCTGATATCGTCTGTCAGGGGATAGTTCTTGAAGTATTCACTGTCCATATATACGGCAAACGATGTGACATTGCGGATGCCCAACTTTGCATAGGTCTCAACATCAGCCTTAAACACCTCGGGATGCCAAGGCAGCTTGACGGCAGGCTTTTTCCACAAACTGGCCATGGAAACATCCAGCCAATAGTCGAGCACCACAGCCGTCTCGACGGGAAAGACCTCCAGATTGTCGCGCAAACACCTGAGGTTGTGTGCGTTGACCTTTCCCTCTTTCACTACCGTCGTGTCGGTCAGCGCACGGTTCATCACCCTTATAAAAGGTGCAAACTCCAAGAAGATGCCTTCGGCAGGCTTTACTTTCCGGGGAGCTTCCAAGGAAGACACATAGGCCAGATGTGCCAGCATGGCCTTTCTGTCCCAGGTGCGCAAAGCCTTGATAATGTGGTTTTCAATGATTAAAGCCTGCTCAGAAGGTGTATACTGTGAGCAGGATGCACACCGGCAAACCGGCGCACCGTCGTCCAGCCAATAGTAATAGCGGTGGTTGTCTGACGGCAGCTTGCGCGCATAACAGAGTGCCTTTGCGGCTATCGTATCAAGGGCTCTCGACGAACTGGGACAACAGTTGAAGTCGGCCACCCTGCGGCCCTTCTCGTCCATTCTGAACATGGTGGAATCCAGCATGTAAAGGCTGCGGGGCAACAGGCTCTTCATGGCGTGGAGCTCGTGCTCCACCTTGATGCCATACTTCTTGCAGCCGTTGCGAAACTGCTTGCCCTTATCGGTGTCCCAAAAAGCCAGCACCTGCTCGGGCGTGATATGCGTTCCGATTGTATTGATGCCGTTTTCATGGGCCAGCCTCGGCCAGTCGACCGTTTCAAGGTCTTCGGTGGCCAGCACCACGCCGCGCATCTTGAAAAACGGAGCTTCGGCGGCACAGCCCCACAACAGGCAGGACGCTGCAGCGAGCATCCAAGCATAGATCTTCTTTCTCATAATATGTCAAGTAGTTATGTGTATCGTTTCAACGTCAAAGTTAGCATTTTGCAGGCACATGTCAAAGGCTTCCGCATATTTTAAGTGCAGCTTCTGCAAACAGGAACGGCGGCCTTTGTTGCCGCAATGTGCCTGAAAGCTAACGTGCTTCGGCCGAGGTGCATGCGTGCTTCGGCCGAGATGCATGCGTGCTTCGGCCGAGGTACATGTGTGCTTCGGCCGAAGCACGACACAAGACATGGCCACATGGAAGAAGCTCCAAGCCGGATCACAACCACCGTGCCGGCACTCTGCAAAGAGCAGGCAGCCAACTTTTCAGAGCTTTTTCTTTGGTCTGTCACGAAAAAACGGTAACTTCGTCATCCATAACCCTTCACATCATTCATGACAATGAACATCATGTTACCCCTCATAGTGCTCATGACGGCACTTTCACTGCCGCTCAGCTCGCAGACCGCCAAGCCGAAGTTTGCCATTGAACACCGCAAGGCCGAGCCGGCCAAAGGCTGCATCATCAGCGATGGAGTATGGAAGAAAGTGGCTGTGAAACAGACATTCCACGCTCCGTGGAGCAAGCTCGATGATGACACCCGCTTTCAATGCTACCTTTCGGATAACTACTTTTACTTCAAGTTCCGCGTGAACGACTCCACGCTTACCCTTAAACGGCCCTTCGGAAAGAAGCTCGATGTGGCCCGCGAAGACCGGGTCGAGATATTCCTCTCGGCCACAGCCGGCATGTCGGTCTACTATTGCTTGGAAACCGACCCAGACGGCCACACCCTTGACTACAAGGCCGAATACTGCCGCAAGTTTGACTACGGCTGGAGCTTCTCCACCCTCGAAACGGAGACCTCCAAGGCCCCTGACCTGAAAAGCTATATCGTGGCGGGGCGGCTCTCGACGGCCGAAATGAAAAGGCTGGGCATAGACACGGATAAATTCTATATGGGCATATTCCGCGCCGACTTTGACACGCCCCGAAGAGTTGTATGGTATTCACTGCTGCCTGTCTATAGGAAGAAGGCCGATTTCCACCGGCCCGAAATGCTCTTTGAGGCAACTTCACACCGGAAATGACACACATCCATGAAACTCTTGCAAATCAATTCGGTACTGAGTTACTTCGGGTCGACGGGAAAAATAGTCAACCAAATAGGCGATGTAGCCATCCGGAACGGATGGGAAAGCCACATTGCCTACGGGCGGTGGGGATGTCTGAGCCGGTCGTCACTGATAAAACTCGAAAACAACCTCGACATCTACCTGCACGTAGCCTACACCCGGCTGACCGACCGGCACGGACTCTGCAGCAACAAAGCCACAAGACGGCTCATCGAATATATAAAGGACCTGCGCCCCGACATCATACACCTGCACGTGCTGCACGGCTACTATCTGAACTACAAGATGCTCTTTGAATATCTCAACACCCTGGACACGCCCATCGTATGGACGCAACACGACTGCTGGGCCTTTACAGGGCATTGCTCATATTTCACCGAGGCCGGATGCTACAAGTGGCGGGAGCAGTGCCACGACTGTCCCATATCGCACGACTATCCCTGTGCATATCGCGACAACTCACAAGAAAACTTCCAACTGAAAAAACAATACTTCACCGGCTGCAAAAACCTGACAATCGTCACCGTATCCGAATGGCTGCGCAACATGGTGAGCCAATCCTTCCTCGGCAAATACAACATCTGCACTATCTATAACGGCACGGACCTGACGGCATTCAGGCCGAAAGAAACACACACACAAGGCAAACGCTTCACCATTGTGAGCGCTGCCGTGAAATGGACACGCCAGAAAGGACTCTACGACTTCTACGAACTGAGGAAAAAGCTCCCCGACGACATCGACATAAAGCTCATAGGACTCACCCCCAAACAAATAAGACAACTGCCACCTGGCATTATAGGCGTAGAGAAGACCAACTCGGTTGACGAACTCGCAACAGCCTATTCGGAAGCCGACATCGTGGTCAACCTGTCCTATCAGGAAACATTCGGCATGACAACAGCCGAAGGCATGGCCTGCGGCACCCCCTGCATTGTCTACAACGCCACCGCATGCCCGGAACTTGTAAGCCCCGACACCGGCATCATAGTGCAGCCGGGCAACATCGGGCAGGCAGCCGATGCCGTCATGCAAATCAAAAACACAGGAAAAGCAGCCTACACCAAAAACTGCCGAAAAAGAGCCGAATCCCTCTTCGACAAGAACCGACAATTCGAAAAATACATCGCACTCTACAACCGTCTCGCCGCCAATGCCGGCAGATAGCCTGCCTGCATCGGGCCTTGCAAAGACGGCCTTAATGCGGCACTCTGCGGCCGGCCTCGTGGCGCGACAGGCTTGCCGACATCCTGCAAGCCCGAGGCTACCTTTTCAGAAAGAGCAAGGGAGGGCGAGCAGCTGATACATCAGAGTGCGTGCAATGCGCTGATGACCTTGCTCGTTGGGGTGAAGTTGGTCGTTTTGCCTGTTCTTGAAATAGGCCGATTGTTCTGTATATTGAGGCAGCAGTCCGCACAGCGAGGCAAGGTCTATGACGGGTACTGACCACACTTCACCGGCTTCTTTGATGGCTTTGATATAGCTTTCCAGATAGAGACCGGCCTTGTTTTGGTATGATTCGTCGGGCTGCACGTTGTTGTCTCCGAAACAGGCATACCCTCTGTGTATCGGCGTCAGCAACACCACTTGTTTGTCGGGGAACGATGTCTTGATTTTCTTCAAGGCAATGTTGATGCGTCCGCACAAGGTCTTGTCATCCATCACCGGAATGCGCCTTTTTCGCGTTTGCAGCTGCCGGGGTGCACCGGTGGCGGCATACACCTTTTCGGTTGATTCGTCATACCAGTGGCCTATGGGCAGGCCGGCATTGTAATCGTTTGTCCCTATGAATATGATGATGGCGTCAAAGTTGTTCTTGTGCTCTTTTTCAAGTTGGCCGGCCTGTCGTGGTATGTCGTCCCATTGCCGTCCGTTGACAGCATAGACGAAAGGCTCGATGCCTAACCATTCCTGCAGGAAACTCCAGTAGTGATTGTTGTTGATGCCAGTGCTCACATTGGGGTCTGTCACCGAATCACCAAAGTAGGCCACACGTTTGTTTTGCCATGGGTGACGGATTGCGTTTTGCGCTTCGGCAGAAAGAAGCAGCAACATCGCTGCCAACGGTAAAAGGAGTCTTTTCATATGAGGTCAGATAAAATGAAATGCATAGAGGTAGATGACACTGGCGGGAATGGCCAATAAGGCACTATCGAAACGGTCAAGCACTCCGCCGTGGCCGGGCAGGAACCTTCCGCTGTCCTTGATGCCGAGCTTGCGCTTCAAAAGGCTTTCGACCAAATCGCCCCAGGTGCCGAATACGGCAACAACCAATCCGAAGCCCATCCAGTGAAGCAGCGGATGCCGGATGTCGCTGTTGATGGACGAATAGACGAGGCAATGTATGCAGGCAGCTGCAAGCACCATGGCAACACCTCCGAAAAAACCAATCCACGACTTGTTGGGCGAAATGCGCTCAAACAGCTTATAGGGAATCTTTTTGTGGAGCATGCTTCCGAAACAGTAGGCACCTGTATCGTTTACCCAGATGAATATGAACACAGCCAACGGCACTGTGTAGGTATATATTCCGTTGTTGCCATAAAAAGCCAGCAGATTAAGCAATGAAAAAGGCAGAGCTATGTAAATCTGCCCCGAAAAGCTGTAGGCCCAGTTGGCAATGGGGTCCGGGCGCTTCATATACAGTTCGCTTGTCAGCATGAACAGCAGCGACAGCAGGTAGGGCAGGAAAATGACCGGAGATGTGACTCCGGCAGCTATGCAGTAGGTGGCCAGGAAAAGGTAAACTCCCGAAATGATGCTGACGGTGTTGTTGACTATTCCCAGTTTATGCGTTATGATCAGATCGTTATATTCATTGAGTGCCAATGCTGTAGTGACGGCAAACAGGATGCAGAAACTTTCTTGGCCGTATACGATGCAGCCTATGAATACAACGACATAGGCGATGCCCGATAGAAGTCTTTTTGTCAGATTATTCATTGCTGTCTTTGTCGGGCTCGTTTTGTTCCTCATCTTCTTTCCGGCTGTCTGCCTCTTCGTCCTTTGCAGTGTCTGTCTGATTGTTTTCGTTCTCGGCGATTATTTCGTCAGAACGGCTTATCCATGGGCGTTTTCCGAAAATCTTTTCAACGTCTTCGGCAAAGATTACTTCTTTGTCTATCAGAACCTGAGCCAGACTTGCGTGGCCTTCGCGATGTTCTGTCAGTAATGCCTTGGCACGATCGTATTGCTCATTGATGAGCCTTTTTACCTCTTCATCAATCAGTTCTGAGGTACGGTCGGAATAAGGTTTGCTGAACGAATAGTCTTGTTCGGGATTATAATAGCTCAGGTTGGGCAGCTTGTCGCTCATTCCCAGGTAGGCCACCATTCCGAAAGCACGCCTTGTAACAGTCTCCAAGTCGTTAAGTGCACCCGACGATATATGCCCTGTAAACAGCTCTTCGGCAGCGCGTCCTCCCAATGTGGCACAGATTTCATCCAGCATTTGCTCTTTGGTGGTGATGGTGCGCTCTTCCGGCAGATACCATGCGGCACCGAGTGCCTGTCCGCGCGGAACGATGGTCACCTTGACCAGCGGGTTGGCATATTGCAGGAACCATGACACGGCAGCATGACCGGCCTCGTGCAAGGCTATGGTCTTCTTTTCTTCTTGTGTCATTATCTTCGTCTTCTTTTCCAATCCGCCGATAATGCGGTCGATGGCATCCAGAAAGTCCTGTTTGCCTACGGCGTTCTTGTTGTTCCTTGCTGCTATCAGTGCCGCCTCGTTGCACACGTTGGCAATGTCGGCACCGCTGAACCCGGGTGTCTGTCGTGCCAACAGATCTATATCTACCGTGTTGTCCATCTTGAGCGGACGCATATGTACTTTGAAAATCTGCTTGCGTTCCGGCAAACCCGGCAACTCCACTTGTATCTGTCTGTCGAAGCGGCCGGCCCGAAGCAGGGCTTTGTCCAATATGTCAGCGCGGTTGGTGGCTGCCAATACAATGATGCCGCTGTTTGTCCCGAATCCATCCATCTCTGTAAGCAGCTGGTTCAAGGTGTTTTCGCGCTCGTCGTTGCCTCCTAATGAGGCATTGCGGCCGCGCGCGCGTCCCACAGCATCGATTTCGTCTATAAAGATGATGCAGGGAGCTTTCTCTTTTGCCTGGCGGAACAAGTCGCGAACGCGACTGGCACCAACGCCTACAAACATTTCAACAAAATCGGATCCCGAGATGGAGAAAAAGGGAACGTTGGCTTCTCCTGCAACGGCTTTGGCCAACAGGGTCTTGCCGGTTCCCGGAGGACCTACGAGCAAGGCTCCCTTGGGTATTTTACCTCCAAGCTCGGTATACTTTTTCGGGTTTTTCAGGAATTTGACGATTTCCATGATTTCCTGCTTGGCTTCGTCCTGTCCGGCAACGTCTTTGAATGTGACATGCGTACCTTGTGACTTTTCGTACAGTTGTGCCTTGCTTTTCCCTACACTGAAGATGCCGCCTCCGCCGCCTCCGTTGTTGCCGCCCATCTGGCGCATAAAGAGAAACCATATGCCTACAAAAAGCAGGATGGGAAAAAGGATGTTCATCAACAGGCCTCCGAGAAAATCTTCATTGGATGCGTATTGTACCTTGCCGTTGAAGTGCTTTGCGGCTTTTTGCTGGGCGAGAAACTGGGCTACATTGTCGACTGATGGAAATTCGGCCGATACAGACGGATCGTTTCCCGCCTTGGCTGCGCCTCCGAATATCTTGCCTACATGTTCTTTTTTGATAAACATCTGAACATTCCCGTCTCCTTTGTTCACGGTGATGCTTCGGGCATAGCCTTTTATCACGTATGCCTGAAAGTCAGAATACGAAACTTCTTTGTGGTAGCTTCCGTTGTTGCCGTTGCCTTGCCAAAACAAATATGCTAAAATGACGATGATAATCGCATATGTCCAATTCAGATTGAATTTGGGCATGTTCATTTTGTTCCTGTTGTTCGGTTTGTTGTTCATTGATGATGTATGTTGGTAAGTCTTTAGACATCTTCACGCTGTGCGTTTTCATCGGGCAGCTGTGTGAGCTTCGCGTCTTCCCACAAGTGCTCCAGGTCATAGAACGCACGTGCTTCCGGCTGGAAGATGTGCACGATGATGTCGCCATAGTCCATTGCCACCCAAATGCAGTTGTCCAATCCGCTCACGGCAAAAGGTTTTTCCTTGAGTGTCTCGCGAGCGTAGTCGCCCACTTCTCTTGCAATGGCTTCTACTTGTGTTGAAGTGTTGCCCTGACAGATGATGAAGTATTTGTAGATGATATTTTCGAGATTGCTGAAATCTGCAATGACTATGTTGCTTCCTTTCTTTTCCCGGATAGCTTTTACGAGTGTCTCCAGGAGCTGTTTGTTGCTTTCTTGCATCTATATAAATTATGGTATATGTATTGGAATGCAAAGTTAGTTCTTTATCTTCATAACTGCGGCCTTGCCTTCGGTTTTCTTTTTTGTTCAGCTGATACGTGGTTATTTGGTTCTGTAAAATTTATTTTGCCCGATATGTCTTGAGGTGATGCGGCTTTCCTTTTCGGCTTCCCATTTGCGCAGTTCGCGTCCGGCGGTTGTGTAAGGCAACCGGGTAAGGGAGGAATAGTCGCGAATGCTCATTTCGCCATGCTCATTCATATATTGCAGGGCGGCTGTGCGGCGTTCTTCGATGGTGGTACGCTCAGGCGCGAAGTCGGTGCTTACGGCTTCGATGCGTTCGGGACGGCAGTGCCGGTTGAATTTCCTGAGCAGGTCCTGGTCGGGTTTCAGGTATATGCCGGTGACTTCGACGGAACACCCGTAATGCCTCACTTCGTTTTCATTGCCGTGCTCGCTGTTGTCATTGTCCTTGAGTCCGAGGCGCGGAGAAAGGATGCCAAGACCTTCGATTTTCACACTGTGGCCGATTGACATGTATGCCACGGCTGCATCGGTCAGGGCAGCCAGCACACCTTTTACATCGCCTTCGCTCATGCCCGATGAATTTTCGATGTGCCGGATGAGTTGTTCCATTTCTATCAGTCCGTACTGCTCCATTTTTGGATAGAGCTTCTTTTTCTTTCCTCCGTTCATCTTGTCGGAGACCTTTTTCATGGTGTATTTCATATTCTTTCTGTATTTGATTAGGATTGCGTGGTTGACTATTGCAAAGATACGGCTTTATTTTGTAGAACCATGACTTGATTACTAAAAACCAGGACTTGGTTTCAAATAATCAAGTCTTGGTCCTTAAAAATCAAGTCTTGGTTCTGCAATTATTTCGTATATTTTTATGATTGTACCGAATGCCTCTGCAAATGTTTTCTGTGCAATCGCAATTTTTGCAATTGCTTTCCATAGAATCTTGCCGA
>DJPH01000039.1:0-15045 GCA_002439755.1 Prevotellaceae bacterium UBA6417 | reverse complement strand
CTTGCCGAATAAAGGGTATGTGGTTTTGAACTTATTTCATCGGTGGTATGTTCTCAAGCAGAGCTTTTACGAACTTCCAGTATTTTGCCACGCTGGGTATGTTGCAACGTTCGAACGGTGTGTGGGGCGAACGCAAGGTGGGGCCGAAGCTTACCATGTCCATGTCGGGATAGACGGAGCCTATGACACTGCATTCCAATCCTGCGTGTACTACTTGCACGCGAGGGGCTTCACCGAAAAGGTCGGCATACACTTTTTCTACAGTCTTTACGATGGGCGATTCGAAGTTGGGCTGCCAGGTGCCATACCGTCCACAACGCTCGCATGCCATGCCGGCCATGGCGAAGACCGATTCAATGGTGTTTTCGAGAGCATCGAGCTGGCTGTCGCATGAGCTTCGTACAAGGATGTCTGCTTCAGCTCGTCCGCTGCCAACTTTTACGATGCCCAGGTTGCATGATGTTTCTACGATTTCGGGTGCAGACGGAATCATACGTGCCACACCGGAAGGACAACCCATGATGGCGTTTATCAGATTGTCGCGTATTTCATCGGGAACAATGGATGTGGCTTTTTCGGTCGGGGTGGCTGAAAAAGTGATGTCGTCTTCAACACCTTGCTGTTCGGAGCGGAATGTGAGCAGCCAGTCTGCTGTAAGTGTGACAAGCGTTTCCCGGTATTTGGGGTCGATAT
Organism: Prevotellaceae bacterium UBA6417; assembly: GCA_002439755.1. Classification (GTDB taxonomy): domain Bacteria; phylum Bacteroidota; class Bacteroidia; order Bacteroidales; family Bacteroidaceae; genus UBA6382. The sequence goes on along the minus strand of DJPH01000039.1, from coordinate 14,352 downwards.
TTAATATTGCACGTGCATTGTTGGGTATGGCGTTGCGCATGTTTCCGCCTTCCCAAAGAGCAAGGTGGGCATCGGTTTTGCGGACGGCATCCAGCAGAAAACGTGCCATCAGTTTGTTGGCATTGGCACGGCCAAGTCCTATTTCCAATCCCGAATGACCTCCTTTCAGGCCTTTCAGTGCTACTTCCATGGATATCTGCTGCCCGTCGGCTTCTATTTTCTTGTATTCCATGGAGGGGCGGATGTCTTCGCCGCCTGCGCTGCCGATAACCATTTCTCCTTCTGTCTCATTGTCGAAGTTCAGCAGTATTTTCCCTTTTAAGGTGTCTGGCGACAGATGACTTACTCCATACATGCTGGTTTCTTCGTCTACAGTAAAGATGGCTTCGATGGGACCGTGCTTAATAGTACTGTCTTCGAGTACGGCCATGGCTGTCGCATCGCCTATTCCGTCGTCGCTTCCCAGTGTGGTGCCGCGAGCCTTTACCCAATCGCCGTCAATGTAGGTGTCGATGGGGTCGGTGAGAAAGTCGTGAGCCGAATCGATGCTCTTTTGTGGCACCATGTCCATGTGGCTCTCCATGGTTACGGGTGTCAGGTTTTCGAAGCCCGGGGTGGCAGGCTTGCGCATGATGATGTTTCCGGCGTTGTCTTTGAACGCCTCGATGTTACGCTCCTTGGCCCAATCAAGCAAGAACTGCTGTATTTTTTCCAGGTGGCCTGACGGACGCGGGATGCGTGTAAGGGCATAAAAGTTTTTCCAAATGCCTTTTGGTTCCAAGTCTTGAATGCTTTCCATGATTTCTAAGTGTTATATGGTTTTTGAAAAGTCTTTGAGAAGGTTCCCTTTTTGTTTATCCTTTTGCAGGGAAAGAACTGCCATGGCATAAATGCCGAGTAGAACAAGCAGGAAAGTCTGTATGGTATGTACGATAAGGGCGTAAGCAACGGCCTGGGCAGCAGTGAGGCCGTAGATGACCAGAACGGTCTTGACGGCAAAATGCCAGGGACCGGCGCCGTTGGGAGTCGGTACTATGACTGCAATGGTACCGACGCAGAATGATACCAGGCCAGCCATGACGCCTAAATCGCGAGTGCAGGCAAAGCAATAGAATGTAAGATAATAATGAAAGAAATATGCCACCCAAATGCCAACGGAGTAGGCCATGTATAGCCTTTTCCCGTTGATTATGCGGAGAGACATGATTCCATCGAGCAAATCGCGCATCATACCTTTTATTTTATGTATGAACGCAAGTCGTCGGAACAACAGATATGCCAGCATTCCGATGCATACAATGCAGATTATTGTGACAAATATGCCTGTTTGGGTGAATTTCGATAGCAAGTGTCCGATGTTCAATCCTGTGATGTCGAAAAAATCTATGAAGACATGGCCTTGCAGCAAAAAAACAGAGGCAACCAGCAGGAACATCAGCAAGGTGTCGACGGCACGCTCGGTGACAACGGTTCCAAGAGCCTTTGGAAAAGACGTGCCTTCATAGCGCGAGAGAATGCCACATCGAAGAAATTCACCAATGCGCGGAATGACAAGACTTGCGGCATATGAAAGGAAAACGGCTTGGATGCAAGTTCTGATGCGAGGCTTTTCCTGCAGAGGCTCTAATGCCAGTCGCCAACGCAGGCCGCGGAATACTTGTGCTAAAATGCCGGGGATAAAAGAAATAAACATCCATTCCCAATGCATTTCCTGGAACAAGATATTTTTGATTTTAGAGAAATCGAAGTCTCTGTACATCCAATACAGGATGCTTCCTCCCAAAACGAAGGGAAATGCAACCTTTAGGGCTTTTCTGATGTTGGTCTTCAATTTATATTCTGTTTCTGTCAATACACGAAAGCCTTGTGATTCAGCTCGTGATACGTGAAAATAGTTTTTAACAAAGCAAGACGGTTAAAAAAACTTGGACATTCTTTCTTTTGAATCCAAGAGTTTGTACTATCTTTGCAGAACAAAGGTAATAAAAAGGTACGAATGTATCAGGTGCAGCCTAAAAAAAAACTCGGACAGCACTTTCTCACGGATATGTCCATAGCGAGCGACATTGCCGATACCATAGATGTCGAACCAACATTGCCGGTGCTTGAGATTGGTCCTGGGATGGGGGCTCTCACACAATTTCTACTGAAGAAAAAGCGTGAGCTTCGAGTCGTTGAAATTGATGATGAAAGTTCCCGGTATCTGAAAGAGCATTTTCCTCTGCTGCGTGGCAGCATCATAGAAGATGACTTTCTGAAAATGGAGTTGGGCAACCTGTTTGGCGGAAAACCGTTTGTTCTTACCGGCAATTATCCTTATAATATAAGTAGTCAGATATTTTTTAAAATGCTTGATTATCGCGATTTGATACCTTGCTGTACTGGGATGCTTCAGAAAGAAGTTGCCGAGCGCCTTACATCTGCGCCCGGCAAAAAGTCCTATGGCATTTTAAGCGTATTGCTGCAAGCATGGTATGATACTGAATATCTGTTTACTGTGCCCGAGTCGGTGTTTAATCCTCCGCCAAAGGTGAAAAGCGCAGTGGTGCGTTTCCGCCGTAACGAAACAACAGATTTGGGCTGTAATGAAAAATTGTTCAAGCGCATTGTCAAGGCAACATTCAATCAGCGTCGAAAGATGCTGCGAAGCAGCTTACGCCAGCTTTTTGCCCAGCTTGATAATGAAAGCGGACTAGTTGTAGATAAAAAACGTCATGACAGTTTTTTGTCGTATGGAGGAATGGAAAAAAGACCAGAACAACTTTCCGTGCAGGATTTTATATGTTTAACCAATGCCGTAGAAGCAGAACGCCGTCAAGCATGTTGAATCCTATGCCGAATATCGACTTTTATAAAAGAGGCTGTCATTTGGATGATGCTTCAGCTTTCATATTGCAAAAAAATGAAGTTCCAATTAAACTTTCATCATTAAGATTTGTCTTAGAAACGGTGTCGCTTCTGTGGCGTGCATCATCGACATTATTCAAACAACAATTATCAGACAAGGATGAGAAAGTTTCTGACTTTAGTATTAACACTACTGCCTATAGCGATGTTTGCTGAAGATTATATCATATCAGGAGTAGTAGTAGACAGCAAAGACAAAACGGCTTTGCCGTTTGTCACGGTGCGTTTAATGAAAGCCGACAGTAGTTTTATCACAGGTGTAAACACCACCGAGGCAGGAACTTTTACCGTCAATGCAAAGAAGGCCGGAAAGTTTATTCTGAAATTTTCAAGCATAGGCTATAATCCCGTATTCAGGAATGTAACATTGTCGAAAGCAGCTCCGCAGGTCAAATTGGACAATGTAGCCTTAGTATCAAATGATATAATGGTACAAGCTGCAACAGTCAAGACGCGTTTGGCCAAGTTGGAAATGCGCAATGATACATTTATATATAATGTGGCAGCTTATCGCGTTCCCGAAGGAGCAACATTGGAAGCCCTTATTGACAAACTACCCGGTGCGGTGGTGGATGATGACGGTGGAATCACAATCAACGGAAAAACCGTTTCGGAGATACGTGTAGACGGAAAGGATTTCTTTAAGGGAGATACTAAAGTTGCGATGAAGAATATGCCGGTATCCCTTATCAACAGGGTGAAGGCTTACGATATGCAAAGCGATTATACGCAGCAAACAGGAATTGATGACGGCAATGAAAAGACCGTGCTCGATTTGGAAATGAAAAAGAAACTCAAGTCGGCTTGGTCGTCCAATGTAGATTTGGCATATGGCAATCACGACCGTTATTCCGGCAATTTATTTGCAAATCGTTTTACAGATAATTCGCGTTTTACTTTCTATGGTTCGATGAATAACGTGGGAGACCGTCGTTTTCGCGGCGGCGGACCTGGTTTTCGCCGAGGCAATAACGGACTAACGGCCAATAAGTCGTTCGGGTTGGATTATTTTTGGAACAACGGAAAGAAGGAACGCGAGGCCGGGTTCTTCCAAATTGGCGGAAATGTCAGATATGGCTATTCCTATACGGATGCGCTTTCGCGTAGTAATTCAGAGACTTTTTTGAATGCCGGAAGTTCCAGCTCATTTAACAATGATAACAGTCACAGCTTCAGTAGAAACTCAAATGTTAATGTGGAGCTGAACTTGAGATGGAATCCTGATACCATGACTTCCGTTTATGTACGTCCCGATTTCAAGCATCAGGAGTCAAGAAGCATTTCCGACAGATTGTCTGCAACATTCAACGACAATCCATACGATAGGACTGACAATCCGTTGGATTCAATGTTTTTCTCCAATCATTCAATGAATGTGGCTCCTGTTTTATCGGCTATTGCCGTTAACCGAAACAAGCGTCTATCAAAATCTTCAAGCAACGAAGATGAATATGAAGTGGATCTCGGCATTACACGCAAGTTAAACAACAAAGGGCGTAGCATATCTTTGGATGGAGGTTTTGAGTATTCTAAAAACCGAAGCCGGAGTTTCAGCATATCCGATATTTATTATTTCCAGCGTTCGACCAACAATGAAGTGTATTCCAATCAGTATTCAACTTCTCCATCAAAGAACTGGAACTATAATGCTCGTTTGAGCTACTCTGAGCCTCTGATGAAAAAGTTGTTTTTGCAGACGAGCTACAATTTCCGTTATCGCTATTCAGATTCCAATCGTTCTCTTTACCAGCTGGATTCTTTGCAAGGTTGGGGGCTTGGCAATACCCATGCTTTCGGCATGTTGCCGCAAGGAGATTCGCTGAACATGGCATTGAACATTGAAAACAGCCGTTATGCTACATATAAGGACTACATTCATACCGTCAATATAGGCTTGCGCTATGTAAACGATGATTTTAACTTGAGTGCCGGAGTGCGTCTGCAGCCACAGAATACAAAACTTGATTATAAAAAGAATCAATTGGACACGGTTGTGACTCGCAATGTGTTTAATATATCTCCCGATGTGCGCTTGCGTTGGAATATGGATAAGTTCAGCCGTTTGGAATTGCGCTATCGCGGTTCGTCTTCTCAGCCTTCAATGACCGATCTTTTGGATGTGACGGACAACAGTGACCCCTTATATATAACCAAAGGTAATCCGGGTTTGAAGCCTTCTTGGACAAATACGTTCAATCTGCATTACAATACATACATTCAAGAGCGTCAGCAGAGTTTTGCCGGAGATATGTCGTTCCGACAAGTATCCAACAGCATCAGCAATGCTGTTACGTATGATCCTCAAAGCGGTGTTCGCACAACGCGTCCTGAGAATATCAACGGCAATTGGTCGGCTGATGGTTGGTTTATGTTCAATACTTCGATGGGTGCTGACAATATGTTTTTCTTGGGGACAGATGTCAATGCGCGTTATTCACACAGCGTTGGTTTTATCAGTACCGGTAATTCGGACAGCGAAAAAAATCTGATGAAGACATTGACTTTGGGTGACCGTCTGCGTTTTTCCTATCGTACCGATTTCCTGGAAGCCGGTTTGAACGGTAGCATCAATTACGATCATTCCCGTTCCAACCTGCAGGCACTGTCAAATCTTGATACTTATACGTTTGCCTATGGCGGCAATTTGCAAATCAATACAACATGGAACATGACAATTTCAACGGACATGGCCATGAACAGTCGCCGAGGTTTCAATGATCGTTCTATGAATACGAACGAACTTGTTTGGAACGCTCAGATATCGCAGAGCTTCCTGGCCGGCAATGCCGCCACCTTGAGCCTGCAGCTATTTGACATACTGCACCAGCAAAGCAACATTACCCGCAGCATCAATGCACAGATGCGTAGGGACAGCTGGTCGAACGGCATCAACAGCTACTTTATGGTTCATTTTCTCTACAAGCTAAACCTCTTTGGAGGCGGTATGGGTAAGATGAAGCAAGGTGGTGGCAATGACCGTCGCGGCGATAACCGAAGAGGCGGCTCTTCCGGAAGGATGGGAGGCGGCCGTGGTTAACTTTTCCCAGTTAGGTGCATAAGGCTCATGCCTCGATAAAATGGGAATAATTCAATTTGAAGCCTTTTAATATCATAAGTTCATTTCGTTTTTAGGTCAGGTCGTCGTGAGATGCCCTGACTTTTTTCTTTTGCCGGTTTTCGGGTGCTTTTTGAAAAAGAAAAGGATTGTTGCTTTGCGCTTTAAATGCTTTGTGCTATTTTTGTGAACGAAACCATCAAGTCTGCTTGCGTGATTGTCGTTGTATATGTCATACTTGCCTTTTATGCTTTTCTGGTGCTCAATTCCATGGGTGCCGTGATGCTTGACAATCGTCAGCCAGTCAAGACCATTGCCTGGATTTTGGTGATTTTGCTCATTCCGGTCATAGGCTTGTTGTTTTATTACTTTTTCGGGCAAAATATCAGGAGAGAATTCATTTTCAATAAGAAAAGTCTGGATTTGCTGATGCAAAAAAAGGTTTTGAAATATGTGTGTCCTCTACCTGACAATATGCCACAACGTTTTAGGAGCGTGGTTGAACTTATGCGCAGGATTTGCTATGCAGAACCTTTTTCAGGCAATAACACCCGTTTCTATACAGATGGCAATGATTTTATTCTGAATTTGTTGAATGATATAGGCCGCGCCCGTCATCATGTCCATCTGGAGTTTTTTATTATCAATGATGATCCAGTGGGTCGCCTGGTGGCTGATGCTTTGATTGATGCAGCTCGCCGTGGCATCGTTGTACGTTTTCTTTATGATGATGTGGGGTGCTGGTCGGTTCGTCGTCATTTTTTTGCGCGGCTGCGTTGTGGCGGTGTTCAAGTGCAGCCGTTCCAGCCTGTTCATTTTCGCCGTTTGTCTCATCGGGTTAACTATCGCAATCACCGCAAAATTGTCGTTGTGGATGGCTGTGTTGGCTATATTGGCGGCATGAATATTGCGTTACGTTACTTGCGTGGCGAAAACGGGGGCAAATGGCAGGATCTTCATTCACGCCTTAAGGGGACGGTTGTTTACAGTTTGCAGCAGATATTTTTCAGTGATTGGTTTTATGCATCGCGCGAGATGATTACCGGTCACGAATATTATCCGCCTTTGAAATCTTTGCATGTTAGCGGTGCTTTTGTCCAAATTGTCATTTCTGCGCCGTTGGGGCAGTGGGCCAGCATCAGAATGGCCTATAATAATATCATACAGAATGCGCAGAACTACATATTGGTACAGACACCCTATTTTATGCCTACCGAAACTATATTGGAGTCTTTGCAGACTGCTGCGCTGCGCGGCGTAAGGGTCGAGATAATGGTTCCTTACAAGCCCGGAGGCTTTTGGATGACTTGGGCCAACGAGTCTTATTATGGAGATGTTCTCAAGGCCGGCATACAAGTTCTTGCTTATCAACCAGGCATGTTGCATGCAAAGACACTCATTGTGGACGATTGTTTCTGCTCGGTAGGTTCTGCCAACATGGACTTCCGCAGTCTTAACGATACGTTTGAGGATAGCGCGTTTTTTTATGACAAGGAGGTTACTTTGCAGGTCAAAAGCCTGTATGAGCAGGCTCGCCGCGATTGCGAGCCGATTACTCTTGAGATGTGGAACGGGCGCAATCGTCGTCGCCGTCTGCTGGAGTCGTTTGTAAGAATCTTTTCTCCGTTGTTTTAATCCCTACTGTAGAGAATATAAAGCCTGTGATTTTTAATTTGCAGCCCCTAAGGATTTTTTCGGACGCAGCAAATTCGCAATTGTCACTGTTCGGAAATCAAATCGGGGTCGAGCTGGTTCATGGCCTGACGCAGGCCCACCAGTTTCTGACGAATCAGTTTTAGCCGGTCTATGACTTCGCTTGTATCTTGCTCGCCTTTTTTGTTGTTTTTGAGCATTTCACGCGCTTTGGCAATTTTGAGACCACGCACTTTCAGCAGGTTATACACCACTTGAATGGTTTCAATGTCTTCGGCGGTATATTGGCGGATGTTGCGTCCGGCTTTGTGCGGCTTTATTTGAGGAAATTCTTGTTCCCAGTAGCGCAGCAATGACTCTGCCACTCCGAATTTTTCGGCAACTTCGCTGATGGAATAATACTGCTTCAGGTTCTTGTTTTGATTTAATGCCATAGAAAACAATGTAAAACAATCGTCTTTACTTAAAGAACATTTGCAAATGTACAGAAAAACCGCTAACTTTGCAATGTTTTCAGCTAAAAAAGAATTGCAATGACAGCAAATGAAATAAGAGAGAGCTTCAAGAAGTTCTTTGAGCGGCATGGCCACCTGATAGTGCCATCGGCTCCGATGGTAATCAAAGACGACCCGACATTGATGTTTACAAATGCCGGCATGAACCAGTTTAAGGATATCATCCTCGGTAATCGAGAGCCCAAAAGCCGTCGCTGTACCGATTCACAGAAATGCTTGCGCGTGAGCGGCAAACACAACGATTTGGAAGAAGTAGGCCACGACACCTATCATCATACGATGTTCGAGATGTTGGGAAATTGGAGTTTCGGTGACTATTTCAAGAAAGAGGCCATCAGTTGGGCCTGGGAATATCTGGTAGACGTTCTGAAGATAGACCCGGCCAATCTTTATGCCACCGTATTTGAGGGAGCGCCCGATGAGGGTCTCAAGCGAGATGACGAGGCCGCCGGCTATTGGGAACGTTTTTTGCCAAAAGACCACATTATCAATGGTAACAAGCACGATAACTTTTGGGAAATGGGCGATACAGGTCCTTGCGGCCCCTGTTCCGAAATTCATATAGACCTTCGCTCTGAAGAAGAAAAAAAGGCCGAAAGCGGTGCTTCGCTCGTCAACAAAGACAATCCGCATGTAATAGAAATCTGGAACCTTGTATTTATGCAATACAACCGTAAAGCCGACCACTCGCTCGAGCCCCTGCCCAAGCATGTCATAGACACCGGACTGGGTTTTGAACGCTTGTGCGCCGTGATGCAGGGCAAGAATTCCAATTATGATACCGATGTCTTCCAACCCCTGATAAAAGAAATAAGCCGCCTTTCTGCCACGGAATATGGCAAGGATGAAAAAAAGGATGTGGCCATGCGCGTCATAGCTGACCATGTGCGCGCCATAGCTTTCAGCATTGCCGACGGCCAGCTTCCCGGCAACGCCAAAGCCGGTTATGTCATACGCCGCATCTTGCGCCGTGCCGTGCGTTACGGATATACATTCCTTGGATTCCAGGAGGCTTTCATGTATAAATTGCTGCCTACCTTAATCAATGAAATGGGAAAAGCCTATCCCGAATTAGAGGCACAAAAAGTGCTTATCTCAAAGGTGATGAAAGAAGAAGAGGAGTCGTTCCTACGCACACTGGCTACAGGCATCAATCTGCTCGACGGAGTGATTGCCGAAACCAAGAAACGCGGTGCAAGTGTCGTAGACGGCTCGCAGGCTTTCATGCTTTTTGACACCTATGGCTTCCCGCTCGATCTGACGGAGCTGATATGTGCCGAGCAAGGGCTCACGGTCGATACAGCATCGTTCAACGAAGAAATGCAGAAGCAGAAAGAGAGAGCCCGCAATGCTGCCAGTGTCGAAACAGGCGATTGGGTTGTCATCCGCGAAGGTGAGACCCGCTTTGTCGGCTGGGACAGCCTGGAGGCCGAATGCCACATTCTGCGCTATCGGAAAGTGGTTCAAAAGAAACACACATTCTTTGAATTGGTATTGGATGTAACGCCATTTTATGCCGAAATGGGCGGACAAGTAGGCGATCGCGGAGTATTGGCAAACGCAGACGAGAAAATACAGATAACAGACACACGCAGGGAAAACAATCTTCCCATTCACATAACCGAAAAGCTGCCCGTCAAGCCCGAAGCCGAATTTACGGCAAAAGTCGACAGAGAGCGCCGGCATGCAAGCGAAGCCAATCATACGGCCACTCATTTGCTCGACCAGGCATTGCGACAGGTGCTTGGAACGCACGTAGAGCAAAAAGGCTCGTTGGTTACTTCCGACTATCTGCGTTTCGACTTCTCGCATTTCCAGAAAGTCACACCCGAAGAGCTACGCCGGGTGGAACGAATCGTAAATGCGCATATTCGCGAAGACTTGCCATTGAACGAATATCGTGAGCTGCCCATCGAAGAAGCCCGTAAAATGGGTGCAATCGCCTTGTTCGGTGAAAAATATGGTGACAAAGTGCGCGTTGTGCGCTTCGGAGAAAGTGTAGAGCTGTGCGGCGGATGTCATGCAAAGAGCACCGGACGCATAGGCCTCTTTCATATCGTAGCCGAAAGCTCCGTAGCCGCCGGCGTACGCCGCATAGAAGCCGTAACAGGCAAAGCGGCAGAAGAGGCATTATATGTGATGCAAGACACACTGACAGCCATGCGCGAATTGATGAACAATGCAAAAGACCTGCCCGCAATGGTCAAAAAGGCATTAGACGACAATGCAGAGCTAAAACGCAAAGTTGAAACCTATGTGAAAGAAAAGGAAGAGCAATTGGCTGCCAAGCTTAAGGACACGGCAGAAACCGTTAACGGCGTGAAGGTAATCAGATGCCAAATGAAAATTCCTGCCGACGTAGTGAAAAACATTGCATTCAAGATAGCCAATGATGTTCCAGGCAGCTTACTGTTTGTATTCGGCAGCATTGCAGCCGGAAAGCCCACACTGACAGTCATGTTGAGCAAAGACCTCGTGGCAGAACATAAGTTGGATGCCGGCCGGATGGTGCGCGAGGCAGCACGTCTGATTCAAGGTGGCGGTGGAGGAGCACCACATTTTGCCACAGCCGGCGGAAAGAATCCCGACGGCCTTAATGCAGCCATAGAGAAAGTGATAGAGTTAGCAGCTTTATAGCTTTACCATATTCATCGAAAAAGGAAATAGTCCGGTTCTTTATGAGAATCGGACTATTTCTTTCTGTCAAATCTTAGTGCAACGCAAGTTTGGCACGCAAGTTGTAGTATTGAAAAGCGTAGCGCAAGCTACTACAGAAAACTTGAATATAAACAAATAAAAAGAATAACATTATGGGAAAGATTATTGGAATCGACTTAGGAACTACAAACAGTTGCGTTGCAGTATTTGAAGGTAACGAACCTGTAGTAATAGCAAACAGCGAAGGCAAGCGCACAACTCCTTCAGTAGTTGCATTCGTAGAAGGTGGCGAACGTAAGGTCGGTGACCCTGCAAAGCGTCAGGCCATTACCAATCCGAAGCGTACGATATATTCAATCAAACGTTTCATGGGTGAGCCCTACGACATGGTTCAAAAAGAAATAGCACGAGTACCTTATAACGTAGTGCGTGGAGACAACAACACAGCCCGCGTGGAAATTGATGGCCGTCAATATACGCCACAGGAAATCTCGGCAATCATCCTTCAGAAGATGAAAAAGACAGCCGAAGACTATCTGGGCGAAGAAGTAAAGGATGCAGTCATTACTGTACCAGCATACTTCAGTGACTCTCAGCGTCAGGCAACAAAAGAAGCCGGTGAAATTGCAGGACTCAACGTACGCCGTATCGTCAACGAGCCGACAGCAGCCGCATTGGCATATGGCTTGGACAAATCAAACAAGGACATGAAAATCGCAGTCTTCGACTTAGGTGGAGGAACATTCGATATTTCAATCCTGGAATTCGGAGGCGGTGTATTTGAGGTACTTTCAACCAACGGTAACACCCATCTGGGTGGCGATGACTTCGACCACGCAATCATCAATTGGCTGGTAGAAGAATTCAAGAAAGACGAGGGTGCCGACCTGACACAAGACCCCATGGCCATGCAGCGTCTGAAAGAAGCAGCCGAAAAAGCAAAGATAGAACTGTCGTCATCTACGACCACAGAAATAAATCTGCCCTACATCATGCCCGTAGGCGGTGTGCCTAAACACTTGGTAAAGACATTGACACGTGCAAAGTTCGAAGCTTTGGCTCATGACTTGATACAAGCCTGCCTTGAACCCTGTCAGAAAGCCATAGCAGATGCCAAGCTGACACCGGCAGACATTGATGAAGTCATATTGGTAGGTGGTTCAAGCCGTATACCTGCAGTACAGACATTGGTTCAAAACTATTTCGGCAAAGCTCCTTCAAAAGGCGTTAACCCGGATGAGGTAGTAGCAATCGGTGCATCCATACAAGGTGCCATCCTGAACAAAGAGGCCGGAGTCGGCGATATCGTATTGCTTGATGTAACTCCGCTGTCATTAGGTATTGAAACCTTAGGTGGTGTAATGACCAAATTGATAGACGCCAATACCACAATACCGTGCAAAAAGAGCGAAACGTTCTCAACAGCAGCCGACAATCAGACCGAAGTCACCATACACGTATTGCAAGGTGAGCGTCCGATGGCTGCCCAGAACAAGAGCATAGGCCAGTTCAATTTGACCGGCATAGCACCGGCTCGCAGAGGTGTGCCACAAATCGAAGTCAGCTTTGATATTGATGCCAACGGCATATTGAAAGTATCTGCAAAAGACAAGGCTACGGGCAAGGAACAAGCCATCCGTATAGAAGCTTCGAGCGGCCTGAGCAAGGATGAAATAGATCGTATGAAAGCCGAGGCTACTGCAAATGCCGAAGCCGACAAAAAAGAACGCGAGAAAATTGACAAATTGAATCAAGCCGACAGCATGGTATTCCAGACTGAAAATCAGTTGAAGGAATTGGGCGACAAAGTTCCCGCCGATAAGAAGCCGGCAATAGAAGCTGCTCTTCAAAAGCTGAAAGATGCCCACAAGGCTGCTGATTTGGCAGCAATCGATGCCGCAATAGCAGAATTGAATGCCGCATGGCAGGCCGCAAGTGCGCAGATGTACCAGCAAACAGGCCAGGCAGGACCTCAAGCAGGTGCCGGTGCCGAAGCCGGAAGCCAGCAGACAAATGCCGGTGATTCCAATGGTCAAGGAAAGGATGATATACAAGACGCAGACTTCGAGGAGGTGAAGTAATAATCGATATTTCAAATAGGAATAAATAGCAAAGGGCGTACAACTTGAATTAGATTTTGAGTTGTACGCCTTTTTTAATTCATAAACCATTAAATTTTATGGCAAAGAAACGACCTGTAGTAGCTTTAATTTATGATTTTGAGGAACATTATCTCCTGGCAATATGCAAGAGTTTGGTTTCATACAGGCCACGGGTAAAACCAAGGAAATATTTTGGGAGCAAAACCGTAAATTGTCAGAAGGTCAAGATGCTAACGGCATTCTGACATATATGTACCAAATGCTCACTGAAGCAAAAATGAACAGAATATCGTTGAAGCGTGAATCATTTCAGGAGTTTGGCAAAAACGTAGAACTATTTGATGGCGTAAAAGAATGGTTCTCGCTCATCAACGAATATGGGAGAAGTGTAGGTTTGGATGTGAAGCATTACATAAACTCTTCCGGATTAAAAGAAATGATAGAAGGGACGCCAATAGCAAAAGAGTTTGAGAATATTTATGCCAGTTCGTTCCTTTATGACATTGACGGTATTGCTGTATGGCCAGCAGTGGCAGTAGACTATACGGCTAAGACACAGTTTATTTTTAAGATAAACAAGGGAATAAAGGAGATAAGTGATAATCGTAAAATAAACCAATACATCCCAGAAGATGAACGTCCCATACCATTCTCTCGCATGATTTACTTTGGTGATGGGGAAACAGACATTCCTTGTATGAAAATGGCTAAAGAACACGGAGGTCATTCTATAGCTGTATACGCAAATAACAACAAGAAAGCTACTGCCCAACAGCTTATCAGAGATAACAGAGTAAACTTTATTTGTAGGGCTGACTATACGGAAGGTAAAGAAATGCACATGATAGTAAAACGAGTACTCGACAAAATAAAGGCTGACTACGAATTTAAACGTTTACTGGACTTACATCAAAAGAAAGGTTTGTCTAAGGCATAGTGCTCATACAGAGCTCTTATATCTGATACCATCAGCACCGTCTTGCAGTCTCGCCTTTATGATGACGAGAAGTATGTGGACAAGCTCGTCTTAGTTTTCACGGAACTTACCAATATGTATAACACGGTCACAGCCAACTGCAACAAGAATGCAGAAACTATAATATCCAACTGACGGAGAAACGATATGCAGCAATGATGAAGCTTATGCAAGCGAAGAAATCCAAGGCAAAAGAGCAGCCATCCATGCCACTGACAATGAAAGACTTGCCACGCTTCATTTTCCTGACATATCCCTGGTATTGGATAAAGAGAATGTATCGGAGTGAACACTTCCGCCAGTTCTTGGTTATCTGCATGGCTTGCATCCTTGCGGTTTCTGTGTTCTTGACGATATTCTTGGCGTATGATAATGCACAGATAAAAAAAAGAAAAAAAAGAAATATGTAGAAAATGTTATACATTAACACAATAATGCGAATATAGAGTTCGTTATATCTATATATCTTTGCACCATTAAAATAGT
>DJPH01000046.1 GCA_002439755.1 Prevotellaceae bacterium UBA6417 | reverse complement strand
CACTTGTTGTTGGACTCTACACAGGGAAGTTTTTCGGGGCATGCTATCAAAAAAAGGCGGAAATGTTTTGGCGTTAAATCAAAACTTCGTAATTTTGCACTCGTTCCTCAGAGAGTTGGGAGAGCGCTTTTGATTATTTATTGGGATATGGTGTAATGGTAACACAACAGATTCTGGTCCTGTTTTTCCTGGTTCGAGTCCGGGTATCCCAACTTTAAAAGATTCGATTGTGGCTATCACAGTCGTTTTTTTGTATACATATGCTTGAGGTTTAGAAGCTATAACGTAAAATAGATATAAGTATGAAAATGAATCGTTTGGTTTGTACAATGGCAGCGTCGTTGCTATTGTGTGCGGAAACGGGATTTGCCGCAAGCCATAAGGCTGCGGCTAAAAGTGAGTCACCTATTACTATTGGCACTATCGTTTACCATTTGGACGATATCGACAAGAGTTTTAAGGAACTACATGATGCAAAGTTTACGTCTTGTCAGTTGAATTATAATGCCGCCAAGATGACTTCTGAGTTTGCCGAACAGGTTAAGCAGGCATCCCAAAAGTATAATATTAAAGTAACAACCGTTGTCGGTGTTCCCGGCCATTGTGTATGGAATTTCTTGCAGGGGCCATCTACTATAGGCCTTGTGCCGGCTGAAGGCCGCGAGGCAAAGATTGCCACTTATCATAAAATGATTGATTTCTGCCAGAAGGCCGGTGTTCCTGCCATGCATTCTCATTTCGGCTTTATCCCCGAAGATCCTTCTTGTGATCAATATAAAACTTTCATATTCGTAATGCGGCAGTTGGCCAGTTATGCGAAAGAGCGCGGCATCATGATTTATTTCGAGACCGGCCAGGAAACTCCGACCACATTGATCCGGGCTTTGAAGGATATAGGTACCGGCAATGTCTTTATCAATTGCGATGTGGCCAATTTGCTGCTTTACGGAAAAGCCAATCCTACCGATGCCATTCGTCAGTTCGGTCCGTTGGTCAAGGATATTCATGCAAAGGATGGTACTTATCCTTCGCGTGACAATCCCGATCAGCTCGGGGCCGAGAAGCCTATTCCCGAGGGCGATGTGGATTTTCCTGCCATTATCAAGCTGTTGAAAGAGCAAGGCTATACGGGAGCACTTACCATTGAGAACGAGCTGAGTGAAAAGAGCAAGGACTATCTTACGAAGACCCGCAAATATCTTCAGGACTTGGTAGACAAGAAATAAATTGTTTCTTGCCCATACAAATCCGGCCGGTACATTTCTTGCATCTGTACCGGCCGGATTCTGTATATATACCTTTTATTGTGCGTAGTCTTTTGATGTGAAAGACTCGTCTATGAGTGTTTTCTTTGTGCTTTTGGATGTGTAAGTATATCTAAAACCGATTCCGTTGTCCTTGTATTTTTTCAAATCGATGGAGTTCCTGATCTGATTTCCCAGGGCTTTGACAAAATCGTTTTTTCCTTTTGCTATGGTCGCCGTATCATCATATCCGCCTTCCATTGTGTAGTGGTATTGCATGATTCGGTTTTTTGTGTCGTAGGTTATACTGTCGAGTGTGATGCCGGGAGTTATGACTTTCGGGCATACTTTTTTCGTTTGCATCTGTGCTTCTTTCCGGCATCTTTCATCAAAGTTCATTTGTCTGCTGCATCCATATAATGTAAGCAATATGGCGGCAGAAATCAACGGGGATAATTTTATCATGACGATTTATTGTTTTAACTTTGCTTCTGCGAAGTTACTTTTTTAATGTAGTATATCAAAGAGCGTTTTAGAAAAAATGTACGAGGATAGAGTTGAAAAAGCCCACGAGCTTTTTATGAAAGGTTTTAATTGCTCCCAGGCTGTAACGGCGGCTTTTGCCGATTTATATGGAATTACGGAAAAGCAGGCGCTGCTTCTTTCTGCTTCTTTTGGAGCCGGCATGGGGCGGATGCGGCTTACGTGCGGCACGGTGTCGGCCATGTTTTTGTTGGCCGGGCTTGAAACAGGCACTTCCGATCCTGACGATCGCGAAGCCAAGGGCTTCAATTATTCTGTGGTGCGTGAGCTGGCCGATCGTTTCAGGCGCGAAAACGGTTCTATCATATGCGGAGAGCTGCTCGGTTTGGGGCATAAGCAAGAGGGTGCGACGCCTTCGGAGCGTACGGCCGACTATTATGCCAAGCGTCCCTGTCCTGAATTGGTGCGTGCGGCTGCGCGCATATTTGCCGATTTTCTGGAGAAACGCAAATTGGAAGGCTGATTCTGATGTCGCATATTTGTTATGCACTGTTAGCAAACGATTTATAGCAAGACTTTTTCGGTTTTTCGTTGTTGCATATGTAATTTTAGTTGTACCTTTGCATTTGAAATGCGGAGCCGTTGGCTTCGTATCCTACATTCTGTTTAACTAAAAATTAAAACGATGATGGAAAAGAAAGCTGGTCTTTTGGCTGGTAAAGTCTGGGAAATTCTCAATGAGAAAGGTGCCATGACCGAAAAAGAGGTTATGAAAGAAATGAAAACCCGCAAGAGCAAGGATTTCTACCTTGCCATCGGTTGGTTGTTGCGTGAAGGGAAATTAAATTGTACAGGTTCCGACGATAACATGAAGTTTGAGTTGAAATAATAAACGTACACGTCATTAGAAAGCGGCTTTCGCCCATGTTTTGGTGCGAAAGCCGCTTTTGGTTGTTTTCTTCGTAATGGCTGGCATTCCTTTTCAGAGCTTGAAGCTCAGGTCGAAACCTATCTGAAGAGGGTTGCCTTTTTGGTAAAAGCTTTTTCCCATCGATTCGAAGTAGAATGTGTGGTATTTGGTTTGTGTCAGGTTCTTGCCCCATAGGTCGAGTTGCCACCGGCTTGTTTCGAGCTGCAAGTGTGCACCGCTTGTGGCGTAAAAATTCTGGTAGGCATTGTTGGCCTCAGTCCAGTAGATGCGTCCGAATCCTTTGGCGTTGATGCCGAATGTGACGGCTTCGAAGAGTCCATGTTTGAGTGGCAGTCGGTAATCTATGAAGGCTCCGGTGTTGTGCTCCGGAATGAAAGGTACTTTATTGCCGGTATAATCGTTTCCGTTTCCGGCATCATATTTATGGAAAATGGCGTGAGTATAACCGTAGTTGAGTGCGACAGACAGCTTGTCGTCAAGAAAATTGCCGCGCAGCGACAGTTCGAGTCCGCAGCTGTGGCTCTGACCTGCATTGACCATGGCGCGTCCCATTCCGCTATCGGTAAACCGGGCAATCTGTTGGTCGTGCGTGTCTATGAAGAAAAACGAAAAGTCTGCAGTCAGTGTGCGATTCAAAAAGTTCAGGTGTGTTCCTGCTTCATAGTTCCAGCAATATTCCGGCTTATAGGTGACTATGGTTCCCACATCGGGCAGTGTGGTCTGCGGCATGCCGTTGTTCATGGCCGTTTTAATGCCCAAAAACATTTGTCTCAGCTGTTCTGTGCGTGCGTTGTCGGCTTGCTGTTGCAGCAGGTCGTTGCAATATTGCCTTGTCACGTCTGTCATGTCGGTCTGCATGGCGTTGCGCATCACATCGGCCATCATCTGCACATTGTATCCGCCCGAGCGATGGCCTTTCGACATGGTGGCATATATGTTGCCATGGTCGTTTTTCAGGTTGTATTTCAGTGCCAATTTGGGCAGTACTCTAAAATAATTGTCATTCAATTTTCCGTTGAGCACGGGCGATGATACAAGTTGTGCAGGCCTTATCATGTCCATGGAATATTGGAAGTTTATGCCGGTTGCATTTCCTGTATAGTCCATTTCCTGATGTTCGTAGTCAAGGCGTGTTCCCAGTGTAAAGTCAATGTTGCGTGCCGGAAAGTCGCGCAGCGTTCCTTGCATAAAGACGGCACCGTTAAGAACGGGCGTGTGCATGCGGCTGTCCAGTGCCATTTTGCTGTCGGTCAATGCAAGGCTTTGAACCATGGTCATTGGCCGTTGTGTCATGGGATTGGTATAGGTAATGGCCGGCAATGCGTTGGCAAGGATGCCGTTAACCATATCAATGCCGTCCTTATAGAATGTTACGGGTGCCTGTGTGTATAGATTTTGCCACATTCCGAACAGGCCGCCTGTCCATTGCAGTCTTTTCCCCGGCAGACTTTTGACAATCAGTTCTTCGGTCAATGCGTTGGAGGCCTGGCGTTGCTCCAAAGTGTAATAGTCCATGTAGGTGAAATCCTGGTCCATCATCATTCTGTCGTCCATGTGCTGATAGCTTGTGATGGAATAGGCCGTGAAAGAGCGTGTCTTGTGCTCGGCCTTGAAGGCTGTGGTGAGCATATTGCGGCGATAACTGCTTTCGCGGTTGGCCGTGATGGTGTTGACAATGCCGGGCAAGGTTTCAGTTGTGCCCGTTGTTCCACCGTAGAAGTAGGGGTAGGCGTTTTGGTCGGTATATTGGTAGGCGGCGTTCAGGTCGAAGTTCCATGTTTTCCCCGGACGGTATACAATTCGCAGTTTTCCTCCGGCTTCGTTACCTCCGCCTGTCTTTTTTCCCAATGTATCGTTGCGATAGATGCCACGGCTGTTACGGTAGTAGCCTCCGAGCGAAAAGGCTGTTTGTCTGTTCAGCTTTTCGTTGATGATGGCCGACAAGTAAGTTGCCTCGTCGCGCGACGATGTTCCTGTCTGCAGGGATACGCCTTGTCTGGTGAGCGGATTGTCGGTATAGATTCTCACGATGCCACCCATGGCGTTGCGTCCGTACAGGGTGCCTTGCGGTCCGCGCAGGATATCGATGCGGTTGATGCCCGTGGGATACATGTTGTATGCGCTTTTGTCGGCCACCGGCACATCGTCTACATATAAGGCCACGGCCGGGGTGTTGATGCGTGAGCCAATGCCGCGAATGTATATGGCCGAAGTCTGAGCCGAACCGTAGGCGGGCATATACAGGTTGGGGGCATTGCCCGAAAGTTCGCTGAGCGTTTTTACGCCTTCGCTTTTGAGTGTTTGAGATGAGAAAAGCGTCACAGACGATTCGGTTTGCCTGAGCTGTGTGTTCTCTTTAGGCGATGCCACCACCACAACGTCTTCTATTTCGACCGTTTTTGACGAATCGGCAGGCAGAGGTTTTTTGAGAGTTTCCGCATGAATGCCTGTCGAAAGGGCAATGGCGGCGATGAAAAGCATGTTTGATTGCATGTACAATGGTGTTATGTCTTTTTGTTCGAGGTGCAAAATTAGAACTTTGCCGATGTTCCTGCAATCCCCTGTTTTAGGGATTTTCTCCGTTGGGCTTGCCGGAGCGGGGCCGACGCAGTGATTTTGGTTTTATGTGCTGCGAATTTGTTTTCCGACGCAGCGTTTACCGGAGGGGAGCAGCCGTTGTCCGAAGCTGTTAGATGGGGGTGCGGGAAGGGGCACTATTTGTTCATTGCGCCGCAATGGGGGCAGCGTCCCAGGTGCTTGAGCGGCTGTCCGCAGTTGCCGCAAAGATAAGGAGCGGTGTTGTGGCGCAGGCACAAGGCGACGGCTAAGACGGCATAGGCCGCGAAAAACGGATAGCCTATGTAAATGTGAGTGGTCAAAGTGAAGAAAAGATAGAGAATGAAGCTGATGCAGGCCATGCTGAACAAGTAGCTGACGGCGTCTTCAAGTCTGAGCTGTTTGCGCACATCGTCGATGGCGGCCAATCCCGTAATGAGCATGAGCCAAACGCATGTGAGGAAAGCGGAAAGGATGAAAGGCTGTCCGAACGGGTTGAGCGTAGGGTGATAGTAGAATTCCACCCACGTTTCAGGGACGAACGTCTGAAGGCTTCCATAGAGCATGGCTGCCGTTGCCGTGGAAAGGCAGAAGCATGTTGGATATATCGATTGGATGTCGTTGAAATGGACCATGTAGATGCGTTGCCGGTGCTGCAGGCGGTAGATGTGGATGCCGGCGGCAAAACCGAGGATGATGAAGAAGGCCAGAAGGTGGCGGTTGCTGAATGCATGGATGAAGCGCGAGATGGGGTCGCAGGGAATGGCCGACAGGAGCAGATCTTTTTCGGGTATCCATCCCATGGTTTCCTGGTCGTGTGCCACTTTTATCCAATATTCTTCGGTCGAATCGCTTTTGACGGGTACAATGTCGGCTACAACGATGTTTTCGTTGCGCATTACGGAAAAAGTGTCGGGCGAAGCCAACGCAACGGCAGGCTCATATGGGTCGGTGGCAGGTATGGGAAGTTCGGAAAGGAGGCGGATCGAATCGCTCACTACAATAAAATTATAGTTGAGCGAATAGTGGTGTTTGATGGCAAAGGCCATTGAGTCGCGTTGCTGTCGGGTGAGGTCCCAATGCTCGCTGGGCTCCGTGTGGCGGTAGTGACACGACAGGAGGCAAAAGGCCGAAATCAGCAGTACGAAGAGTCTATTCACAGGCATAGACCGACATTTCGCACGCTGTGCAGTTGAATTCAAGGCGGAAACGCCGTCCATCGTGCATTCGCAGGAAGAGATGTCTGAGCGGTTCTGGCAGTTTTTTCCCGCCATACCTGCTGCAATAGCCTAATGTGTATCGAATGCAATGACGGCAGATCATGAGTGGCGCGTCAGGCCTTGGCGACAGTTCAAAGGCCATGTCGGTTACCTTTGCTCCGCATGATTCGTAAAAGCGGCGGGCTTCGGCATTGGCCACATTGGCAGTCCAATCGACGATGGCCGGCATGTCGTGAAGTGGCTTGTGAGGCAGATTTTCTTCAACGGGCTCGGTTGGGATGGGCGATGCGAGGAGCTGCTCGACGGCTTCGCGGCGCATGGCCGACAGTCGGGAAGCCGGTATGAACCATTCGTTGGAAAGCTCGAGCCTGACGCTGCGTGCTTCGAGTCCGGTGCCGCCAAGTTTGGATATTTCGGCAGCAATGCGGCTGCATTGGGGACTGCGTGCTTCCGTCCTAGCAATGTCAATGCAGGTTTGGGCAAGGCGTCCGCACTCGTCGCTGACGGTGAGGCGGAATCCGGTGGCATTTTCATCGAAGACGATGTCGGCAGCCAATGTGCGAGGCTGCGTTGAGCGGGCCAGCTGCTGCTCGAAGGCGGCATCGTGGTTGCGGAAAAGTGGTGTGCGGAGTGACAGTTCCGGCTGGGGATCGGTTAGAAACAGCAGGTTGTTGTCGGCACGGTTGACACGGAATCCGTGCAACTTTCCCTGCCGGTCGAAATAGCAAAGGCCGTCACCGTTGTGAAAGGCAGCAGTGCCGGCAACACGTATGCTGCGGCCTATTATCTCTTTGACCTTGCCCACAGGTTCGCCTATTGATTTGGGGGTATGGATGGAAGCCACGTTTTCATTGCGTCCATGAAGGAAATATTCGGTGAAACCGCGGTTGAAACTCTTTTGGGGCTGAGGGTCGAAACTGTTATGGGCGATGCCGAATGAAGACCTTACGTAATTGGGATGGGCATTGATAATGTCGTCAAGCTTCCGGCGATAATAGGCCGTGATGTTCTTTACGTAAGAAGCGTCTTTGAGGCGTCCTTCGATTTTGAACGAGCGGATTCCGGCTTGCAGCATTTCGGCCAGATGACTGCTGCGGTTCATGTCTTTCATGGACAATAAATGTTTGTCGGCAAGAATGACACGGCCGTCGTTGTCCTCTAAATCGAAAGCTAAACGGCAGAATTGGGCACACTCTCCGCGGTTGGCACTGCGGCCGAAGCAGTATTGTGAAGCGTAGCAGCGGCCACTGTAGCTCACGCACAGGGAACCGTGGACAAAAGCCTCAAGCTCTGCTTCGGGACAGGCTTTGTGAATGGAACAGATATCGTTGACAGACAATTCGCGAGCCAGTATGACGCGCCTGAAACCGGCATCGGCAAGAAAGCGAACCTTTTCGGGCGTGCGGTTGTCGGTCTGGGTGCTTGCGTGGAGCGGCAAAGGCAAGTCCATGCGCAAGAGCGCCATGTCTTGCGTGATGAGTGCATCGACACCTATGCTGCTCAAATCGAGAGCCAGTTGGCGTGCACGTGCTAATTCGTTGTCGTATAGAATGGTGTTGAGGGCAACATAGACTTTTGCGCCGAATTGGTGGGCATAATCGGTGAGACGGGCAATGTCGTCGAGCTGATTGGCCGCTTCAGCGCGTGCACTGAAATGGGACGCACCGATATATACGGCATCTGCACCGCAATTGATGGCATCAATGCCGCAATTTGCATTGCGTGCCGGCGACAAAAGCTCTATGCGCTGTGGATGGGTCATTGGATGGGAATTTTGTCTAAATCGGGATTGTTGACATAATACTTCACCCAATTGGTATAGAACAGGTAAGCATGGGCTTTCCAGGAAACGCGCACGGGCTTTTGTGGGTCGTCGTCTTCAAAATAATGGAAAGGCGGGCTTATCGGAAGCCCTTTGTTGATATCACGGTTATATTCAAAGGCAAGACGATCGCGTCCGTATTCCAAGTGGCCGGTAACAAAGAATTCGCGCCCTTGGAAAGCCGAAATGATGCCGGCACCCGAAATGGGAGATTCGGCAAGCACATCAAGCTCCTTGACAAAGCGGATGTCTTGCAAGCGCACCTCAGTGTGGCGGCTTTGAGGCATATTGAAATGGCTGTCGAAGCCGGTGAAGATGGGTAGCGACAAATCGCGCGGAGTCTGTTCGTAAATGCCGAACATCTTGTGGTGCAGCCAGAACTTGGGCACACGGTAAAGCGCATAGAGAGAAGCCTGAGCACCCCAACATACAAAAAGAGTGGAACGCACATGAAGCTGCGTCCAGCGGAATACACTTTTTAATTGTTCCCAATAGTTGACCTCCTCAAACAACAAGTGCTCCAAAGGTGCTCCGGTAATAATCATTCCGTCGAAACTCTGGCTTTGAAGATGGCGGATATCCGTGTAAAACTGATCCATATAGGCCTGAGGCGTATTTTTGTATGACAGATTACTCATTTTGACGGGAATAACCTGTACATACAAGGACGTATACGAAAGAGCACGGTAAAACTCCATTTCGGCAGCCTCTTTTTGCGGCATCAGATTGAGAAGCAGGATTCTTGCCGGACAAACGCCCGACGGAAGCATGTCGGAAATGTCGATACCCTCACGCCGCAAAACATCGCAGCAAGGCAAGTCTTTAGGAACAATAAGTGGCATGGCGGGACTCTCGGCGTAAAATTACCAAATGTTGACGCGCTTCTCTTTCGGAATATAAAGCTTGTCTTTCGGAGTAATGTTAAAAGCCTTATACCATGCGTCAATGTGCGGAAGCGAACCGTTGACACGCCATTCGGAAAGCGAGTGGGGGTCAGACTTGACGCGCTTGCGTATTTCGGCTTCGCGGATACTGCCGGCCCAAACGTTGGCAAAAGCAATAAAAAAGCGCTGGTCAGGCGTAAAACCGTTGACTTTCTTCTGGGGAAGCCCCCTTGTTGCATTCTTGAAAGCCGTGTAAGCAACTTGTAGGCCGCCATGATCGGCTAAGTTCTCGCCTGCCGTGAGCGAACCGTTGCAATGAAGGTCGGGAAGCACCTTGATATTGTTGAAAAAGTCGACAATAACCTGCGCGCGCTCATTAAATTTCTTCGAGTCCGCAGCAGACCACCACTCGCGCATATTCCCTTCCTTATCGTACTTGCGTCCTTGGTCATCGAAGCCGTGCGTCATTTCATGGCCAATGACTACACCGATAGCGCCATAGTTGAAAGCGTCATCGGCCTGCATGTCAAAGAATGGGTATTGAAGGATTCCGGCAGGAAAACAGATTTCATTTGTCGGGGGATTGTAGTAGGCGTTTACGGTCTGCGGTGTCATATACCATTGGTCGCGGTCGACGGGCTTTCCAACGGTTTTGGCTGTATAGTAATCGGAGTTGTAGCATGTAATGTCGAAGATATTGTCTAATAGGGGCCTTTCGGCTTTAAAGGGCAGACCGGAGAAGTCTCTCCATTTGTCGGGGTAGCCTATCTTTACGTAGAAAGTTCCGAGCTTTTCCAAGGCTTTTTGCTTCGTTTCCGCACTCATCCAGTCTTGTGCCTGGATGCGTTCGGCAAGGGCACTTTGGAGATTCTTTACGAGCGTTTCCATTCGCTTTTTTGCCGCTTCCGGAAAGTATTTTTCGGCATAGACTTTGCCAACGGCCTCGCCGAGAAGTCCCTCGACAAGATTCACACCGCGTTTCCAGGCCGGTTGTTCTTGTTCGGTGCCTGACATTACTTTTCCGAAGAAATTAAATCGCAGTTGGCGCAAATCGTCTGAGAGATAGTAGAAGCTCTCTTCGCTCAAACGGAATATCAGATAGTTCTTGATGGCTTCTATCGGTTCTTCGGCAATGATTGAACAGGCTTCGGCAAGTGCTTCCGGCTGCCCGATATTGACTTCGTTGAAACCGGCATATTTGTTTTCTTTGAAGAATGTGTCCCAATTGATGGCGGGGTAATTGGCTTTGAGTGTGGCGATGGTTATTTTGTGGTAGTTGTTCTCAGGAACGCGTAGGGCTGCGCTTGTCTTGAAGCTGCCGGCCAGACGTGCTTCTAAGGCGATAACTTGATTCATCCGTTTCAGGGCTTCTTTGTCATCGATTTCAGGGTAGAGCTTTTTAAAAACATTTTGTCCGAATTCGCGATAAGCGTTACGTATTTTCATCGTGGCTTCATCCGTATCGAGATAATAGTCCCGCTGTCCGAGGGTAAGGCCGCCTTGCATGATTTGTACAAGGTTCTGTTTGCTGTTTTCGTTGTCAGCTTCTGTTCCATAAAGGAAGAATGTTGTGATGCCGGCGCGCCCCATGAGTGCGATTGCCTGCGACAGATGTCGGCGTTCGCTTATTTTCTCCAGCATTTTCACGTATTTGGTCAACGGTGCGATGCCTTGCTCGTTCAGTTTCTTTGTGTCGGTCACTTGATTGTAGAGCATTCCTATTTTTTGTTCCAGTGAATTTTCTTTATTGGTCTTTTTGCTCATTTCACTGATAAGGTCGCGAATGCGTTTGTTGTTGTCGTCGATGAGTTTGTTAAAGATTCCGTAGCGTGAGTTTTCGGCCGGCATCGGATATTTGTCGTTCCATTTTCCTGTTGCAAACTTGTAGAAGTCGGTTCCGGGTTTCACTTTCAGATCCATGTTGCTTGGATCGATGCCGTGTGGGTGGGTGTCTTTTTTGTTGGCTGCTTGTGTGCAGGTTGCTGCGGCCAGCATGGTGCATGAGATAATCAAGGAAAGTTTCATGTCTGTATTATTCATTATTGTTTTTGTCTTGTTTTTTCAGTTCTTCGAGCTGTTCGCTGTTTGTTTCCCATTGTTGCATTTTTTCTTCGAGTTGTCGTTTGAGCGATGCATGTTTGACGGGCAGGGAAGCGTCTGTGGCTCCTTCGATTGTTGACATTCTGTCTTCAAGGAGGCGAATGGCTGCTTCGAGCTCACTGATTTGTTTTTCGAGTTCTGTTATGTTTTTTTCGAGGGTGCGCAGTTTCTTGCGATATTCCTTTTGTTGCTCATAGGAGAGCTTTCCGGATGTCTGTTTGTTGGTTTTGGCTGTTTCGGAGGGGGCAGCGGATGCGGGATGTTCCAATTCTGACAGTGTTTCAATCTGCTTTTTCTGGAGGAAGTCGTATACTCCGCCTAAATGCTCGATGACATGTCCGCCGCCGAACTCGTATATTTTTGTTACGAGGCCATCCAGAAAGTCGCGGTCGTGGCTTACGATGATTACTGTGCCGTCGAAGTCGCGTATAGCGTCTTTAAGCACGTCTTTCGTGCGCATATCCAAGTGATTGGTCGGCTCATCGAGTATCAGGAAGTTTACCGATTGCAGGAGCAATTGTATCATGGCGAGTCTGCTACGCTCGCCGCCCGAGAGCACTTTCACTTTTTTGTCTGATGCTTCGCCGCCAAACATGAAGGCTCCTAATATGTCGCGAATTTTGGTGCGTATGTCGCCTGTTGCCGCCTGGTCTATGGTTTCGAATACGGTCAGGTTGTCATCCAACAGTTGTGCCTGGTTCTGGGCATAGTAGCCGATTTGGATGTTATGGCCTATTTTCAGATTTCCCGAGTAGGGGATTTGGCCCATGATGCATTTGACGAGCGTTGATTTGCCTTCGCCGTTTTTCCCTACGAACGCCACTTTTTCGCCACGTCTTATGGTCATGTTCACATGGTCGAATACGGTGTGGTTGCCGTAGTCTTTTCTTAGGTCTTCGCAGATGACCGGAAAATCACCGCTTCTGCTGCAGGGAGGGAACTTCAAGTGCAGTGATGCCGTGTCAATGTCGTCTATTTCGACGGGCACGATTTTTTCCAGTTGCTTGATGCGGCTTTGTACCTGTGTTGCTTTTGTGGGTTTGTAGCGGAATTTTTCTATGAAGTCCTTTATGTCGGCAATTTCTTTTTGCTGGTTTTCGTAGGCTCTTATTTGGCTTTCGCGTCGTTCGGCCCTGAGCTTGACATATTCATCGTATTTTACTTTGTAGTCTACAATTCGGCCGCACGATATCTCTATGGTCCTGTTTGTTACATTGTTGATGAATGCCCGGTCGTGGCTTACCAGTACAACGGTGTTGGCTTTGCTTTGCAGAAAGTTTTCCAGCCATTGTATGCTTTCGATGTCGAGATGGTTTGTCGGCTCGTCGAGCAAGAGCACGTCGGGGTTTTGCAGCAGCAGCTTGGCCAGTTCGATGCGCATGCGCCATCCGCCGCTGAATTCGCTTGTGCTGCGGTCGAAATCGGTGCGTTTGAATCCCAATCCTGTCAGGGCGCGTTCCATGTCGGCGCGTCTGTTTTGTGCTCCGGCCATTTGCAGGCGTTCTGTCAGATGGCTGCTGAGTTCTATCAGGGTGTTGTATTCCTTGCTTTCATAGTCTTCGCGCTCGGCCAGTGCGCGGTTGACGCGCTCGAGCTCGCTTTCCATATCTTTTACTTTGGCAAAGGCCGTTTCGGTCTCTTCGATGAGAGTTTTTGTGTCGGCCAGCTTCATCACTTGCGGCAGGTAGCCTATGGTCAGGCCGCTTGAACGGTTTACACTGCCGCTTGTCGGCTGTGCCGTTCCGGCCAGAATTTTCAACAAAGTCGATTTTCCGGCGCCGTTTTTGCCTACAAGAGCTACGCGTTCTTTGTCGTTGATGACAAACGATGCGTTGGTGAACAGGGGTTTTGCGCCAAACTCTACGGCCAGATTTTCTATGGAAATCAAAATACTATGTTTTTGTTTGCAAAGTTACGTTTTTATGGTCATATTTGATGGCTATGGTTTTGGAAAGTCTATCTGAGCTTGTTTTTGAGATAGTTTTTCCTTACGTAGGCAAGGTAGAAGGCCACACCGATGCCGTTGACCATCCATGCGGCCCAGAACACGGCGTTGTAGCCGGCGGCTTCGACAATCGATCCGCCCAGCAGGATGCCTATTCCTATGCCCACGTCCCACGATGTCAGCAGTGTTGAGTTGGCTGTGCCCCGCTGGCTGTTGGGAGCCAGATTGACAAACATGTTCTGGAATGCCGGAAACATGTGTCCGTTTCCCAACCCGATGACAAGGGCCGCGCCATAGTAGCCTATGCTGTTGTGCAGGCCGGCAAAGAGCAGGTAACCGATGATCGAGATGAGGGTGCCCAGTGTCGCGTTCTGGGTTATCTTCCCTTGTCGCAGCGTGCGGCTTCCTATCAGCCGCGACATGATGAGGCCTGCCGACAGTAGCATGAAAAAGAGTCCTGTGCCTCCTGTGATGCCCAATTGTTCCTTGCCGTAAATGGCCAGATAGGTCGATAAGATTCCATAGGAAAACGAGAAACAGGCCAACGACAGCCCTTCGCTCCAACCTTTAAGCAGGAAAAACCGGTCGAGCGAGAGTTTGCGCTTTTCCCTGACTTTTTCGCGCGGCTTCAGTTGCAACGTGCTGTTGACGCCCAGCCCTACAGCCGAGCAGAGCAGCGAGAGCAGAAATATCATGTCGTAGTCGCCGGTTGCTTCATACAGGTATATTCCTATCGAGGGGCCGATGGCAGTGGCTATGTTGTTGCTCAGACCGTAATAGCCTATTCCTTCAGCGCGTCGGCTTGTGTGAAGCACGTCAATGGCTACCGTGCTGTTGGCCACGGTAGCCGCTCCGAAGGGGGCGCCGTGCAGGGTGCGTATAACGGTAAACAGCATCAACGACCAGCCTGTAATGAAATAGCCTGCGAAAAACAGGCTGAACAGGGCATAGCAGGTGAGCAATACGACTTTTCGTGGAAAACTGTCGACCAGATATCCGCTCAGGGAACGCGACAGCAGTGCCGTCAGTGTGTAGCCGCTCAGAACTATTCCGATGGTGTTTTTTCCGGCTCCGAATGTTTCACTGAGATAGAGCGGCAAAAGCGGTGTGAGCAGCATGAACGAGAAAAATAGCATGAAGTTGGCCACCCATACCTTCTTGTAGTTGCTGTTCCAAAGCTTTTCAGATAGTTGTTGTGACATTTTGCAGACGGTTTTAAGGGTTGCAGTTTTGCTATGCGGGTGCAAAGTTACGACTTTTCATGCTCGCTGGCGCGATTTGCAGCCTTTGAAATCGAATTTGCTGCCTATGAAAACCGATTTGCTGCGTCTGTCTATAGAGAAAAAGCGGCATGGCCGGAAGTTGGTGCTTCCAGACCATGCCGCTATGGGTGGGTGTGCGCCGCAAGGGGCGCGTAACGGCTATGGACGATTGATGGCTTTTAGGGAGTTGCCTTTTCCGTCGGTTACGATGTAGATGCCCGGCGGCAAATGCCCTGTTCCATTATAGGCTGCCACCTTTTCGACAAGGCGTCCCGACAAGTCGCTGATAGTTGCCGGACGGCCTTTCAGCAAGGCTTCGTTGCCGGTGGTGGCGGTGTGGACGGCTGTCGGTGCGAGTCCTTTGAAACTGAATGATATGAGCCCGTCCTGGTGTGTAATGTCCGTGACAGACTGATCCAGAAACAGGCTGCCTTGAATGTTCTTGTTGTAGACGGTAGCGGCAGGCGTTGTTGTGTTGGTCAGAGAGTTGTTGCCCTCATAAGGAAACGGATAGCCGGCACTTTTTCCGTAGTCGTTGTTGGCGGGAACGATGGCGGCGCGTGGATGAAGGGGATCAACGTTGACGGTGTTGCTGGCCCAGGCGTCCGGGTCGATGTCATAATGGGTTATGATGAGTCCCGCAGCCGGTATGTGCTTGTCCCAACCTGTTTTCTGCCTGTTTTCAAGAATGTAGAATTCCGAGATGTTTTCGTCTGAGCATTTGTTTTCAATGTAATAGGCATTGCCGCCATAGCTCAGCGGCTCAAGACGGGCAACGGTGGTATCTTTGATGAGTTCTATAGGGTCATACCATCCGCAGTTGAACCTTTCGTAGGCTGTAAAGTTGCATGGAAACCATCCTCCGCCGTTGTTGTTGCCGCTATCGAGCAGGTCATAATTGCCTAAATAGTCGTAATCTCCGGTGGTGTCGTAGAAGTCTGGAAATCCAAGGCAATGGGCAAATTCGTGGCAGAAGGTGCCGAGGCCGCTAAGGTTTTTTCCGTAACTGAGCTCGGGTGAACATGCGTAAGTGTCAATGCGCATTCCGTCGATGGTGTAGCCGTTGGGATATTTGGGGTAGCCGCTAAGTGCAAATTCATGAGGCCAGATGTAGTATTCGGGATTGCCTTGATAATGTTCGCCTTGTCCGGCGTAAAGAATCAGTACCATGTCTACTTCGCCATCGTTGTCCCAGTCGTAGTCAGCGAAGTTGACTTTTCCTTTGGCCGCATTGCAGGCTTCGGTCACCATGTCGCAAACGTTGATGTCGTCGGTAATTTCATCGCTGGGATTCGAAGAATTCTGTCCATAGTAATAAAGTGGCTTGGAGAGGCCTACAGGTCCGATTACATCGAATGTAATGTCAAACATGCCGTTGCTCTGATCCATGAAATAGTCGTGTACGGAACCGGGAACGTTTCTCCGCACCGTAAAGTCCGAGCTGTTTTTGATGCTGCTCCCGTTAAAACCTTCTTCGTTCAGGATTTTTGTCCACGAATCGAGTGCGTGCAGTTTGAATTTGATATCCTTGAACTCAGCCAAAATGACCAAACCGCGTTTGCGGCTGTTGTCAGACAAGACTTTGCGCCTTTTATAGGAATCGAAGCGCTGCTTGCGCGCATTACGGCGCATGTCGCTTTTGGGCAGACGCTTGCTGACGTTTCTTAAAGCTTCGAGCGAAGAGGCATAGCCTTGTTCGGTTGTTGAGCGAAGCTGTTTTTCGTGTGCAATGACACCCGAAGAAGAAATTTGGTAGCCCGAAGCACGTAGATAATGGAAATCGCCATTTTGGGCACGGAGCAGGGGCACACTGTCGCGGGTGATGTAGTAATGCAGGCCTTTGTCGCCGCACAGCTTGGCTTGCAGGGTTGTTCCGTCAGATTGCGTGTAAGTCGTCCAACGCCCGATGGCAATGCTTCCGTGGGCGGAAAGGGTGGCGCATAGCAGGATTGAAATCAGAAATGGCAATTTAAAGTTCATCGGTAGCATGTTTTATGAATGAATAGAATAAAGGGGCGTGTTCATATTACCCACGCCCCTTTTAGCTTTATTGTTTACAAGTTGGGTTCCAGGGCTTCAACTGTTGGAAGAAGTCGTTCCCCTTGTCATCGACAAGGATGAATGCCGGGAAGTTCTCAACCCTGATTTTCCAGATGGCTTCCATGCCGAGTTCGGGATATTCCACGCATTCGATGCTTTTGATGGAATTCATCGAAAGCACGGCGGCAGGTCCGCCGATGCTGCCTAAATAGAAACCGCCGTGCTTCTTGCACGAATCGGTAACAACCTGTGTGCGATTGCCCTTGGCTATCATCACCATGGAACCGCCGTGACTTTGAAACTCATCGACGTAAGGATCCATGCGATTGGCTGTGGTAGGTCCCATAGAGCCGCAAGGCATGCCTTCGGGCGTTTTGGCCGGACCGGCATACAATACCGGATGGTCTTTGAAGTAGGCCGGCAGGTCTTCACCGGCATCGAGCCGCGCTTTCAGCTTGGCGTGTGCAATGTCGCGTGCTACAATAATCGTTCCGTTGAGGCTGAGCCGCGTCGATACGGGATATTTTGAAAGCGTTTTGCATATTTCGGCCATAGGCTGATTGAGGTCGATTTTTACGGCATTGCCTTCACCGGCGTTGCGAAGCTCCTCGGGAATGAGCGAACCGGGATTGTCGTCAAGCTTCTCGATCCAAATGCCTTCGCGGTTGATTTTGGCCTTGATGTTGCGGTCGGCGGAGCAGCTGACACCTAATCCGATGGGGCAGGAAGCGCCGTGTCGGGGCAGACGTATGACACGGACATCGTGGGCAAAGTATTTGCCGCCGAATTGTGCGCCGAGTCCTATTTTATGGGCCTCGTCCAAGAGCTGCTTTTCGAGAGCAATGTCGCGGAATGCACGGCCTGTTTCGTCGCCTGTGGTAGGCAGACTGTCGTAATAATGGGTGGAGGCCAGCTTGACGGTAAGCAGATTTTTCTCGGCACTGGTTCCGCCAATGACGAAAGCAATATGATAGGGCGGGCAGGCTGCCGTTCCCAGCGTTTTCATCTTTTCAACCAAAAACGGAACCAATGTTCCCGGGTTTTGGATGCGGGCTTTGGTTTCCTGATAGAAGTAAGTCTTGTTGGCAGAGCCACCGCCTTTGACAACACAGAGGAATTTATATTCGCATCCCTCGGTGGCTTCGATGTCTATCTGGGCCGGTAGATTGCAGCGGGTGTTGACTTCATCATACATCGTGAGAGGAGCGTTTTGGGAATAGCGCAGATTCTCTTCGGTATAGGTCTTGTAAACACCTTTGGACAAGGCTTCTTCGTCACAAAAGCCCGTCCATACCTGTTGTCCCTTTTCGCCATGGATAATAGCGGTGCCCGTATCCTGGCAGAAGGGCAATTTGCCTTTGCAGGCGACTTCGGCGTTGCGCAGGAAGGTGAGAGCTACATATTTGTCGTTGTCGCTGGCTTCGGGGTCGCTTAGAATTTTTGCCACTTGCTCATTGTGCGAGCGGCGCAACAGAAAGTTGACATCACGGAAAGCCTGATTGGCCAACCGGGTAAGGGCTTCCGGGGAAACTTTGAGAATGGGTTTTCCTTCGAACTCGCTGACAGAAACGCCTTCTTTGGTAAGAAGGTAATATTCTGTGTCGTCTTTTCCCATTTGGAACATGGGGGCATACTTGAAATCTGGTGTATTTGCCATGGTTGTACTATGATTAATTAGATTGTCACAATATAATTTGCAAAGTTATTACTTTTTGTTGAGCGTATTGCGCCTGCAAAAGTGTTTTTTTCGCTTGAAAATAAAATCGCAGCCTCTGATTTTTCCAAAAGTAGCTTTTGCACATGGCCGGAAGCCCTTTCGGAGCATTCAAAAAAAAAGAAAATCGGACTCTCTATTGGAAATAAATGAGTAATTTTGCGTGCAATAAAAACCAAACAAGTATATGGCTTCATTTATTGCAGATAAAATCGTTTCTGACGGCCTCACATATGATGACGTCTTGCTGATTCCGGCTTATTCGGAAGTTTTGCCTCGGACCGTTAAGCTGGGGACACGCTTTTCAAGAAATATAGAATTGAACATACCGTTCGTCTCTGCAGCAATGGACACGGTGACAGAAGCCCCTATGGCCATTGCCATTGCCAGAGAAGGCGGCATAGGTGTGATTCATAAGAATATGACGATAGAAGAACAGGCCCGTCAGGTGGCGATGGTCAAGAGAGCAGAAAACGGCATGATATATGATCCCGTGACAATACAGCGTGGTTCAAAGGTGCGCGATGCATTGGCATTGATGAACGAATATCACATAGGCGGCATCCCGGTTGTCGATGCAGAAGGCCATTTGGTGGGTATCGTGACAAACCGCGATTTGCGTTTTGAGCAAGACATGGACAAGGAAATAGATGCCGTAATGACAAGCGAAAACCTTGTTACAACCACTCAGCAGACCGATTTGGTGGGCGCAGCACGCATTTTGCAGGAAAATAAAATAGAAAAACTACCGGTTGTCGATGAAAAGGGACATATAATAGGCCTTATAACCTATAAAGACATAACAAAAGCCAAGGATAAGCCGATGGCCTGTAAAGACAGCAAGGGACGTTTGCGCGTTGCCGCCGGAGTTGGTGTGACCAATGATACGATGGATCGCATGCAGGCTTTGATTAAGGCCGGAGCCGATGCCATTGTCATCGATACGGCTCATGGACATTCCAAGAATGTTGTGGATAAGTTGGTGGAAGCCAAAAAACGATTCACCGATGTTGACATCGTTGTAGGTAATGTTGCAACAGGCGAGGCCGCCACAATGCTGGCAAAGGCAGGAGCGGATGCCGTCAAGGTGGGCATAGGCCCCGGTTCGATTTGTACCACACGTGTAGTGGCCGGTGTCGGTGTACCTCAACTTTCGGCCATTTACGATGTAGCTTCAGCCTTGAAAGGCACAGGTATACCGATGATAGCCGATGGCGGTCTGCGCTATTCGGGAGATGTTGTAAAGGCACTTGCTGCCGGTGGCGATTGTGTGATGATAGGCTCGTTGGTGGCAGGAACAGAGGAGTCGCCGGGCGAAACCATCATACTGAATGGTCGTAAATTCAAGACATATCGCGGAATGGGATCTTTGGAGGCAATGGAAAATGGTTCCAAGGATCGTTACTTCCAATCGGATGTAAAAGAAGTGAAGAAGCTGGTTCCAGAGGGTATAGCAGGACGTGTTCCATACAAAGGTACTGTACAGGAAGTGCTTTACCAATTGGTAGGCGGCTTGCGCTCAGGCATGGGATATTGCGGCGCTGCAACAATTGAGGAGCTACATAACGCAAAGTTTACCCGCATAACAAATGCCGGCGTATTGGAAAGCCATCCCCACGATATAACCATTACCAGCGAAGCGCCTAATTACAGCCGTCCGTAAAACACCATCGGTTTTCTTGTAAGAATGAATAATGATTAGAACCGAAGAATGAAGAAGAACGTTTTTGTCCTTTTATTAGCATGCATGTCATTCGGCAACGCAATGGCACAAGAAGCCGATCCGGTCGTAATGACAATCGGTGGAAAGGATGTGCCCCGTTCCGAATTTGAATACTTCTTCAATAAGAACAATGATTCAAAAGATGGCAATGCGGCCAAGGCTGTAGAGAACTATGCAGATTTGTTCATCAATTACAAGCTAAAGGTGCTGGCTGCCCAAGATGCTCATTTGGATACATTGGCATCTTTTAAAAAGGAATTTGCCAATTATCGTGATATACAGCTGAGAGATTATTTGAAAGACCCCGAATTTGAAGATTCGCTAGCATTGTCAGTCTATAATGTTATGAAGCAGCAGGTCGGAGATGCTGACATGATTCATGTGGCTCACATAATGATGTTGCTTCCGCAGAAAGCAACAGAATCGGTTAGATTGCAGAAAAAAGCCCGAATTGATTCGGTTTATGCAGCATTGAAGGACGGTGCTGACTTTGGCGAACTGGCAAAAAAATGCTCGGAAGACTACACTACAGCTTCAAAAGGAGGAGACTTGCCTTGGATTGCACCCAAACAAACTTTACCTGAATTTGAAAAGGAAGCTTATGCATTGAAACCGGGAGAGTATTCCAAACCTTTTTTGACGCCTGTCGGATATCATATTGTATATATGATTGAACGCAAGAAGCTGGAGCCTTTTGAAGAAAAAAAAGAGGAAATAATGCAGCTTCTGAAATCTCGCGGTTTGAAAGAAATGGCAGCAGAGCATAAAATCAAACGCATGATAGAAGCATCGCACGGACAAAAGACACGCGAGGAGATTTTATCGCAAGTACAAGCTGAAGCTTGCAAGAAAGACCCGAATTTGAAATATCTGATAGAAGAGTATCATGATGGACTTTTGCTATATGAGGTGAGCAACCGTTTGGTATGGCAACGTGCGGCAGAAGATAAGTCAGGATTGGAAAAGTATTTCAAGAAAAACAAGTCAAAGTACCAATGGGATAGCGAGCGTTTTAAAGGTTTTGTGATATTGTCAAAATCGGAAACATTGCTGGATGAAGCAGAGAAATTCCTGAAGAAACAAAAAGATGAATCGGGAATTGAAGCGTGGAACAAAGCTGTTCCAAAGGATTCGTTGAAGAAAGTGCGTGTGCGTTATGGTATATTCAAGGTAGGCGACGATGCAGTTGTCGACAGCCATATTTTTGATAAACCGGTTTCCAAACAAAATAAGCTTTATCCATACTCGGCCTGTGTGGGTGCGAAACTAAGGAAACCAAAGACATACACAGATGTAAAGGCACAAGTTGTATCTGATTTCCAAGATTTGAAAGAGAAAGAGTGGCTGGAAGAGCTTCGCAAAAAGTACTCTTTTAAAGTCAATAAGGATGTTTTGTCTACAGTAAATAAGCATTAATATCGCAAATTGAATGAAGAGATATATTTGTAAAAGCTTTTGTCTAAACGCGTTGCTGCTGTTAGGAACAGGTCAGGTTTTGGCTCAAACGCCCGATAAGCCTAACAATGTGATAGACGAAGTGATATGGGTGGTGGGCGATGAACCCATATTAAAGTCAGAAGTAGAATTGCAGCGAATCAATGCCGAACTTTCAGGACAAAAGATAGAGGGTGATCCTTATACTGTGATACCTGAACAATTGGCTATTCAAAAACTATTCTTGCATCAAGCGTCAATAGACAGTATCAAGGTTACGGAAGCCGATGTTATGCCGCAGGTCAATTCTCGCTTGAATTATATGATTGAGTATGCCGGTTCACAAGAGAAGTTAGAAGAATATCGCGGTCTTCCTATAAAGCAGATCAGACAGGAGCTGATTAAAGCTTTTATCGAGTCTGCCAAAGTGGAGCAAGAACGTGAGAAAATAATAGGAAACAAGAAAATATCGCCTGCAGAGGTGCGACGTTATTTTAAGAATATGCCGAAAGACAGTCTTCCTTATATTCAACCGCAGGTTGAAGTGCAGATTTTGACGCAATCACCGGTTGTGGAGGCTTCTGAGATAGAGCGAATAAAAAAGGAATTGTTGGATTATGCCAAGCGTGTTAATGATGGCGAAACCAGTTTTGCGGCTTTGGCCAGATTATATTCTCAAGATGAGCAGTCGGCTCGACAAGGCGGTGAATTGGGCTATCATGGTAGAGCCGAATTGGTCCCCGAATTTTCGAATGTTGCTTTTTCTTTGACCGATCCAAAGACAGTTTCTAAAATCGTGCAAACAGAATATGGTTTCCATATAATGCAACTGATCGGGCGCAAAGGGGACAAAGTTAACGTAAGGCATATCTTACTTCGACCAACTGTTACGTCAAAGGCCATAAAAGCATGTATCAACCGTT
Source organism: Prevotellaceae bacterium UBA6417 (assembly GCA_002439755.1). Taxonomy (GTDB): domain Bacteria; phylum Bacteroidota; class Bacteroidia; order Bacteroidales; family Bacteroidaceae; genus UBA6382. The sequence goes on along the minus strand of DJPH01000046.1, from coordinate 6,199 downwards.
TGGATTCCATTGCTGATGACATTAGGAAGAACAAGTTTACTTTTGATCGTGCGGTGTATGCTTTGTCGGATGATAAAGATACGAAGAACAACAACGGATTGATGGTAAATAGCCAGACAGAAACGTTGACACAGACATCTCGTTTTGAAATGAAAGATTTGCCGCAAGAGGTGGCAAAAGTCGTCGATAAGATGCACGTGGGAGAAATCTCCGATGCATTTACGATGATGAACAAAAACGGAAAGGAAGTGTGTGCCATAGTATTGCTCAAGAATCGTATCGAAGGGCATAAAGCGGATATTACAGAGGATTTTCAGGCTTTGACTGATATCGTGTCACAGAAGAAGAACGAAGAAAAGTTGGAGCAGTGGATCAAGGAAAAACAGAAAACAACTTATATCAGTATAAAGGACGCTTGGAAGCGGAAGGATTTTAAGTATCCAGGATGGATAAAATGAAAGTTGATTTGCAAGACACCGATTATAAAAGGAAAGGAGTTATGGGCTGTTGCCTGTTGCTCTTTTTCTTTCTGATATCCGCAGTTTGTACCTCATATGCCAAGGCCGACAAACGCCCTGATGCCGGAAAGATAGAGCTGCGTTATGCCGACAAAGTCGAGTATAACCAGTACAAGAATCCCGACATGCAGATTTTTACAGGTAATGTTTCCTTCTATCACAATGGGCTGGAGTTGTTTTGCGACAGTGCAAACTTTTTTCAAACGACTAATTCGTTTCAGGCCTTCGGACATGTAAGGATGTTGCAGGGAGATACATTGTCATTGAACAGTGAGTATCTTTTGTATGATGGAAATTCACAAATAGCACAAGCCCGTCACAAGGTGGTGCTGAAACACCGGAAGTCAGTGCTTTATACAGATAGTTTGAATTATGATCGCGTGTATCATGTGGGATATTTCTTTGAAGGAGGAAAGCTGATAGATGAAGGCAACACGCTGACTTCAGATTGGGGGCAGTATGATACTTCCACCAAAGAAGCGTTGTTTAACTATCATGTGCAGTTGGTGCGAAAAGACATGACGCTCACATCAGATACAATGTATTATGATACTCAGACAAAGGTGACACATCTGCTCGGCCCTTCGAATGTAGTGAGTGGCAATAGCCGCATATACACCGAAGATGCCTATTATAACACAATGTCTAAGAACGTAACCTTGCTCAATCGTTCCGTCGTTGTTAATCAAGATCAGCAGATGGTTGCCGATTCTCTTGTCTATGACCAAGCGGCAGGCATTGCTCATGCTTATCGCAATATTGTATACAATGACAAGTCGAACAAGAATATTTTGACCGCCAACTATTGCTACCATAACGATAGCACAGGTTATACCATCGCATACGATAGTGCTGTCGTTCGCGATTATTCTCAGCAGGACACCCTATACCTTCACGCCGATACATTTAAGATTTATACTTACAACCAAAAGACGGATTCTGTATATCGTGTGCTTCAAGGTTACTATCATGCGCGTTCGTTTAAGAGCGACATACAGAGCGTGGCGGATTCATTGTCGTATAGTACAGCCTCGTCCATACTTTCGCTTTATGGAAATCCAATCGTTTGGAATGATAAACGACAGATATTAGGTGAAGAGATACATGCTTTCATGAACGACTCGACATTAGACAGCATTCGTGTAATCAACCAGGCTCTGATGGTCGAAGAATTGGATTCGCTTCATTATAATCAAATTACAGGAAAGGAAATGCGCTTTTTCTTTGACAATGGGAAATTAAAAGAAAACCATGTGATGGGCAACGTTCAGGTAGTATATTATGCTTTCGATGAAGACAGTATTATGATTGGGATGAACTACATGGAAACCAGCTTGGCCAAGATGTATATGGAAAACAAGCAGGCTTCAAAGATATGGACACGCGAAGCGACAGGAACGTTTTATCCCCTTGCGTTTGTATCGCGTGAAAAGTCGTTTCTCAAGAATTTTGCCTGGTTTGACTATATACGTCCACGCGACAAAAACGACATATTCCAATGGCGTGCCAAGACTTCAGGCTTGGAGCTGAAGAAGAGTGTGCGTCGTGAAGTGCCTCTGCAATATTTGGAACAGCTGAAAAAGTCAAAGTAATCATGGCTGATATCATACACTTGTTGCCCGATTCCGTAGCCAACCAGATTGCTGCAGGCGAGGTGATCCAACGTCCCTCTTCGGTGATAAAGGAATTGATGGAAAATGCGGTCGATGCCGGCGCCACATCAATCGATGTTTGGGTAACAGATGCCGGTAAAACTTGCATTCAGGTAATCGACAATGGAAAAGGCATGTCAGAAACCGATGCCCGTCTTTCCTTTGAACGCCATGCAACATCTAAAATCCAAAATGCTTCAGACCTGTTTCAGCTCCGCACCATGGGCTTTCGCGGTGAAGCTCTGGCCTCTATTGCCGCTGTAGCGCAGGTAGAACTGAAAACGCGGACAGCGGAAGACGAGATCGGTGTTTCTCTATTGGTGGAAGGTTCCAAGATTGTCGGGCAGAATCCTGTTGCATGCAATGTGGGAGCTAATTTTTCCATTCGTAATCTGTTCTACAATGTTCCAGCGCGTCGTCGTTTCCTTAAATCCAATGCAACGGAGCTGAACAACATCATGTCAGAATTTGAACGGGTAGCACTGATCCATCCTGAAATCAGTTTTACTTTTCACCGTGACAACTCTCTTGTACTCGACTTGCGTCCTTCATCATTCCGTAAAAGAATCACAAGTCTCTTTGGTACGAATTTGGACAAGCAACTGCTGCCCGTACAAGTTGAAACATCGTTGGTAAAAATCGACGGGTTTGTAGGTACGCCCGAAAGTGCCCGGAGCAAAGGCATGCGCCAATTCTTCTTTATCAACAGTCGCTATATGCGTCATACCTATTTTAACAGGGCCATCATGACGGCATTCGAGCGTTTGATTCCGCCCGACAAGCAAGTACCCTATTTTTATTGTTTTGAGGTAGACCCTTCGAGAATAGATGTCAACATTCATCCGACTAAAACGGAAATAAAGTTCGAAGACGATCAAGCCATTTGGAAAATCATACTGGCAGCAACCAAAGAGTCCTTGGGACGCTTCAATGCTATGCCGGCCATTGATTTCAGTGAAGCGACCACCCCTGAAATACCATCCTTTAATCCAAAGCTGCAGACTGTTTCCCCTCAAATCAATGTAGACAGCCAATATAGCCCGTTTCCGCGAAAGTCATCATCAGAAGACTATAAGCGAAATTATACCACCGACAAGTGGGAAGATCTTTATGCTTCCTTGAAAAAAACGGTAACAACAGCTGTTCCCAAGCAAGAAGAAATCGAAGAGAATTCACTGTATTCTCATCAAGGCGAAGAGGAAATAAAAGACTGGAACAAAGAGCATACGGTATATTACCAATATAAAGGCAAATACATCTTTACGTCGGTCAAATCGGGTCTGATGATTATCGACCAATATCGGGCCCATGTGCGCATACTTTATGACAAGTTGTTGAATAGCTTGAAAGAGCGCAACATTGTATCGCAAGGTCTGCTCTTTACCGAATTGATACAGATTCCGGCATCTCAAGTAATGGTTTTCAATGAGCATATAAACGATATGGAATCAGTGGGTTTTGAAATCGCAAACCTCGGATTCGGTAAATATGCAGTTAATGGAATTCCTGCCGGAGTTGAAAAGCAGGATATTTCAAATCTTGTCAATGAAATCTTCCAAATCTTTTTAAATAAGGATGGTTTGCCTCAAGAACAAATCTGTCATGAGCTGGCACTGGCCCTTGCCCGTAAAAGTGCCATAACGTCCAGACTTGTGCTATCGGCCGAACAGATGAAAAAGTTAGTAGACGACTTGTTCTCGTGTGAGCTTCCCAACTATTCACCCGATGGCAAACCCATCTTGACAATCGTCTCAAATGATAGAATAGAGGCTTTGTTGCGCTGAAAAAAAACATAAAAGTCTTGTTTCAGCCCTTGAAATACCTACATTTTTACGGCAAAAGTTTGTCAGGTATATTATTTTCCTTACTTTTGCAAGACTTTAAAAAGAAAGAATCGTAGAGAGATTATTATTAGCGTACAGATAAACTAACAGTTAAAATTGGAAAGTATGAAAAAGTTATTTCTTGTATTAGCATTTGCAGGCATGTCTTCTTATGCTATTGCGCAAACTACAGATGTACCGCAGAAAAAGTACAGCGTGGCAACCAATTCTTTTTGGAGCAATTGGTTCATCACAGCAGGCGGTAGCTACAATGTTTTCTATTCGGATCAAGAAGTAGGCGAAGGTTTTGCCAAGAGCCCCTTCAAAGATTTCCGTCGCAATTGGGGATTCGGCATTGGCCTTGGCAAATGGTTTACTCCCGGCATCGGTCTTCGCACAAAGTTCCAAGGAGTTTGGGGCAAGAGCGTTGTGTCTGAAGACTGCCATCTTAACAAAGAAGGTATGGAAAACTATTGGGCATTGAACGAACAAGTAATGTTCAATCTGAGCAACCTGCTTTGTGGTTACAACGAAAGTCGCGTGTGGAACTTCATTCCTTATGTTGGTGCAGGTGTAGTTCGCAACTGTACTTCCAACATTTATGCAATGGATTTGAACATCGGTATCATGAATACCTGGCGTCTGGCCAAGCATGTTGACCTTTTCCTTGACCTTTCAATGATGGGTGCAGAAGGCAAGATGGACGGCGCAATCGGCACGCAGGATCATGTCTTCTTGAAGAATCAGGACAAAGTAGTTTCTGCCGAACTCGGTTTGAAGTTCAACCTTGGCAAGGCCACATGGGAGAAGACTCCGGATGTTGATGCCTTGATGGCTATGAACAAAGAGCAGATGGATGCTTTGAATGCTTCTTTGCGTGATGCACAAAACGAGAATGCACGTCTCAAAGCTCTCTTGGCTCAGAAGAAAGATGCACCTGCACAGACCGTAGTTAAGAAAGAATTGGCTACAACAAAACAATCAGTATTCTTCAACATCAACTCATCAAGAATCGCTTCTCGTAAGGATCTTGTAAACGTCAAAGAAGTTGCCGAATACGCAAAAGCCAATGGTACAAAGATCTTGGTAACCGGTTATGCTGACAGCAAGACAGGTAAAGCAGCTTACAACCAGAAGCTGAGCCAGCGTCGTGCCGACACCGTAGCCAACGAATTGGTTAAGATGGGCGTAAGCCGTGATAACATCGAAACCAAAGCAGCCGGTGGTGTTAACGACCTTTCACCGATTTCTTACAACCGTCGTGTGACAGTAGAATTGAAATAAGTTCAATCTTACATATAATGCAAAAAAAGACGTACCTAATCGGTACGTCTTTTTTTGTGTTTATACCAAAGCAAACATCACATCACACAGCTTTTTGTCTAATTTAATTCCGCATCTGAAAAGCTCGCGAATACTATTTTTGAAATCCTCCTATTGTATTCGGTAACCTCCAATATAGAATTCAGGAGCTTCCTATATTCTATGTGACGACCTCCCAGATAGAATGTGAGAAGCTCTCATATAGAATCTGGCAACCTCCCATGTCTAATAAGAAAACAATAAAATACTATTATGATTTACGGTTACATCAGGGTCAGTAGCGACAAACAAACAGTAGAGAATCAGCGTTTCGAGATTAACAAATTCTGTGAGCGTAACAAACTCGTGATTGATGGATGGATAGAGGAAACCATCAGTGGTACAAAAGCGTATAATAAGCGAGAGCTGGGAAAACTATTGAAGCGAGTGCAAAAAGATGACTTTATCATATGTGCGGAACTCTCACGTCTTGGGCGTAATTTGTTTATGATTATGGAAATTCTGAATATTTGCATGACCAAAGAGTGCCGCGTTTGGACTATCAAAGACAACTATCGTCTTGGCGATGACATCCAAAGCAAGGTACTCGCCTTTGCTTTCGGATTGTCGGCCGAGATAGAGCGTAATCTCATCAGTCAGCGAACTAAAGAGGCTTTGGCTCGCAAAAAGGCTGAAGGAGTCGTACTTGGTAGACCGAAAGGGCGGAAGAGTGCTCCAGAGAAATATAAATTGTATGGCAAAGCAACTTTAGTACATGAACTTCTCAAGGCAAAAGTTTCTAAGCGCAAAATTGCCAAGCTGTGTAAAGTTGATAGAAACACGCTAGACCGTTATATCAAGCAGTTTATGTCTTAACAGAACTGAGCGTTTTCGTGCAGCAGAC
>DJPH01000050.1:18720-20977 GCA_002439755.1 Prevotellaceae bacterium UBA6417 | reverse complement strand
TTTCGTCGAACTCACGTTATTTAGACAGATTGCAGACATATTGAAGATAAAATAGTGCCTCAGCACTCGTTGAAATCGCCAATCTCACAGATGTATACACGAGGCACGGAGCAGCTCATACGTGGGCTGCCTATCCGTGTGTGTATATAAGGGTGTTTGGCGATACCTGCGAGTGAAGCACGGTAGGCAGTCCTTTTTTATGTCATCATTCGTTGAATCACTCGAAATATCGGCTCAGTAGATTTTTAGTGGGGGGGTCATTAGGGACTTGCACCCATTAGACAACACACATGCTAGTCAAACCAAAAACGGAGGCCCGTTTTTAACATGGCCTCCGTACAATATGCTTTTTATATGTAGTTCTTTATGGACTATTCCTGCTTTCCGTTGTCAATGGGCGTTACTTTTAGATTAAGTTCTTGCAGCTGTTCGGGCTCCAGTGCAGTGGGTGCATTGACCATCACGTCACGTCCTGAATTGTTTTTGGGGAAAGCGATGCAGTCGCGTATGCTGTCGAGACCTGCAAAGATGCTCACCAGGCGGTCGAGGCCGTAAGCCAAACCGGCATGGGGCGGTGCTCCGTATTTGAAGGCCCGCACAAGATATTTGAACCGTTTTTCAACGATGTCCGGAGTAAGTCCCAGTATCTTGAATATTTTTTGTTGCAAAGCACTGTCGTGTATGCGCACAGAGCCGCCGCCTATTTCCTGTCCGTTGCAAACCATGTCATATGCATTGGCTCTTGCTTTTTCCGGATGTGTGTCAAGAAGCTCGAAGTCTTCAGGTTTAGGAGACGTAAAGGGGTGGTGCATGGCCATGAGCCGCTGCTCTTCTTCACTCCATTCGAACATGGGAAAGTCTACAACCCAAAGTAATGCAAATTTGTTTTTGTCGCGCAGTCCCAAACGGTTGCCCATCTCAAGGCGCAGTTCGCAAAGCTGTTTACGTGTTTTCATGGCGTTGTCGCCGCACATAATCATTATCAGGTCGCCGGGTTCAGCCTGCATGGCTTCCCTGACGGTTTCCATGGTTTCGGGGCTATAGAATTTATCAACGGACGATTTTAATGTGCCGTCGGCTTCTACTTTAATGAAGGTAATGCCTTTTGCGCCGATTTGCGGTGCCTTTACAAAGTCAGTCAGCTCGTTTTGTTGTTTCCTTGAATAGTTGGCGCAACCTTTGGCACAGATACCTCCGATGTAAGCGGCTTCGTTGAATACCGCAAAGCTTCCGGTTCCTTTCAACTGCCTGTCCAACTCTACGAATTTCATGTCAAAACGTAGGTCGGGCTTGTCGGAACCGTAGTATTTCATGGCATCGGTCCATGTGATGCGTTGCAATTTTTCTGGAAAATCTTCATAGTTGCGTACGGTCTTGAACAAATGCTTCATCATACGTTCGAAGAGAGCAATGACATCTTCTTGTTCTACGAAGCTCATTTCACAATCTATCTGCGTGAATTCCGGTTGACGGTCGGCGCGCAGGTCTTCGTCGCGGAAGCATTTTACTATTTGAAAATAGCGATCCATACCTGCCACCATCAGCAATTGTTTGAAGAGCTGCGGGCTTTGTGGCAGGGCATAGAACTGACCGGGATTCATTCGCGATGGTACTACGAAATCGCGTGCACCTTCAGGAGTTGAATTGATAAGTACCGGAGTTTCAATTTCCAGGAATCCTTCGTTGTCGAGGAATTTGCGTGTTTCAAGACATATCTTGTGGCGCAGTTCCAAGTTGCTCCTGACGTTTTTTCTGCGCAAGTCCAAATAGCGGTATTTCATACGAAGGTCATCGCCTCCGTCTGTATTTTCTTCGATAGTGAACGGCGGTATTTCCGATGTGTTCAGAATGTTGAGCTTTTCAACAATAATTTCAATGTCGCCGGTGTCAATCTTGCTGTTCTTGCTGTATCTTTCGCTGACTGTGCCTTCTGCCTGAATTACATACTCACGCCCTAAATCGTTGGCCTTGGCAAAAAGCTCGGGTGCGTCTTGTTCGTTGAATACCAATTGGGTGATTCCGTAACGGTCGCGTAGTTCCACAAATGTCATTCCTCCCATTTTGCGGATACGTTGCACCCATCCGGCCAGTGTAACCTTGTTTCCTGCGTCTGTAATCCTTAATTCGCCGCAAGTCTTAGTTCTGTACATAGGTATTATTTGTATAATAAATAAAAGTGCGGCTAAATCCAAATCACTTCCTCGTTATGAATTTGCCACACGGTTTAAATTTAAGTCGGGGTGAAAGGATTCGAACC
>DJPH01000050.1:0-18672 GCA_002439755.1 Prevotellaceae bacterium UBA6417 | reverse complement strand
TAACCGGACTGCGCTACACCCCGAACTTTTTCTTGGTGCAAAAGTAGTGTTTTTTTTTAATTCTGCAAAGTGAATCGTGTGCTTTTTCGTGCGGTCTTCCTCTTGCCGTTTTCCCGGACAGGCTCATGTTGATATATGCAAAAACCGCGTCGACTAGTAACAAAATACCGGCCGGCGCGGTTTTGGCAGTGTTTTATAGGATCGGGAGGATTTATCCTTCTGTTATTTTCTCGAACCCAGTGTATGGAACGAGGGCTTTTGGTATTATAATGCCGTCTTCAGTTTGAAAGTCTTCAAGAATGGCTGCTACAATTCTTGGCAAAGCAAGTGCAGAGCCATTGAGTGTGTGGCAGAGTGTTATTTTTTTTCCGTCTTTGCGGTAGCGACAATGCATTCTGTTGGCCTGATAGGTATCAAAATTGGATACAGAACTGACTTCGAGCCAGCGTTTTTGTGCTTCCGAGTAGACTTCGAAGTCGTAGCAGATGGATGATGTGAAGCTCATGTCGCCTCCGCAAAGCCGCAAAATCCTGTATGGAAGTTCGAGCTTTTTAAGCAGCCCTTCTACATGGTCGAGCATTTCTTGGTGGCTCTGGCGTGAATGCTCAGGTGTGTCGATACGTACAATTTCAATTTTGGAAAATTCGTGTAATCTGTTTAATCCTCGAACGTCTTTACCGTATGAGCCGGCTTCGCGGCGAAAGCATTCGGTGTAGGCACAGTTCTTGATAGGCAAATCTTTCTCTTCCAGGATTGTGTCGCGATAGATGTTTGTGACGGGTACTTCGGCTGTAGGAATCAGGTAGAGATCGTCAACTTCGCAGTGATACATTTGGCCTTCCTTGTCGGGAAGTTGCCCTGTTCCGTAGCCCGAAGCTGCATTTACGACTGTTGGCGGCATTATTTCGGTGTAACCCGATTTGCGTGCTTCGTCAAGAAAGAAATTAATCAAGGCTCTTTGCAGGCGTGCACCGCGGCCTGTGTAGACGGGGAAGCCTGCTCCGCTGATTTTTACACCTAAATCGAAATCGATAAGGTGGTATTTTTTTGCCAATTCCCAATGAGGAAGGGCGTTTTCGGGTAGTTTTGTTTCCATTCCGCCCATTTTTACCACAACATTATCGGCAGCTGTTGCTCCTTCGGGTACTTCGTCGTAAGGCAGGTTAGGTATTGTGTAGAGCAGTTCTTGCAGTTGCTTCTCGGCTTCTTCTTTGTCTGTTTGCATCTGCCGTCCGGCTTCTTTCAGACGGGCAACTTCTTGTTTTGCCTGTTCGGCTTCGTCTTTTTTGCCTTCTCGCATCAGAATTCCGATGTTCTTGGCGGCAGCGTTTTGTTCGGAAAGATTTTTGTCTAATTCACCTTGTACTGTTTTTCGACGGTTGTTTAAGGCTATTACTTGTTCGATGCATTCGGCCGCATTGGGAAAATGTTTTTTCTCTAGTCCTTTGATTGCGGCTTCTTTGTTGTCGGTAATCTGATTGATGGTAAGCATAAGTATACTTTTGTTTTTATTGTGGGCAAATTTACGCAAAAAATAGTAGCGGTGGTGCTTGCAGGCTTGTTTTTCTTGTTTTTTGGATCTTAGGGGAGGCTTATTAGCTGCTGACGAGCAGATCTTTCATAAGTTGGATGTCGTTTTCGCTGATATTGTAGTGTTTCAGCAGTTCGATGTCGGATGCCGGCAGATAGAATAGGCGTGCATCTCCTTCGCAAGTTTTTTGTATGTATTTTTTGTAGCGTTTGACAGCCAACGGAAGATTGCCGTTGCACCAGGCAGTATGGCCGCTGTTCAGATAGTCTTCGGCTTTCGGTGTCATGGCGAGTATTTTGCCATAATATTGTTCGGCCTTTTCAGGCAGTTTCGATGAGAGTGAACACCATGCAATGGCACGTTTTGCCGAAAGCGAGGAAGGTTCAAGAAATTCCAGCTTGTAGAATATTTTCAGTGCTTCAGCTTTCTGGCCATTTAAAAAGAGGGATTCTCCGTAGCGGAAAAGGATTTTCATGTTCTCGGGTGCAATTCTCATCATTTTTGCGTAGATGTTTAAGGCTGCTTCCCGATTTCCAGTGGTACGGTAGCTTGTTGCGAGATTATGCATGATGGCCAAGGAATTGGGCTTGAGTGTGTCGGCAAGTCTGAAAATGCCGATAGCTCTTTCTGCCTGGCCGATTTTGAGCAAAGAGGAACCGTAGATTTGCAGACTTTCGGGTGAAAGTACTTCTGCGGAAGGCATGAGATTGAATGCTTCGGCTGTAAGTGAAAAATTGTTTGTTTGGAATGCCGCACTGGCTATGAATGCAATATTCCCGGAGTCTTTGCTTATAATGTTGCAGATATAAGGAATTCTCAGTATCACGAGATCTTCCTTAAAAGGGTTGTGCAATTCGTTGGAGCGGTAGTAGAGCATAAAGAAACGGTAACAGTCTTGCAGGTAACTGTTGCGCAGCGCTTCTTCATGCTGAGGCTCTTTTTCTCTTTTGATATCAGATGTTCCAAACAGGCTGCTGATTTCATTGGCAGGGAAGCTATTTCCCGGTATAGGTATACTTTGCAGCATCAGCATGGCTGAATATTTGTCAGAATCGCATAGGCCGGATTCTGATATGAGTGACAGCATTGGACGCATCTGTGCTTGCCTTGATTTAGATAAAAAGCTGTTGTCGGGGTCAAAAGGTATGAACCAATTGGCTACAGTGTTGAAAAACGTAAAGCGCTTCATGTTGCGAAAGGTTGTAAAGTAGACATCAATACCTTGCTGATACATTTTCATAAGCTTTTCAGCACTTTTCTGAAGATGTTCGTTCAGCTCTTTTTCTTCAGCAGAGGCAAATTCCTTGTCATTGTCGAGCATTCCGTTAATCAGGCTGATGTTGAATCCTTGCTTTGTAGCGGCATTTCCTTTTGCGAAGACAGGCTTGAGCATGTCTTCAATATCTCTTACGACGTCCTTTGTTGTAGAGAATGATAGAAGTTGTATTTGTAAGATGGACAGTTGCCGGCCGATGAATGGCTGTGATGATAGCTTTCTGAGTGCTTCCTGTGTTTCGGGAAAAAGGTGTAGATATCCTTTGTTCATCAAGATACCGAATACAATGCCTACGAGAGCGCGGCTCTTGATGCGACTGTTTCCGGCAGCATAGAGCTCAATGAGTAGCTGTAGTTTCCCTGGATCAAGAAAATGTAACAGAGACAAGGTAAGCGCACTGATGAAAATCAGAAGGTTGTTGTCTGAAAATGTTGACTGATTGTTTTGAAATGCTTTCAAAAGTAATGTGATTTCATCTGCGTTGAGAAAGCCGGAAGTCCATAGTTGGTTAAAAATCTGTTCGAGCAGTTTTTCTTTTTCTTCTTTGCAGAGCTTTTCAGAAGTATTTTGCCCGTTTGCTGCCGACAAATGTGAATGTTGGTCTAAACGACTGAATTTTTCAATGAGGCTGGCAATGGTGGTTTTATTGTTGCCTATTTCGTTCAGCGTGGTGTAGTATATAGTATGGCGCTCTTTGGTTTTTATTGCTCTGTAGCAGCGTATGGCCAACATGTATGCTTCGCGCAAGAACTGAACATAGAATGCATCTCTGCCTTTGTCGGTTATTCCTTTCCCCATGCATGATAAGAGCGAAGCATAAGAATTGGAGAGAGTCTCCAATTCGCTTAGAAGTTCCCAATCTGTTGCGGCACCGGCAAGCTTTTTTAGAGAGTCAAGCGCGCTTAAGAGCTTTTTCCCTTCGAGATCGCTTAAGATGTTCTTGTATGTCTGTGATATTGATTGTTCGGCCATGTGTTTTATTTAAGCAATAATGTGTCGCTGCTGAAAGCTGAGGAAATGGCTTTTTTGCTTTTCAACCAATCTAAGGCAGTCTTCATTTGTGCTGTTGTGGCAACTCTCGCTTTTGCGAAAGATTGAGGCTTTTGTAGGAGTGATTCGTATCCTTTCAGGCGGAATCGTTGCAAATCCTTTTCATTCAGGACGCTTTGGGCGTTTTTCTTCAATTTTTCTACGGCAATATCGTAACCTTTTGATAAAAGCAATGCTTTGTCTTGATTTTCTTTGCTGGCTGTCCATTTAGTCGAGACTGCGAATCCGGCCAATCTGTCGTATTTGCTTTTGTCGATGGCTAAGAGCGTGTGTCCTTTCTTTCGTGCATAAAGAGCTCGCTGCAAGGGCAGGAAAGCTGCATCGATTTGTGCATTTTCGAGCATTTGCAGCCGTGTGTCTATGTTGTTGATTTGCGGCCGTAGTATGAGCTGTTCGTTTTTTAGCTGTGCTGTAATATAATCACTTAAGAAATCGATGGTGGAAAGGCGCGTAATACCTACCAAACGATTGTTAAGTTGCTGTATTTTGCTGATGCGAAGTTTTTTATTTGCAATAAGTTCCCATTCTCTGTTACTGCTGAACAAATAGCGAAGAGGAGCTTTTTGGTATTGTAGTAGAGCTGTTCTGATGATGTCCGTAGCGCACCCGATGTTTTTCCCTTTTACAACAGATTGTTCGGCATCCATTTGTGATTCGTAGATGACGGTTTTGATTTTCAATCCCAAAGAATCAAAAATGCCATATTGAGATGCAACGTATAGCGGCAGGCAATCAATAGTTGGTAGGATAGCTATTGTGAGCTGCTCTTGAGCCGGAACAGCCTTTTGCCGGCTGTCGCTGTTATTGGTTGTTTGTGGCGTTTTTTGTGCACATCCGGCAAAAAGAGCAACAATAAGAACAAAAGTAAGTCTTGGAAGTTTCACTGGGAACATGTCTAAAACAATAAAGCAACTTAAAGGGCAATACATGCCTATAAGTTGCTTTATAAATGGTGTCAAAACTTATTTCTCACCGGTGATTGCTGCAACGCCGGGAAGCACTTTCCCTTCGATAGCTTCCAACATGGCTCCACCGCCGGTCGAAACATAGGAAATTTTGTCGGCAAGGCCGAATTTGTTGACAGCAGCCACGGAGTCACCGCCGCCAACAAGCGAATATGCACCGTTTTCTGTTGCTTCTGCAACGTATTTGGCGATTTCACCGGTACCTTTTGCAAAGTTGGGGAATTCAAAAACGCCTACCGGGCCGTTCCAAAGAATGGTTTTTGACGATAGAATGATTTCTTTCCAGATTTTCAAAGAAGCAGGAGATGCGTCCATGCCTTCCCAACCGTCAGGAATGTTGTGAGTTTCAAAAATCTGCTGATCAGCATCATTGCTAAACTTATTACCTGCAACGGTTGCTACTGACAAAGAGACTTTAACGCCTTTCTCCTCGGCAGTTTTCAATATATTAAGAGCTTCGGGCATCAGGTCATCTTCATGAAGAGAGTCGCCAATGTGTCCGCCTTGTGCTTTAAAGAATGTAAATCCCATTCCGCCACCGATGATAAGGTTGTCAACTTTATCAAGGAGGTTTTTGATTACACCAAGTTTGGATGATACCTTGCTACCGCCAATGATAGCCGTGAAAGGATGTTTGGCGTTTTTCAAGACATTATCAATGGCTTTTACTTCTTTCTCCATCAAATAGCCAAGCATCTTGCTGTTTTCGTCAAAGAAGTCGGCGATTACTGCTGTCGAAGCATGTTTGCGGTGAGCGGTACCGAATGCATCATTTACATATACATCGGCATATGAAGCCAATTTTTTTGCGAATTCTTTTTGACGGATTTTCATGGCTTTCTTTGCCTCTTCATATTGAGGGTCGGCCTTATCAATTCCTACAGGTTTGCCTTCTTCTTCCGGATAGAAACGAAGGTTTTCAAGCAGAAGCGCTTCACCTGGTTTCAGTGCGGCAGCTGCTTCATCTGCATTTGCGCAATCGGGAGCGAACTTTACGTCAACACCCAGGCGTTCTGATACTTTTGCTACGATTTGTGAGAGCGACAATTTGGGATTGACCTTTCCTTTTGGCTTTCCCATGTGGCTCATCATGATTACGGCACCACCGTCTGTCAATATTTTCTTGAGCGTAGGGAGAGCTCCGCGGATGCGTGTGTCGTCCGTTACATTTCCGTTTTCGTCCAATGGCACGTTAAAGTCAACGCGAACGATGGCTTTCTTACCATTGAAATTAAAATTGTCAATTGTTACCATTTCAATATAATGTGTTTGATTGTAATTGTTCTATGTGCAAAAGTAAGCATTTTCCATGAATTGCGAATCTGAAAGGGGTCATAATCAGATTTTAATGTTTGCTATTCATTGCTTTTGGCAACTGTTGTTTTAGATTTGTCTTTTATGAAAGTGCAAATGTCGTGCAAGTGGCAATGCTCGCATTTTGGCGATAATGCCGTGCATGTGTAGCGTCCGTAGTATAGCAGCCAAAAGTGTGCTTTCCCCAAGTCTTTAAGTGGAATGTTTTTTGTCAGTTCCATTTCCACTTTATATGGAGTGTTGGCTGCTGACGTAACGAGTCCCAACCGATGGCTGACACGATAGACGTGTGTATCTACTGCGATAGCCGGTTTCCCGAACGCAACGGCCTGGATGACGTTGGCCGTCTTGCGCCCTACGCCCGGTAATTTGGTTAAGTCGTTAATGTCATCCGGAACGTTTCCATGGAAAACGTCTGTTATCATATTCGAGAGCCCGATCAGATACTTTGCTTTGCTGTTTGGATAGGATACCGAACTGATGTATCTCAAGATGCCTGTCTGTGTGGCTTTTGCCATCGTTGCCGCATCCGGATATTTGCCAAACAAACCGGGTGTGACCATATTGACTCGTTTGTCGGTGCATTGTGCCGACAGAACAACGGCGACCAAAAGTTGAAACGGATTTTTGTAGATAAGTTCCGAGTCTGTTTCCGGAGCTTGTTCTTTCAGATATGCAAGCGCAATGCCGTAACGTTCTTTTTTGGTCATCGAATGTTATTGGATGGGAATTTTGTTGATTCTCCTAAGATGCCTTCCTCCTTCAAAAGGCGTTTGAAAGAATGCGTCCATGATTTTCCGAGCCGTTTCATTGTCAATGTATCTTCCGGGCATCACCAATACGTTGGCATCATTGTGCTTTCTTGTCATTTCGGCGATTTCCGGCATCCAGCAAAGGCCGGCTCTGATGCAGCTGTGCTTGTTCAGGGTCATACTGATGCCTTCACCGGTTCCGCATATGCCTATTCCACGCCGGCATTCTCCTTTTTCGATGCCTTCGGCTAATGCGTGTCCATAGTCGGGGTAATCGCAGCTTTCCTCGTTGAAACATCCGTAATCTTTATAAGGTATGTTCTTTTCTGCCAGATATGCTTTGACAAATTGTTTTAGTTGGAAGCCTGCGTGGTCTGAAGCTAATCCAATTACTTCTTTTTCCATGAATGTGGCCTATGCGTTGATGTATTCTTTGATTTGCCGGTAGATGTTTTCTGGCGTGAAGCCTAATTTTTCATCCAGGACTGTATAGGGTGCCGAATAACCAAACGAATCCATTCCGTATACTTTGCCATCGAATCCAACCAATTGTACCAGATTGATAGAAAGTCCTGCCGTAAGTCCGAACTTCTTGACGCGTTGGGGCAACAGGTCGGTTTGATATGATTCCGGCTGGTTGCGGAACAGTCCTTCTGATGGTATGCTTACAATCTTTGCCTTGATGCCATCGTTTTCAAGAAGTTTGGCTGCGTTTACCAAGGTGGATACTTCTGAGCCTGAGGCCAGTAGAATGACATCGGGCTCTTTTTCGTCAATCACTGCATAACCACCTTTGGCGGCGCCTTCATAATTGGTATTTGCAGGCAGGTCTTCTATTTTTTGGCGCGATAGTATCAATGCTGTGGGAGTCTTGAGGTTTTCATAAGCCAGTTTCCAGCATTCAACTGTTTCGTGAACATCGGCCGGTCGTAGCACGAGCAGTGAATTTTGCCCCTTATGGTTCTTCACTTTTTCCATCAAGCGTATTTGTGCTTCCTGTTCTATGGGTTCATGGGTCGGTCCGTCTTCACCTACGCGGAATGAGTCGTGCGTCCAGATGAACTTCACGGGGATTTCCATCAGTGCGGCCATCCTGATTGCTGGTTTCATGTAGTCGGAGAACACGAAGAATGTGCCCATGGCGGCGTGCACTCCGCCATGCAACATCATGCCAATGCAACAGCATGCCATGGTCAGTTCGCTTACACCTGCCTGGAAGAATTTTCCACCGAAATCTCCTTTCGTGATATTTCTTGTTTTCTTGAGAAAACCGTCAGTCTTGTCCGAGTTGCACAGGTCGGCAGAAGAGCAAATCATATTTTCAACCTTTTCGCCCAAAACGCCCAATACCGCAGCCGATGCGTTGCGTGTCGCATCATTGTCTTTTACGCTGATGCTGTTCCAGTCGATTGGCGGAAGTTGTCCGGAAAACCATTGTGCTTGTTTGGCGGCTTCAGCCGGGTGTGCCTCGGCCCATTTCAGCTCTTCGGCTTTGCGCAGTGCTACGACTTGTTCCAGTTCTTTCTTGCGATTGTCATACAGTCTTTTTACGTCATTATATATAACGAATGGGTTGTCGGGATTTCCACCCAGGTTTTTGATGGTATTCTCAAATGCGCCTTTTCCCAGTGGCGCGCCATGGGTTTTGCAACTATGTTCCAGACTTTTCCCTTCTGCATCGCGGCATCCTTTGCCCATTACGCAGTTTCCGATTATCAGCGTGGGGCGTTCTTGCTCTTTCAATGCTGTGTCCAAGGCTTTTCTGATTTCTTCGCAGTTGTTGCCGTCAATGATGAGTACATTCCAGTTCCAAGAGCGGTATTTCATTGCCGTGTTCTCGGTCGAAACAGCCGAACACTCCGTTGAAAGCTGAATATCATTGGAGTCATAGAACATAATCAGGTTGTTCAATCCCAAAAAGCCGGCTACGCGTCCTGCGCCTTGCGATATTTCTTCCTGAATGCCTCCATCACTGATGTAGGCATATATTTTTTCTTGTTCAAAGGCCGGATTGTTTAGGTGTGCTGCCAGGAATTTGGCCGATATGGCTGCTCCTACAGCAAATGTATGGCCTTGTCCTAAGGGGCCTGACGTGTTTTCGATGCCTCTGCTTATGTTGCGCTCCGGATGTCCCGGTGTGGGGGAGCCCCATTGGCGGAATTCTTTTAATTCATCCAGCGTAAATTTCCCGGTAAGTGCCAATGCACTGTAAAGCATCGGCGACATGTGGCCGGGGTCAAGGTAAAATCTGTCTCGGCTGTCCCATTCGGGATTTTGCGGGTCGTATATCAAATATTCAGAAAAAAGCACATTAATGAAATCGGCTCCTCCCATTGCGCCACCCGGGTGACCGGATTTGGCTTTCTCAACCATGGCCGCAGACAGAATTCGTATGTTGTCGGCCGACAAATTCATTAATTCAACTGGATTCTTCATTTTTCTCTTCTGTGGTCTCTTATGAATAATACGCTGCAAAGGTACGATTAAATTTTCAACAATCCGCCGTATGGCTTTATTCTTCGCCCCGAATCCTGATATCGGCCTTGTTTTTCTTGCGTATCTCGCCAAAAACATCTAAGTTTGCAGAAAAATCAAAAGGAATGAAAGTATTGGAAACTGCAATACCGGGTGTTGTCATCATCGAGCCTAAGGTTTTTGAAGACAACCGGGGATATTTCATGGAAACTTATCGGAAATCGGATTTTGACGCATGCGTCGCTCCTGTCGACTTTATTCAGGACAATCAGTCCAAGTCATCGTATGGCGTGCTGCGCGGTCTCCATTATCAGAAAGGTGAATGGAGCCAGGCAAAGCTTGTTCGTGTGCTTCAAGGACGTGTGCTTGATGTGGCTGTCGATATGCGTCGCTCGTCGCCCACTTTTGGAAAATATGTGGCCGTTGAGCTGAGCGAAGAAAACAAGCTTCAGTTTTTCATACCGCGTGGCTTTGCCCACGGGTTCGTTGTGCTGTCCGATAAGGCTGTTTTCACCTATAAAGTAGACAATGCCTACATGCCTTCCGCCGAGGCTTCCGTGCGTTTCGACGACCCAGCCATCGGAATTTCATGGCCTGTCGGCAAAGAGCATTTGGTGCTTTCCGAAAAGGATCTCAAGGCTCCTTCATTTTCCGATGCGGTCTGTTTCGATTGAAAGCGCATTGTCTCTATATCATCCCAACGCTTAAACATTTACATGAAGAATATCCGCAATTTTTGCATTATAGCCCATATAGACCATGGAAAGTCTACATTGGCCGACCGTTTGTTGGAATATACCAAAACCATTGCCATTACCGAAAACCAGGTGCTCGACAATATGGACCTTGAGCGCGAGCGCGGCATCACCATCAAGAGCCATGCCATACAGATGGAATACCACCGAAACGGCGAGACTTATATCCTTAACCTGATCGATACTCCGGGCCATGTTGACTTTTCTTACGAAGTGAGCCGCTCTATCGCTTCGTGCGAAGGCGCGTTACTTGTGGTCGATGCCACACAGGGCGTGCAGGCTCAGACCATTTCCAATCTCTACATGGCCATCGACCACGACCTTGCCATCATTCCCGTTCTCAACAAATGCGACATGGATTCAGCCATGCCCGAAGAGGTGGAAGACGAGATTGTGGAATTGATAGGCTGTCGCCATGATGAAATCATTCGCGCTTCGGGCAAGACCGGCATGGGAGTGGAGGAGATACTCAATGCCGTTATCGAACGTGTTCCCCATCCTCAAGGCGACGAGAATGCTCCCTTGCAGGCACTTATCTTTGACTCTGTGTTCAATCCCTTTCGTGGCATTATAGCTTACTTTAAGATTGTAAACGGTCAGATTCATTCGGGCGAGCATGTCAAGTTTGTCAACACAGGCGAAGAGTATGATGCCGATGAGATAGGCGTTCTGAAAATGTCGATGCAGCCGCGCAAAGTGCTGACTTGCGGCAATGTGGGCTACATTGTGAGCGGCATTAAGACGGCGACCGAAGTAAAAGTCGGTGATACCATCACCAGTGCGCAGACACCGTGCAGCCATGCCATTGCCGGCTTCGAGGATGTCAAGCCAATGGTCTTTGCCGGCATCTATCCCATCGAGACAGAAGACTTTGAAAACCTGCGCTCATCGCTTGAAAAATTGCAGCTCAACGATGCTTCGCTGTCTTTCACGCCCGAATCTTCGGTGGCACTCGGTTTCGGCTTTCGTTGCGGCTTCCTGGGACTGCTTCACATGGAGATAATTCAGGAACGCCTCGACCGCGAATTCAATATGGATGTTATCACGACCGTGCCTAATGTCTCCTATCAGATTTATACCAAGAAAGGAAAAGTCATGGAGGTGCACAATCCGTCTGATATGCCCGATGCCACCGAAATAGATCATGTGGAGGAACCTTATATCCGCGCCAGCATCATCACATCGTCCAATTATATCGGCCCCATCATGACACTCTGTTTGTCCAAGCGCGGTGAGCTTGTGAAACAGGACTTTGTGGCCGGTAATCGTGTCGAGTTAATTTTCAATATCCCGCTGGGCGAAATAGTTATTGACTTTTATGACAAGCTGAAAAGCGTTTCAAAGGGTTATGCATCGTTCGACTACCACATTGACGGCTTCCGTCGTTCCAATTTGGTGAAGCTCGATATACTTTTGAACGGTCAGCCTGTCGATGCGCTTTCAACCCTTACACATGCCGACAATGCCGTGACTTTTGGCCGCCGCATGTGCGAAAAATTAAAAGACTTGCTTCCGCGCCAGCAGTTTGATATAGCCATTCAGGCCGCTATCGGGGCGAAAATCATTGCCCGCGAAACAGTGAAGCAGGTGCGCAAGGACGTAACGGCCAAGTGCTATGGCGGTGACATCAGCCGCAAACGCAAATTGCTTGAGAAACAAAAGAAAGGTAAGAAGCGTATGAAGCAAGTTGGCAACGTCCAGGTGCCGCAGAAAGCTTTCCTGGCTGTATTGAAACTTGATTAAAGCGCGTTCACTCCCTATGCAAGAAAAAACGTAGGGAGTGAATATGTTTTCGTGTGCTTATAATTTTATTTCCAAGGGAGGCTTTCCTATGTATATGGCCAAGCTTTCCCGGAAGATTGCAATATTAATTCAAACAACATAAGAAGACAGACTGGATGAAAACAAATGTAATCAAAACTCTGACAATATCCTTGTCAGGCTTGGCTATAGTGATAATGGCTTCGTGCGGAGAGCAGAAGAAAGAAAAAACTGCAATTGAAAGCGAAATTCCTGTTGTTGAGCGAGATTCGGCAAGTGAGGCTACGATTGTGGGCGACACCTTGTCGGTTTCTATCGTGGGAAAACCCGAAGTCGGGCGAGGATTCATTCTTGAAGTGAAAAAAGGCGGAAAGAAAGTGCAGCAGCTTCATTACAGCTACAACTTTGACGATTATGGAGAGCCCAACATTCCACTCAAGAAGGACAGTATGCTTTTGCGTGACGTCACATCTGACGGCAACAAGGATTTGCTGATTTATATGGGCAGCTATGGCAATCAGGGCATAGAGCGGTTTGACTGCTATGTGTGGGACGTCAAGGCCGAAAAGTTGGTGCATGCCCCTTCGTTCGTGAATATCGATGATCCCAAGGTTGACAAGACGGAAGGCTGCGTCTTTTCTTCGGCACGCAGCTCGGCAGCGGAATATGTCTATGGACTGTGGCAGTACAAAGACGCCAAGTTCAAGAAAACGACCGAATTGGTGGAACATTACACAGCTCCTGGTGGAGAACCCGTATATGCAGAAAAGGATTCGGACGGCAGAGTCGTGAAAGACAACCTTGGAAGGAGCGAAATCAGTGCTTGCTGGAAAGCGTTGGTGCAGGAATAGTGCTAACCCATGTCGGCTATGCGGCGCAGTCTGGGCTCGTCGATGATCTTTATTTTGCGTCCGTCGATGGCAACAAGCTTTTCGGCCGAGAAGTTGGAGAGCGTCCGTATGGCGTTGGCTGTTGTCATGTTGGAAAGTGCTGCCAGGTCTTCGCGTGAAAGGTAAATGGAAAGCGTCGTGCCGTCTTCTTCAAGTCCATAAGTGGATTTGAGAAACAGCAACGTTTCAGAAAGCCGTCCGCGTATGTGGCTTTGCGTAAGACTGATGCTGCGCTTGTCGGAAATGCCCAGGTCTACAGACAGCAGCCGGATGAAATACAGTCCCAAAGAGCTGTTCGATTCAAGCACGTGCTCGATGCTTGCCATGGGAATGAAGGCAGTCAGCGAGTTCTCAAGGGCGCATGCGTTGGTGACATAGGGCTCGGAGGCAAAGTAGGCGCGATAGCCGAAATATTGGACGGGCTGTATGACCCTCATGATGGGACTTCGTGAACCGATGCCTGTCTTATAGATTTTCACTTTACCGCTGATGAGACACATCAGCTGTTCCGGGGTTTGTCCTTCGGAGTAAATGATTTCGTTTTTTCTGTATTCACGAAAAGTAAGCCGTTTGTATAGGTAGGCTTGCTCTTCGTTGCTGAGCAATTTCCAGATGGAAGAGATGCTTTTGACTATGCTGTCCTTTGTCTGAAGTTTTTCTGTTGGCAAAATAGAGAGTCTTTTTATTTTGTCACAAAAGTAACATTTTCTTGTGATACAGCGCCTGTTTTTACCGGTTTTGTGACTTTGCAAAATTGTGAGGTGTCTCAGGACAGATTTACTTGTTGTTTTTGCAGAAAAGAAAGCCCGTTTCGGGGGCTTCGTTTCAAAAAATAATCGTAATTTTGAAGCGTTGACGGATTTAGATGCAAGAAGTCTGCAAACGACTTCTTTTCACGACACTAAACAGAAGAAATGGCGTATTTGAGTTTCGATAAGATAATGATGACGAATTTGCAGGAGTCGCTGCCTCGTCAGATTTTGTGTACCAACCGTTCGGGAGCCTATTGCAGCACTACGATTGTAGGGTGTAACATACGACGGTATGACGGTTTGCTGGTGCTGCCTGTTCCGGGTCTCGACAGTGAGAACCATGTGCTACTCAGTTCACTCGAC
Organism: Prevotellaceae bacterium UBA6417; assembly: GCA_002439755.1. GTDB lineage: Bacteria > Bacteroidota > Bacteroidia > Bacteroidales > Bacteroidaceae > UBA6382. Next base: position 4,788 of record DJPH01000050.1, on the reverse strand, counting down.
GAGACAATCGTCCAGCATGGTGCAGAGTTTAATATGGGATTGCACAAGTATCAGGGTGACAACTATAGCCCGAAAGGCAACAAGTATATCCGCAGTTTTGAATGGGAGTATGTACCCACCACAATCTATAGGGTGGGAGGCGTGATTCTGAAAAAGGAAATATTGTTCCGAAAGAGTGAGACGCGCCTAATGATACGTTATACTTTGCTCGATGCCCATTCGGAAACCACACTGAAACTAAGACCGTTTCTGGCTTTTCGCAGTGTCCGCGAATTTACTCACAGGAACGACAATTATGATGGCTCGTACAGTGAAGTCGAAAACGGAGTGAAGTTTTGCATGTATAAGGGCTATCCGGAGCTGTTCATGCAGATAAGCAAGGAAAACACCTTCAATTATGTTCCTGACTGGTATATGGGCTTTGACTATCCCTTGGAGCGCGAACGCGGCTATTCGTCGTCGGAAGATTTGTATAGTCCCGGTTGTTTCGAAATGCCGCTGAAAAAAGGCGAAAGCATTGTTTTTTCGGCTGGTGTAAGCGAAATGCAATGCGACACCATGAAGCCCATCGTAGAGAAAGAGATAGTTGAGATGGAACCCATGACAAGCTTTTATGCCTGCCTGTTCCATGCCGCCCATCAGTTCCATTTGTATAAAGGCAGCGAGGATTACATCATTGCCGGCTATCCGTGGTTCAAGTGTCGGGCACGCGATTTTTTCATAGCCATGCCAGGTTTGACATTGACGGTAGGTGATGTGAAGCGCTACGAAGACTATATGGCGACGGCCGGTAAAGCTTTGAAAGAGTTTATGGCTGATAAACCTTTAAGTGTCGAAATATCCGAAATGGAGCATCCAGATGTGTTGCTTTGGGCTACATGGTGCATGCAGCAATATGGCAAAACATTGTCGCGCAAAGATTTTTATGCAAAATACGGCGAACTTTACGAGGCCGTGCTACATTATATAATGGACAACAAGCATCCCAACTTGTTTCTGCATGAGAACGGCCTGCTCTATGCTGACGGCAAGGAAAAGGCCATAACGTGGATGAACTCTACGTGCGATGGGCATCCTATCGTGCCTCGTTCGGGTTATATCGTAGAGTTCAATGCACTTTGGTATAATGCGCTGTGCTATTGGAAACAAGTACTGGAGGAAAACGACCGCATGGCCGATGCCCATCAAATGGAGAAAATGGCCGAAAAGGCCGGTGCTTCGTTCAAAGATGTGTTCTTGAATGAGTATGGCTACCTGCTCGATTATGTAGACGGTCAGATAATGAACTGGGATGTGCGTCCGAATATGCTCTTTTCGGTGGCCCTGGACTTTTCACCGCTGTCGCGCGAAGAAAAGAAAAAAGTGCTCGACATCTGTACACGCGAGTTGGTCACCCCGAAAGGCATCCGTTCGCTAAGCCCGAAGAGCGGAGGCTACAATCCGTTGTATGTAGGTTCGCAGCGCAAGCGCGATTTGGCCTATCATCAAGGAACGGCATGGCCCTGGTTGACGGGATTTTATCTGGAAGCCTATTTGAAAGTTTACAAAATGAGTGGATTGAGCTTCATAGAGCGTCAGCTGATAGGTTTTGAAGAAGAATTGTTTTATCATTGCCTGGGCTCCATACCCGAACTTTTTGACGGCAATCCGCCGTTCCATGGGCGTGGAGCCATGTCGTATGCCATGAACGTGGCAGGCATATTAAGGGCAATACGATTATTGGACACGCATTAAGCTTGGAGTAAAATGAAAGTTTTGATGTTCGGTTGGGAATTCCCGCCTCATATACTCGGAGGTCTCGGTACGGCCAGTTATGGTTTGACTAAGGGACTGGCCATGCAGTCTGACATGGATATAACTTTTTGCATGCCGAAAGCTCATGGCGATGAAGACAGAAGCTTCATGAAAATCATCTCGATGGATTGCGTTCCCGTAGTGTGGCACGACGTTGATTGGAACTATGTGTCGGGCAGGATAGGCGGCCGCATGGATCCGCAGTTGTATTATGACCTTCGCAATTGTATATATTCCGATTTCCGTTACATTCACACAAACGATTTGGGTTGTATCGAGTTTTCGGGACGCTATCCCGACAATCTGTTTGAAGAAATAAACAATTACAGTATAGTTGCCGGCGTTGTGGCAAGGCAGCAGCAGTTTGACATTATCCATGCCCACGATTGGCTTACCTATCCGGCAGGCATCTATGCCAAGCAACTTTCAGGTGCGCCGTTGGTGATACATGTACATGCCACCGATTTCGATCGCAGTCGCGGCAATGTCAATCCTGCTGTGTATAAAATCGAAAAGGACGGCATGGACCATGCCGACTGTATCATGTGTGTGAGCGAACTGACGCGTCAGACCGTCATCAATCATTATTATCAGGATCCGAAAAAATGTTTTGCCATTCACAATGCCGTTTATCCGCTCGAGCCCCGCAAGCAGGCAATAGTAGACGGGCGCAAGCCTTTCAAGGACAAGAAAGAAAAAATCGTGACATTTCTGGGGCGCATCACTATGCAGAAAGGTCCCGAATATTTCATTGAAGCTGCGCGCCTCGTGATAGAAAGAACACGCGGCATACGTTTCTGTATGGCGGGAAGCGGCGATATGATGAACGCCATGATTGAACTTTCGGCTACAAAGGGAATATCCGACCGCCTGCACTTTCCCGGTTTCATGAAAGGCGATCAGGTGTTCGAAGCATTCAGAGACAGCGATGTCTATGTCATGCCGTCCGTCTCCGAACCATTTGGCATTTCGCCGTTAGAGGCCATGCAGTCAGGCGTGCCCAGCATCATCAGCAAGCAATCGGGATGCGGCGAAATACTGACCAATTGCATCAAAACCGACTACTGGGACATCAACGCCATGGCCGATGCCATGTATGCCCTGTGCACCTATGATTCGCTTCACGACTATTTGCAGGAAGAGGGCAAAAAAGAAGTGGCGCAAATAACATGGGAAAAAGTTGGGCAAAGAATCAGGGAACATTACAACAGACTGCTTAAGGTCTGAAATACAAAATATAAAAATAAGGCGTATGAAAACGATTTGTCTATATTTCGAGATTCATCAGAACATTCACTTGAAAAGATACCGCTTTTTCGATATAGGTACAGACCATTACTATTATGACGACTATGAGAACGAACGCAGCATATCCGAAACAGCCGAGCGTTCCTATGTGCCGGCGTTGAAGACGCTCATCGAAATGGCCAAAGAGAATAAAGGATACTTCAAATGTGCCATATCATTGTCGGGCTGCACCATCGAACTGCTTGAAATACATGCTCCGCAAGTGCTGGAACTGATACAGGAGCTGATAGCGACGGGATGTGTGGAGCTGCTGGCCGAGCCATACTCACACGGATTGTCTTCGTTGGCTAACGAAGACAGTTTCAAGGCCGATGTGAAGCTCCTTTGCGACAAAGTACAGAATGTGTTCGGTATTACTCCCGAAATTTTCCGCAACTCATGCCTGATATATACCGACGAAATAGGCCGGATGGTAGCCGAAATGGGATTCAAAGGCATGCTCACCGAAGGTGCCAAGCATATTTTGGGATGGAAAAGCCCTCACTTTGTCTATAATTGCATAGAAGCACCGAAACTGAAACTGCTGCTGCGCGACTATAGCCTCTCAGAAGATATCAGCTTCCGTTTCAACGATTCATCGTGGCCTGAATATCCGCTCTTTGCCGACACCTACATGAACTGGATAGCACGGCTGCCAGAAGAAGACCAGGTGATAAACCTATTCATGGAGCTTTGTGCCTTGGGCATATTCCAGCCATTGTCATCAAATATCCTGGAATTTATGAAAGCTCTGCCGCAACAGGCAAGGCAACGCGGGATAACATTTTCGACTCCGTCGGAAATTTGTGGCAAAATAAAGTCATCAGGCGGATTGAGCGTTCCATATCCCGTGACGTGGGTCGACGAAGAGCGCGATATCAGCAGCTGGCTGGGAAACTCCATGCAGCGCGAGGCGTTTGACAAACTCTATAGCGTGGCCGAAAGGGTCAGAATATGCAATGACAAGCGCATCATGCAGGATTGGAACTGCCTGCAGGCAACCAACAATTTCCGCTTCATGAGCACCAAACCAAGCAGCGCCGGAGCCTACCGCGGCATTTATGATTCGCCCTATGACGCCTTTACCAACTACATGAACATCATTGCCGATTTCATAACCCGCGTAAACAACCTTTATCCCGAAATCGACAATGAAGAGCTGTCTTCGCTCATGACAACCATCAAAAACCAGGAGGAAGAGCTACAGCGAAAAGATAAGGAAATCGAAAAATTGCGCCAGACGCTTGAACATTTAAAGAAAGACGAAAAGCAAACGGATAAAGCTGCAGGAAAATCAAAGGTATCAAAGAAATGTCAATGACGTTTGGTCTCGTATTGTACAATGATGGCAAAAGAATAATGCACCGTCCGGTTGAACAGAAGAAATAAAATGAGTCATAAAGCTGTATATCAATGCAACTTGGATAAGATCTTGAATCTATTTGAAAGATTGACAATAATAAATGACGCAACAACGGACATAATCAATGTTAGCAAAAATAGCAATCTGCCCTGATGCAGGCCTAAAGTCATCTCTAAAATTCTAATTGCAATTCCATGTAACAAATAAATGAGGATGGACATCTTTCGCAATAGTTTTGCAATGTTGAATTTGAGCTTGATGTTATTTGAAATCAGGAATACGCACACGGAAAATGCTAATAATATAGTCGTCCCTACTTAAGTGAAAATTAATTGATATTCAGC
>DJPH01000048.1:83585-114409 GCA_002439755.1 Prevotellaceae bacterium UBA6417 | reverse complement strand
TCAGGAACTCTTTCACTCCCCTATGCGGGGTGCTTTTCACCTTTCCCTCACGGTACTGGTTCACTATCGGTCTCTCACGAGTATTTAGCCTTTCCGGATGGTCCCGGATGATTCACACAGGGTTCCACGTGCCCCGTGCTACTCAGGGTTACGCTGTTCCCGTGCCTCTCTGCCCGTACGGGGCTTTCACCCTCTGCGGCGCGCCGTTCCGGGCGCTTCCGGTTCGATGGCACGGAAAGTATTGCGTCCCTACAACCCCGATACTGCCACTAGGACAGCAACGGTTTGGGCTATTCCCCGTTCGCTCGCCACTACTAGGGGAATCATTATTTATTTTCTCTTCCTAAGGGTACTAAGATGTTTCAGTTCCCCTCGTTTGCCACACATACTTCTTTGCATGTGCTGACAGTCATTCAGACTGACGGGTTGTCCCATTCGGAGACCCGAGGATCAAAGGCCACTTGCGCCTACCCACGGATTATCGCAGCTTGTCACGTCCTTCATCGCCTGTGAGAGCCAAGGCATCCACCGTACGCCCTTAAATTTCGTTGTTCGCCTACCACTACTGCACTATATTCATATAGCACCGAAGCGGAACATACTTGCGTCCGTCTTATTTAAAGACTTACTTTGTCGCTTGCTTTTATTTTACTTTCGCTCGCTGCGGACGACTTTTGCCGTCCGCGTTACCTGTCACAATTTGTCATAGATCTCTTAACACCATAAAGTGTTTTTGTGGAGAATAACGGATTCGAACCGTTGACCCTCTGCTTGCAAAGCAGATGCTCTAGCCAGCTGAGCTAATCCCCCGTTCCAAGGGGAATGTCCACGCACGACGCAAGTAGTCCCAGGCAGACTTGAACTGCCGACCTCCACATTATCAGTGTGGCGCTCTAACCAACTGAGCTATAGGACTGGCAGACGACCGCTACAGGGGGCAATACTTGCCCCGCCGATTCCCCCGCCGAACTTCTTATCCGACGTATCTGACTAAACAAACGCAAAAGATAGGAAGGATACTTATATCCAATCTTTTCTCTCCTCTTGAAAACTATTGCCGAACCGCTCCAGAAAGGAGGTGTTCCAGCCGCACCTTCCGGTACGGCTACCTTGTTACGACTTAGCCCCAATCACCGGTCTTACCCTAGGCCGACCCTCGCGGTCACGGCTTTCAGGCACTCCCGGCTTTCATGGCTTGACGGGCGGTGTGTACAAGGCCCGGGAACGTATTCACCGCGCCATGGCTGATGCGCGATTACTAGCGAATCCAGCTTCGCGGAGTCGGGTTGCAGACTCCGGTCCGAACTGGGGAGACCTTTAGGGATTGGCAACGCGTCGCCGCGATGCAGCCCTCTGTAGTCCCCATTGTAACACGTGTGTAGCCCCGGACGTAAGGGCCGTGCTGATTTGACGTCATCCCCGCCTTCCTCACATCTTGCGATGGCAGTACCCCCGGAGTGCCCAGCATTACCTGATGGCAACCGAGAGAAGGGGTTGCGCTCGTTATGGCACTTAAGCCGACACCTCACGGCACGAGCTGACGACAACCATGCAGCACCTTCACAGACGCCCCGAAGGGAAGCGCAGTCTCCTGCACCGTCGTCTGCAATTCAAGCCCGGGTAAGGTTCCTCGCGTATCATCGAATTAAACCACATGTTCCTCCGCTTGTGCGGGCCCCCGTCAATTCCTTTGAGTTTCACCGTTGCCGGCGTACTCCCCAGGTGGGATGCTTAAAACTTTCGCGTGGCCGCCGACATTTTGTCGCCGACAGCCGGCATCCATCGTTTACTGTGCGGACTACCAGGGTATCTAATCCTGTTTGATACCCGCACCTTCGAGCCTCAGCGTCAGTAACGCTCCGGACGGCTGCCTTCGCAATCGGAGTTCTTCGTGATATCTAAGCATTTCACCGCTACACCACGAATTCCACCGTCCTCGTGCGCACTCAAGATGTCCAGTTTCAACTGCACGACCTCGGTTGGGCCGAAGCTTTTCACAACTGACTTGAACACCCGCCTACGCTCCCTTTAAACCCAATAAATCCGGATAACGCCCGGACCTTCCGTATTACCGCGGCTGCTGGCACGGAATTAGCCGGTCCTTATTCGCAGGGTACTTGCAATGCTCCACACGTGAAGCACTTTACCCCCCTGAAAAAGCGGTTTACAACCCATAGGGCATTCTTCCCGCACGCTACTTGGCTGGTTCAGGCTTCCGCCCATTGACCAATATTCCTCACTGCTGCCTCCCGTAGGAGTTTGGACCGTGTCTCAGTTCCAATGTGGGGGACCTTCCTCTCAGAACCCCTACCCATCGATGACTAGGTGGGCCGTTACCCCGCCTACTATCTAATGGGACGCATCCCCATCTGCCACCGTAACCTTTCATGAATATGGGATGCCCCATCTTCATGGCATGGAGTCTTAATTCTCCTTTCGGAGGGCTATCCTCCAGTGACAGCCAGGTTGGATACGCGTTACTCACCCATTCGCAGGTCGCCATCATACAGAACCGAAATCCCGTACATGCTGCCCCTCTACTTGCATGTGTTAAGCCTGTAGCTAGCGTTCATCCTGAGCCAGGATCAAACTCTCCATTGTATAATATCTCTTACGTTCACACCCCATGCCTACAGCACAGAGTAAACGCAATCGCTTTCTCTTTTTGCTCAAGACGCCGTTTCTATCAGAGAGCCAAACGATATTCTTTCCTATCGACGGTTCGTATCTTGTTACCCGGAAACCTCTTCTTCTTACCAATATCAACCGGCAAAATCGAGGCCTCCGCTCTCTTGTACTACTCTCGTTGTTTTATGTATCTCTATCAAAGAACACTCTCTTCTCTTATCCCTCGGTCCCTCGGAGTTTCACCCCCTTCGTTCCCGAAAGCGAGTGCAAAATTACAACCTTTATCCGATACAAACCAAATTTCCAACAAACTTTTTTCGAATTATTTTTCCGGCATGAATACACCCGGCTGACAAACACACCATTAGACAAACAAAAAAAATACGCACCTTTCATACACTATCGCACAACTCACGCCCAGAAAACACTCTTCATAGTACAGCATCACGCACAAGTGCAACACATAAACGGCTTCTATTCCTTTCCGGAAACGCCCATGTACAATGCGGGAAGCCCTCGAATACAATATAAGGAGTCCTCGGATGCAATGTGAGAAGCCCTAAGATAGTATGTCGGAAGTCCTCATGTGCAATCCGGGAAGCTCCAGGATACTATGTCGGAAGTCCTCATGTGCAATCCGGGAAGCTCCAGGATACTATGTCGGAAATCCTCATGTGCAATTTTGATGCTTTTATTGCCGTTTATCAGAATGACTTCACTGCGCAGGAATAGCGGGCGAGTACCAACGTCCAAAAAACTTTTGTTTTTGGATGTTATCAGAAAAAAAGAAGTACCTTTGCATGCATTACAGGCTGAATTAATGTAACATATAATAAAGTGAACATGAAATCTTTTATCAAACATGTATTTTCATCTGCCATCGGTGTCCTTTTGGCCGTTGGCATATTGGGCATCATAGGCTGTATTATTATAATAGGTATTGCAGCTTCATCCAATCAGACGGCAAGCATTGGCAAGAATTCCATTTTGCACATAGTCTTAAAAGGAGACATGTGTGAACAAATGGCCGAAGATCCGATTAATGACCTTCTTGGCATTGCTCAAGAGTCTTTAAGTCTCAGCGAGCTCCGTGAGGCTCTTAAAAAGGCCAAGAATATGGATGAAATAAAAGGCATATTTCTTGAAGGCGGTTCTGTTTATGCCGATCCGGCATCCTTGGAAGAACTTCGCAAATGCCTGGCCGACTTCAAGAAAAGTGGCAAATTCGTTTTCAGCTATGCAGACGACTATACCCAGGGGAGCTATTATGTGTGCAGTCTTGCCGATAAGATTGCCATTAACCCCGAGGGGTCTCTTGACTGGAAAGGTCTTTCTTCACAGCCGACGTTCTATAAAGATGTATTGGCCAAATTCGGAGTGAAGGTGCAGATTTTCAAGGTCGGAACTTTCAAAAGTGCTGTAGAGCCTTTTATAAGGACAGACATGAGCGTTCCCAACCGGCTGCAAGTAAACGCTTTTCTCAACAGCATTTGGGGCAATTTCGTAGCTGATGTATCAAAATCCCGCCGCATACCGGCAGATTCTCTTCAGGCCTATGCCGACCGTTATACGGGTATGGCATCAACCAAGGACTTGTTGAAAATGCATTTGATAGACAATATCGCCTATATCGACGAGGCCAAAAGCATGCTTAAAAAGTTCGTCAATATTAATAAGGACGAAAAACTGTCTTTGGTAAGTCCAAGCGATGTCTGCCAGGCCAAAAGCCCCGATGACAAGAGCAGCAATAATAAAATAGCCATCTATTATGCCTCCGGTGAAATCTATAACGAGGCTCCACAGGCTGCCACGAGTGCCGGCGACCTTATCGTTGCCACTTCCATGATTTCAGACCTTGACGAACTGAAAAACGATGAAGCCGTAAAAGCCGTCGTTCTGCGAATCAACTCTCCCGGTGGAAGTGCTTATGCATCGGAACAAATCTGGCGTGCAGTCAAGCAACTGGGCAAGGAAAAGCCCGTAATCGTTTCCATGGGCGGATATGCCGCATCGGGCGGCTATTATATCAGTTCCGCATCTCAGTATATAGTTGCCGAACCCACCACATTGACCGGAAGCATCGGAATCTTCGGCATGCTGCCTGACGCAAGCGGGTTGCTCCAGGACAAGTTGGGCTTTAAATATGACAAAGTCAACACAAACAAGATGAGCGATTTCTATCTTGGCAACTTTACGCGTCCGCTCACTCCGGCAGAAGGAGAACTGATACAAGGCAAAATAGAAAAAGGCTATCAATTGTTCATGCGCCGCGTAGCAGAAGGCAGGAAAATGTCTGTCGGCCAGGTCGATTCCATCGGCCAAGGACGTGTCTGGACCGGCGAACAAGCCATCAAGATAGGCCTTGTCGACAAACTGGGCACATTGGACGATGCAGTAAAACAAGCGGTGGCAAAGGCCAAACTTGGCAACGACTATGAAACCGAAGACTATCCCATTGCCGAGCCTTGGTACATGACATTGCTGGACGAAAAGAAAGAAAGCTATTACGAATCACACCTTCGCGAAACATTAGGCGATTATTACAAACCGTTCACATATCTGAAAACCTTGTGGCAGCGCGACTGCATCCAGGCACGCCTTCCATATGAGCCTAACATCAGGTGACAAAGTAGCTGACGCATGCCGCGACAACACGGTTTCAGGGTTTATTGGGGATTGCTCCCGCTGTCTTTCCTCTATTGGATAGCCATAAAACTACGCAACAGGTGTTTCGACAAAGGGATATTTCATTCCTATGTCATCCCTTTTCCCGCTATTTGCATTGGCAATCTTACCGTAGGAGGTACGGGTAAGACTCCCCACACCGAATACCTGATTCGTCTGTTGCAAAAGAGCAGACGCGTCACGGTATTCAGCCGCGGCTATAAGCGTAAGAGCAAAGAGGGGCTTATTGCTTCGCCCGACATGACGGTATATGACATCGGTGACGAACCCTGGCAAATGAAACACAAATTTCCTGAAACCGAAATCTATGTGTGCAAGCAACGGGCAGCAGCCATACAGTCAGCACTTCAACGACCGCCCGGCCAGCGGCCGCAAGTAGGCATTCTCGATGACGCATTTCAACACAGGCAGGTAAAAGCAGGACTTAACATCCTGCTCACAGACTACAACCGCCAGATATACGACGACAAGTTGCTTCCGGCAGGACGCTTGCGCGAGCCTTTCAGCGGCCGGTTACGGGCACAAATCATCATTGTAACGAAATGCCCCGACCAACTTACCGATAAAGAACAGCACGACATCATAAGGAAGCTACAGCCCGCAAAGGGTCAAAAAGTGTTTTTCACGCACCAAAGATATTCAGGCTTGAAAGCTGTATTTCCCTGTGCAGACAAACGACAAATCGCATTAAGCCAATTGCCGGCCATTCCGTCAATTCTGATAATCACCGGAATAGCTACGCCACACCTGCTAAAAAGAGACTTTGCACGTTTCTATCCCAACGCTGTCATGCTAAGCTATGGCGATCACCACAACTTCACAAAAGACGATCAAGAAAGCATCAACCGCCATTTTGCACAAATACGTCAGGACGGAAGCATCATCGTAACCACCGAAAAGGATGCCGCGCGCTTTCAACAATGCACCTACCTGGACAAGGCCGTAAAAGCCGCGCTCTATGCCCTGCCCATAGAAATTGAATTTCTGGATAAACAAGGAACAACTTTTGACCATATAATAAACGATTATGTCAGAACAGATCAATGAGACAACCAACTGGCTGAAAAGCCGCATAAACTGCACTCCCGAAGCGGCCATCATCTTAGGCAGCGGACTGGGGCAATTGACCGAAAGCATCGAAGACAAGAACGAAATAGCCTATAAAGACATCCCCCATTTTCCCATATCGACAGTCGAAGGCCATGCCGGAAAGCTCATAACGGGTAAACTGGGTGGCAAAAATGTTGTGGCCATGAGCGGACGCTTTCATTATTATGAAGGTTACAGCATGAAAGAAACCACCTTCCCCATTCGTGTGTTCCATGGTTTGGGCATACATACTCTTTTTGCCAGCAACGCTGCCGGAGGCACCAACCCCTCGTTCCACATCGGGGATCTGATGCTTATCACAGACCACATCAACATGATGCCCGAAAACCCTCTTCGCGGCAAGAATATCGCACCCGGGCCGCGCTTCCCCGATATGACACATGCCTACTCTCCCGAACTGCGACTGAAAGCGACAGCCATTGCAGCCGACTTAGGCATCAGACTGCAAGAAGGCGTCTACCTGGCCACACAAGGGCCAACCTATGAAACACCGGCCGAATACCGTATGTTCCGCCTTCTGGGAGCAGACGCTGTAGGCATGAGCACCGTTCCCGAAATCATCGTTGCCAATCACTGCGGCATGCAATGTCTGGGCATCAGTGTCATCACGAACGTCAGCCAAACCTGCTCGAAAGTATCACACGAAGAAGTAAAATCGGCAGCAGATGCTGCGCAACCCAAAATGACCGATTTATTCATCGGAATCATCAAAAGCCTGTAAAGCACCATGAATCAGCAAAAAAGAACAGAAATATCCACCGTAGGAGAATTTGGCCTCATCGACCTACTCACCAAGGACATACAGTTGAAAAACCAATCCTCGCTTAAAGGCGTAGGCGACGATTGCGCCGTATTGGACTATCGCGACAAGCTTACGTTGGTAACAAGCGACATCCTGATGGAAGGTGTGCACTTTGATTTGACCTATACACCATTGAAGCACCTCGGATACAAAGCGGCGATGGTCAACATGTCTGACGTCTACGCCATGAACGGCATGCCACGGCAGCTCATCGTAAGCATAGCCCTTGGCAGGCGGTTCTGCATAGAAGACATGCAAGACATCTACGACGGTATCAAATCGGCCTGCCGTCTGCACCATGTCGACATAGTCGGAGGCGACACAAGCTCGTCCATGACAGGTCTTGCCATCAGCATCACCTGCATCGGAGAAGGTGAAAAGGGCAGAATCGTCTATCGCGACGGTGCCAAAGACACCGATCTGATATGTGTTTCGGGCAATCTCGGAGCTGCCTACATGGGGCTTCAATTGCTGGAAAGAGAAAAAGCCGTATATGAGCAACAGCTGAAAGAAGGTAAAATACAGGCTCCTTTCCAGCCCGACTTTACCGGAAAAGAGTATCTGCTTGAAAGACAGCTGAAACCTGAAGCACGCCGCGATATCATCAACAGGTTGCGCGAAAGCGGCATCATTCCGACAGCCATGATGGATATTTCAGACGGACTCTCATCAGAACTCATTCACATCTGCAAGCAAAGTCATACAGGTTGCCAAATCTACGAAGAACGCATTCCACTCGACTATCAGACAGCCGTCATGGCTGAGCAGCTCAACATGAATGTCAGCACCTGCGCCCTCAATGGCGGTGAAGACTATGAACTGCTGTTCACCACATCGCTATCCGATTATGAAAAGGTCAAGGAAATACCCGATGTGCACATCATCGGACGAATACAAAAGCCTGAATACGGCTGCCAGCTTGTAACCCGCGACGGGAATGAGTTCGAGCTGAAAGCACAGGGTTGGAATCCCTTGAAGTGACAGCCTGTCCTTTACCCCACCCGGGGTAAAGGACGGCAACAATTGAAGACACGCAAACTTTTTGTCGGAAATGCTTGTCGATTCAAAAGAAAAAGCTAATTTTGCACTCGCAAAACGCATGGTGCCTTAGCTCAGTTGGTAGAGCATCGGACTGAAAATCCGTGTGTCCCCTGTTCGATTCAGGGAGGCACCACTTTAAAGAAATGCAAATGAAGTCATTTCGTCAATGCTTTTGAAGGTGGAAATGACTTGTTTTGAAATCAAAATTTATCGCTACTTTTGCACGTATTCACATAGAAAGAGATGAATTATCCTTCCGCGACAGACGTGTATTATGCCGATGCTTGTTTCCTACTGATGATAACAAGCATCATATGTGCCATGGTGCGATGGGCGCACATGTGCCGTCCATACGGTGAAAACGGAGATTATTTTTATCCTGCCCGCAAGCAGCTCACCTTCTTTTATGCGGGTGTGGTCTTGCAGTTCCCCTATTTTCTTGCACCTTCCGATGAGGGCGTGTGGTGCTACATCCGTCTTTTAGGCATGGTGTATTATCCCATGTGCCTGTCGCTGCTCTATTCGCGCTATTTCCACGGTCGCAGACTGTCCGGTCGTAAAAGCATTGTTTTCTTCGGCGTTCCCATGCTGGTGCTTGCAGCTCTTTTGCTGCTGCTGTCCACGGGCAGAGGACCGTGGATTGCGAGCCAATACGGGTGGATGCAATATGCAGTGTGTGCCCTCAGTGTGGCAATGACGTGTCAGCTGGCTCGGGTGATGAATGCCATTTACCGCAGCATACGCGAGTTTCACCTGCAAAACTATTCGGCCGAAGAAGATTTTCCCTATCGTTTTGCCGAAAAGATGATTTTGCTTCCGCTCATCTGTATTGTCATGGTGTGGTGCATCTTCGTTACGGGCAGCCGCGAGCTGAAGCTGGTGATTGATGTCGTAATGTCGGCATGGTCGGTCGCAGTCTTGTGCATGGTGCTGCATCCCCAACGCTTGGGAAAACCTGCAGAACAGGAAGAGCAGCTTCAGCTCATCGAAGAGGAAGAACAGCTGCATGCCGACGAGTGCACCGATGCTGACCTGTGCAGCACCGAAGCTGCCGAAACCATAGAAAACAATGAACCGTCAACGGCAGCCGACACGGACAATGACGAGGTGGTGCAGGCCGTTCTGGCCGTCATCCTGCGTAAATACAAGGAGCAGCACCTGCTGAAGTCCGATGTCCTTGCCGAAATCGACAAGGGAATGATGGCACCGGCCAGCCGCTTCATGGCTCGCGTGGGCTACTATAACCTCATCAACATGTTCCGCCTCAGACATGCACAGCTCTATATCGAGGCCCATCCCTCCACGAAGTTGTCGGAAGTAGCCTTGCAGTCGGGCTTTCTGTCGGCCTCGGCATTCAGCAAAGCCAAAAAGAACATCAAACACATTTATCCTGAATACGTTGCCGGAGTAAAGCTTTAGTGCTGCTACATGTCAGCGGAAAGTTAAATTCTATAAACTACGCGTCAAAGGAAATTCATTTAGACGTTTTTCGTTCTTTCATTCAGTGGCAAATGTGTAATTTTGCAAAGAGCATTCAAGCAAATTATACTTCGTCTCGAACGAAACAATACATATTAATATAACGTCAATGAAAATCTCTAAGACTAAAGCAATGGTCTGTGCAGCTTTGGTTGCCACTGTGCTGACCGGGTGTTCCAACGATGAGGACATCGCTATCGGCAACAATTATCCCAAAGACAATGTGGTGCGTGTCATGCCCAGCGTAGGCGAAGCTCAAACACGTTCCTACACCACGGAAACGTTGAATGAATTCTATCTGGACATCCTCAATCCTGCCAATTCCAATTACAGCTATCAATATTCGGTATTCAATAAGTACGCCGATGGATGGAAGAGTAACAGCACAAAACCTCTGCTTTGGCAGAATGCCACACAACAGGTCACTGTCACGGCCTGCACACAGCTGAAAGATTACAATTCGGTGAATCCTGAGAACATCTGTAATATGACAGACGCACGGGTCATCATATGGCCTGATCAATATATTAAGTCTTATTATGAAATGTCGGATTTCCTTTGGTTCAAGGATGACCAGTTTATCCCAAATAATAAATTGGTGGATGGCAAGCTGCCCATCTCTTTCCAACACGGTTTCAGCCTGCTCGAAGTAAAAGTGGAGTTCGGCACCGAATACAACATTTTCGAGCTACTGACAGCTTCGCCCATCACGAAACTGGTTGTTCCCGACATGCCTTGCAATGCCAGCATCGACTTTACGCAGTCTTCCGTCAAGGTGTCTGTGGCCGCCGATGCCGATAGGAAAGCCATTTCGGCCTGGCACGGCACATTCACGGCCGCTGCCGACAAGAACACGAATGCCATAGACCGTTGGTCGTGCATCCTGATACCTCAGACAATAGCTGCCGGCAGCTTCAAAGTGAACATACTGGCCGGTGATGCTACCTATGCCTGGACATCGACAAAAGAGATTACCCTTGAAAGCGGCAAGAAGTATCAGCTGAAGCTGACATTGGGCAAGGATGCCATCATAGTCGGTCAAATGACAATGAATGCATGGGAAACCGGCGAAAGCGGTGATCTGGAAACCGAATGATAACTCAAACACGAAGATAACATGAAAGCAATCCATCTATATATCAGTGCGCTGTTGGCACTTGTGCTGGCAGGCTGTTCGTCCGACGAGGCTCCCATGACGTGGAGCGACGACCCCAATGCCGTCATTGTAAAGGCTACGGTGGGAGGACTGCTTACCCGCAGTAATCCCATTGCCGATCTGGAGAACGACAAAGACAAATTGACAGAATTCAACGAAGGAGACCAAATAGGCATCACTTCCAACGGTGAAACGGTGGCCTATACCCTGACCAATGGCAATTGGGAACCCGAGGCCGGCAAATACCTAAAGTGGAAACTTGAAGACAGCCAGTACACTTTTAAGGTGTTCTATCCCTACGAAGGAAATGCCTTCGGTCAGTTCACACCGGTAACAGACCAGTCGAGCTTGGAAAATCTCCGCAAGGCAGATTTCATGCAAGTGTTTAAAGGATTTGCAATAATACCCGAAGATCGCACTCTAAGCACTACGTTGGGCAGAAGAACGGCGCGCATTGTCGTTAACATCAACAAGTTTAACAACCAGTTCGCAGACGGTGAGAAAGTAACGGACATCAAGTTCTTCACCGATGGCATTCCCTATAAGTTGGATGGTGACGGAGGCGTTGGCACCACTTACGTGTTCCTGACTCAGGCGAAGGAGGCAGATGGTTACAGCGATTTCATCGCCATGACAACCTCGTCGGGCACGCAACTGAAAAAGGCCAACGTCGGAGAATTGAAGGCCGGCCATAGCTATACGTTCAATCTGAATGTCGGCAAGGACCGCATCGACATAGAGAGCGTTACGGTGCAGGACTGGGACGGAGGCTTGCTCCCCGATGGCGGCGAACTGGAAAAGGAGGATATCAACATCAATTTGGACTACTATGCCAATGCCGATGCCCTGGCCGCCGAACTGAACAAGTACCCGATGGGTGCCATCAAGGTGACGGGTACATGGAACGACGACTATTTCCCTGTGTTCAAACAATACTTACGGAATAATAAGGCATTCAGTATTTCGCTTGACTTAAGTGGTGTAACGGGGCTTACGGCTATTCCCGACAATGCACTCTCCGGTACCGATGACTACAACGTTGCTGCTGGCTCAGGTCTTTCTGCCATTGTCCTGCCGTCAACGGTAACAAGCATCGGGAAGGAAAGTTTTCATTATACCAACCTGTCTTCAATAGATCTTACGAATGTCACTTCCGTCGGGGCGCGTGCTTTTGGGGAATGCCATGAGCTGGCAAACGTCACATGGCCAAAAGCAGCATGTACTTTCGGCAGTTGTCCGTTCTGGGGTGCTCATTATAAACTGTTAGGAAGCCAATATGATACGAACCAGTTTATTCCGTCATTCACGATTCCAATGAATGTACGTCTCGATAATGGTAATGAGGATAACAAGGGATTTATCCGCGAAGGTGGAATCGACAAGCTTATTGTGCCGGAAGGATATGATGGACTTTGCGACTACTTCGTATGCACTTCTAAGATCAACACCTTGGTGGTTAAGGGCGATGTTCTCTTGCCGGAGAAATTTATGTTTAACACCACACTATATAAGGAAGTGGATATTTCCAATTGTTCGAAGACTCAGCCTTTCCTGAATAATGTGGTTAGACATAATGAAATTACAGTATATGTGAAGACCGAAGAATTGAAAACCGAATATGAAGAATTGAAAGCCGGGGCTCAAGATTATAAAAACATGAAGTTTGTCGTAAAAACAGGAGAGTAATAACAGCAATAAAGACATGACAATGAAAAATATATGCACATCGGCCCTTGCGGCCATCGCTATTCTTGCCGCGGGGTGCAGCAACAGCGACACAGACAACACCATAAAGCCCGACATGGCCGGCCGGGAGATTACTTTCACTGCCGGCATCAACGACCTGGCCACGCGTGCCGGACGTACCACAGACAATTTGACCGGTAGCAAGTTCGGCCTGTTTCTGACCACCGAAGGCACCAACGGTGATGAAAACTACAACGGCACCAACAAGGAAGTGAGTGAAAGCAATGGCGAATGGGTGCAGGATCCCCCACTGCTGTGGAAGAACAACACGGCCAAGGTGAACTACACCGCCTATCTGCCCTACACGGACCAACTGGAAAACGACAAAGACTATACCATCAACCTGAGCACTACGCAGACTGCCGAAACCATGCTCAATGAGGATTTGCTCTATGCTTCGGCCACCGACATCACGGCTGCCGACAATCCCAATGGCATAGCCGTGACGTTCAGCCACAAGTTGGCCAAGCTGAAAGTGGTGCTCACCAAAGGCACCGAAGTGGATGCCGACATGGAAGTGACCGGCGTGAAGGTGGCCAAGTGCCTTGTCAAAGGCAGCATGGATGTGACGACCGGCAAGCTGACCCTCGGTTCATCCACAGTCATTGGTGACTATACCGATGTGAACCTGTGCGGCACCCAAACGGAGGGTAGCGCATTCACCGACACCTGGGAGGCCCTGATAATGCCCACCCTTTGGGATGCCACCGGCTTCGTGGTCACTGTCACCGTGGGCTCGGGCAACGACACCCGCATGTTCCAATATACGGGGTCGTCATGGATGGCTTACTCGGGAAACGAGTACACCCTGCCACTTCATGTGGGCCGCGACAAAGTCATTGCGGGCAAAATCACGGCAACCGAATGGAGAGATGCCGGCACAAGTGAGATTGAGACAGACTAAGCACAAACCATAAAACAAGAAATCATGAACATTTCCTATAAATATATCATGCTGGCAGCCGCCTGTCTGCTGACGGCCTGCCAAAGCAACGAGCTATCCGAAGACTGGACAAACGGCTCTCAGGATGCCAACATTGTCAAGGTCAATGCCACCATCGCAGGACTGCGCACCCGCACCAATGCCGAAGGCAATGGCGATGAGTGGACCGATGGCGACAAGATTCGCATCACCAATGTGTCGGCCAATGCCATTGCCGGCAAGGAAAAGGTGACATTCATATACGATGGCAACAGCAAGACATTTACGCAGGATGGCAAAGACTATGCCGTGTGGGTGGATGGAGAGAACACCTTCGAGGCCTACTATCCATCGGGTGGTATGGCATACTATGCTAAGTTTGTTCTTGGTGGTGACCAAGACAACTTGGAAGGTCTGAGGAAAAATGACTGGATGACAGCCACAGCCACGGCCACGAAGCCTGGGGACAACTGCGTGAACTTGACGTTCGAGCACCAACTGTCCAAGGTTACGGTGAAAATCACCAAGTATAATGACCAGTTCGACGGCCAGCTGCCGATCATTGAGAATCCCTATTTTCCCAATCTCAGTAATGATGATAATAGGATTTCCCATCCTTATGTTGCTGGAGAATATTATAAGGATGACAATTACTCTGTAGTAAAAGCATATATAGTTGCCGATGCTCAGAAGGGCAAGCACAGTTTTACGGGCATTCTGCCTCCGGGGAAGTACCAGGAAGGCGAGGCTTTCATGAAGTTCGGGTTGGGCTCAGAGAAAGTCTCGGTGCCGGTCAATACATTCCTGACCGAGACAGGTCTGGAGAAAGGCAAGGCCTATACCTTCAATCTGACCGTGGGCAAGAACAAGGCAAGCATCAGTTCCGTTGAAGTGAATGACTGGACAAAACACGACTTACCCTCAGCTATAGTCGACGAGACCTTTGCCATAGATGCAGCCAACCATACCATCACCCTAAACAAGGAGGGATTGCTGACGGAGGACATGATAAAAACAGCCCTCGGTAATGGACACACCTTGAAGGTTTCGGGTAAGATAAGCCTGGCCGATTCCTATGCTGACAACAACACGACCTATACTGACGACCTTGGAACACTGAGGAAATATCTGCAGGACTATGCGAAGCAGAACAACACGCCTATCAACCTCGACCTGTCTGACGCAGAGATTACGAACCTGCCCGATTTTACATGTGATCATTCCAGTGGTAATTCTTACGTGGGCGAAGTGAAATTGCCCAAGACCATAGAAAAGATAGGAAAAAACTGCTTCTCTGCTCAGAGTGTATGCAAAATTACCAATTGGGACGAGCTCACTTCACTGAAAGAGATTGGAAGAAATGCATTCTGGTCTAATATCAATAAAGGCGACATCACTCTGCCATCAACCCTGACAACACTTGGCGAAAGCGCCTTTGAACGTAATTCAGAACTGACCGGTATTGTGATTCCCGCCGGAGTGACTGTCTTTTCTTCTTATACATTCCGTGATTGCAGTGCCTTGACAAACATTACCTACAAAGGCGATATGACAGGCACTATTAATAGTCTGTTCGATGGCACAGCTCTTGTAACCATCGATCTGTCGGCATGTACCTCCGTACCGAAATGGGAGCCCGGCACTTCATATGATCTATCTGGAGTCACCGTTTACGTGAAGGATGCCGACATGAAGTCTGCCTTCGAGGCCAACAAGGTATGGAAAACAGCCAATGCCATAAAAGTGAAGACTGAGTAACCATACACCCGCTACCCAACGAATAAAGGTAACCACACAGCCATGTGAGGTTGCCTTTATTTGTGATCCGCAGGCCTGCTGTAACGATGTGTACAGTTTGACGTTGCGATGTGTACATATCGCAGGGTGCAATGTGCCGCATCGTGGGGTGCGATGTGTACAGATCGTCAGCTCAAACTGTACACATCAGAGGGTGCAATGTGCCGCATTGCAGGGTGCGATGTGTACAGACCGCAACTGCCATGCGTCACACCCTTGAAAAAGAGGCTACTTTTCAAGGTCTTGCCTGAGCCTTTCGACAGCCTCCTGTGGGGTGGCCGAAGTCTCGAGAAGCTTCACGAACTTGCTTCCCACAATGGTACCCGCAGCATAGCATCTTGCTGCCGTAAGAGTTGCCTTGTTGGATATGCCGAATCCGATGAGGGTGGGATTTTTCAGCTTCATGCCGGCGATGCGCTTGAAATAATCAATGGTCTCACTGCTGTACCGGTTTTGTGCACCTGTCGTAGCATTGGTAGAGACCTCATAAATAAAGCCGTCTGTATGCTCGTCTATCAGGCGGATGCGTTCGTCACTTGTCTCGGGAGTGATGAGCATCACAATCCTTATGCCGTAGCTGTCGGCAATGGCCTTGTAGTCTTTCATATATACATCGAACGGCAGGTCGGGGATGATGGCTCCATCGATGCCGCACTCCCGGCACGACCTGCAGAAGTTTTCAAATCCGTATTGGTAGAACACATTGAGATATCCCATCAGGATGAGGGGAATGTCAATGGTTTTGCGAATGTCCTTGAGCTGTGCAAAGAGCGTTTTCAGCGTCATTCCGTTTTTCAGAGCCCTTGTGGCTGCCGACTGTATGGTAGGTCCGTCGGCCATGGGGTCGCTGAAGGGTACTCCGATTTCCACCAGGTCGGCCCCTCCTTCCTGAAGGGCGCGAAGGGTGTCTGCGGTGCTATCGAGGGTGGGATGTCCGGCACAGAAATATACGGAAAAGATATTCGATTGTTTGTTGTTGAATAAAATGTTGATACGGTTCATAATGGTAGGTTTGATGAAGATTGTTTTCCGAGTTGCCGCAAAAAGGCTTGCAGCATCCCGATGTTTTTAACGGCGGGCCGTGTTTCAAAGCGGCTGTTAAGGTCGATGCCGCACATCTGCGGGTGCCTGCATCGGGAGATGCAGGCAACATCGTCGAGCCCCAGTCCGCCGCTGAGCAGAAAGGGTGTGTGGCCTGTATAGTGGTCAAGGAGTTCGTGGCCGAACTTCGTGCCACTGCCTCCCACAGAGGGGCTGCGCGAATCAAACAGCAGATAGTCAGCCACCTCTTCATAATCGTTGATGCGGTCAAAGTCAGTATCGTAGCCGATGCCGAAAGCCTTGATAATGGAGCAGCCGGTGGCAAGCCTTAGCTGTTCACACATCTCGGGTGTCTCCGTGCCGTGGAGCTGGATGAGGTCCAGCCCGAAGAGCTCAGCGCGTTGTAGGATAAAGTCGCGCGTGGCATTGACAAAGACCCCCACCCTCTTCTGCCTTTGAGGCAGATAGTCGGGAAGTCGGTCCACATAACGCGGCGACCGCGGATAGAAGATAAAGCCCATCCAATCGGCCGGTAACTGCTCGGCGCAGCGTATGTTGCCGGCATCGCGCATGCCGCATATCTTGACAATCATGATACAATCCGGCTAATAAAATCGTTCAAAGCCTTGCCCGGCTGTTCGTGCTTCATAAAGAGCTCTCCTATCAGAAAGCCGTTGAAGCCGTCCGCCCTTAGCAGACGAGCCTCTTCGGGTTGGTGGATGCCGCTTTCTGAAATCCTGACAAACTCGTCGGGAATGAGCGACGACAGCCGGAACGAAGTGTTCAGGTCGGTGCGGAACACATGCAGGTCGCGGTTGTTGACCCCTGCCACACTGACATGCTCGTCGAGATAGTCAAGGTCGCGTTCCTCGTGCATCTCGAGCAGCACATCCAGGTTCAACTCGCGGGCCATGCGTGCCAGGTTGCGGCAAAGCTGCCTGTCGAGACATGCCGCAATGAGCAGTATGGCATCGGCCCCCAGCACCTTGGCCTCGAAAAGCTGGTACTCGTCAACGATGAAATCCTTGCGCAGGATGGGAATGTGTGTGTCAGGCCTCACGCGGGTGATATACTCGTTGTGCCCGCCAAAGTAGGGTTCGTCGGTGAGGATGGAAAGGGCCGTAGCCCCGTTGGTCACATATTGCGGGATGACCTCTTCGGGCTTTGCCTCGCGATGAATCCATCCCCTCGACGGTGATTTGCGCTTGAATTCGGCTATGATGCCTGTAGACGACTCCTTCAAAGCCTGCGGCAATGAATGGTGGATGTCGCTCTGCATGATACGCTCCACCTGTAGGTAGAGGTCGCGAGCCGGCCTGTCTTCCTTGACGGCTTCCAGATCCTTTCGCTTGCGGTCGGTGATTTCTTCGAGAATGGTAGGCATGGTCAATGATTGATTTCTATGAACTTGCGAAGGGCATTCAGTGCCTTCTTGCTTTCAAGGCTTTCGCGTGCCACGGCAAGACATTCGTCAATGCTCTTTTCGCTTTCTATAAGATGTATGGCAAAAGCCGCGTTGACCAATACTGCGTTGGTTTGGCTTTGGGTGGCCGTTCCCTCCAGTACGCTGTCGAAAATCTTCATGGCCTCCTTGGGCGATGTGCCGCCATAGAGCTCCTCCTGTCTGATTTGCGGCAGGCCGAGGTCGGCAGGTGAATAGACGCGCTCGTTGTGACGTGTGAGCACTTTGAAAGGACTTGTGAGCGAAATTTCGTCATATCCGTCGGTGCTGTTCACGATGCCGTAGTTCACATCTATTTGCTGCAACACGTTGTTGTAGAGTCTCATCTGGCTCAGATTGGCCACACCGAGCAGCTGGTACTTAGGATGGCAGGGGTTGATGAGCGGTCCCACAAGGTTGAAACATGTGGGCACGCCGAGTGCTTTGCGTACAGGAACCACATTCTTCATTCCGTTGGCAAAGAGCGGGGCATGTAGATAAGTCATGTTGCACTGTTCCAGACTTTCACGAAGCCGCTCTACAGATGACGAGAACCGAACCCCGTGGTTTTCAAGCACGCTGCTGGCACCAGAGACCGACGTTGCGGCATAGTTGCCATGCTTGGCCACCTTATAGCCGGCACCGGCCACTACAAAACAAGCACACGTGGATATATTGAACGTGTTTTTGCCATCGCCACCCGTGCCCACGATGTCGAGGGGCTCATAGGGCGACAAGTCGATGCTTGTGCCCGTCTCCAGCAGGCCGTCGCGCAAGCCGAGCAGCTCTTCGGCAGTAATTCCTTTCATCTGCAAGCCCATGAGCCAGGCAGCTATTTGTTCGGGCTTGTAGGCTTCGCGGGTGATATTCACCATGATGGTCTTCATTTCTTCACGGGTAAGGTTGCTGCCTCCCGCGATGAGTCGTTCCAAAATCTGTTTCATTGTATGTAATCTTTAAGTTATCGGTATGATGCAGGCCTCAGGCTGCGTTTAGTGGTTCAGCCAGTTTTCAATCATAGTCCTGCCGTCGGGCGTGAGGATGGATTCGGGGTGAAACTGTATGCCCCTTATGTCGTATGTCTTGTGGCGCAGGGCCATGATGCGGCCGTCGTCGCTGACGGCAGTCACTTCAAGCACAGGTGGAAGGTCTTCCGTATCGACTGCCCACGAATGATAGCGGCCCACAAGGATGCTGTCGGGCAGACGGTCGAAGATGTAGTCGCGCTTCACGATGTGTGCCGAGGTTTGTACGCCGTGATAAACATCGGGAAGGTTGACGAGCCTTGCACCGAAACTTTGTCCTATGGCCTGATGTCCCAGGCATACACCCAGGATGGGTTTGCGTCCGGCATAGTGGTGTATGACCTGCAATGTGAGTCCTGCCTCGTCGGGAATGCCCGGTCCGGGCGACAATACCAGCTTGTCTGTGTCTTCGAGGTCGTCAAGTTGGAACTTGTCGTTGCGCACAACGTTGACACCGGCCCCCAGGGCCTTGAACAGATGTGCCAGGTTGTAGGTAAACGAATCGTAATTGTCTATGATGGTAACTTTCATAATCTTTTGTATTGGTGTCAGTTATTGTTGGATGCCATGTCAATGGCCTTGCGCAGGGCCCCGAGTTTGTGGTTGACCTCCTGCAGCTCATAGTTTTCGTCGCTCTTGGCCACCACACCGCTTCCTGCCTGGAACCACAGCTCACCGTTGCGGCTGACAAAAGAGCGGATAATGATGGCCTGGTTCAACTGACCATCCAGCCCCATATAGCCGATGCAGCCTGCATAGGCACCCCGGCTGTGTGGCTCAAGACGGCTGATGATACGCATGGCTTCGATCTTCGGGGCACCCGAGAGCGTGCCGGCAGGGAAAGTGTCGATGAAAGTCTTGATGCCTTCGGCCTGAGGGTTCATGGTTCCCGTGACACGGCTCACCAGATGAATCACATGGCTGTAGTACTGCATGTCCTTGTACTTCTCGACTTTCACATCGTGACAATTACGGCTCAGATCGTTGCGTGCCAGGTCGACGAGCATCACATGTTCGGCATTTTCCTTGGCATTGTTGCGCAGGTATTCTGCGTTGGCCTTGTCCTGCTCCTCGTTGCCTGTACGCGGCACAGTGCCTGCTATGGGGTCGATGTAGGCCTGACGCCCCACAATGCGACAGTGGGTCTCGGGAGACGAACCGAAAATGCGGAAACCTCCGAAATCGTAATAAAACAAGTAGGGCGAAGGATTGATGCTGCGCAAAGCCCTGTAAAGTCGCAAGTCGTCACCCTCGTAATGCTGCACGAACCTGCGGCTCGGTACTATCTGGAACACGTCACCGCGCATACAATGCCTGATACATTCGCGGATGTTAGCCTTATGTTCCTCATCCGTGAGGGTGCTGGTGCACGGACCCACGGCACGGAAATCAAAGGAAGGAGCATTCGGACTGTTGAGGATGGTCTGTATTTTGTCAAAGCTGTCGGTCTCTCCCTCGGCCAGGAGTTCCAGCAGTTCCATGGTATCACCGTGATGGTTAAAGACGATGATGTCCTTATATAATATATACAGGATGTCGGGAGCATCGTTTTTTTCGGCGGTTTCCTCCCTGACCGGAATGTGCTCAAAGTAGCGTACGGCATCGAAAGCCGTATATCCGTAGAGGCCGCAATAGCCTTTGGCATCGTTTTCAATGTGAAAATGCCTGATAAACTCCTTGAAAGCAGCCTCGACGGGGAAGCTGTCTGAGATGTCGAACGTTTCTTCCTCGTGGTCGGGATAGCGCAAAAGAGCCTTGCCGTGGCCTATGCTGATGCTGGCCAACGGATGGAAGCCGATGAAAGAACGGCTGTTGGTTTCGCTGTGATAGTCGGAACACTCCATGAGGAAACTCTGTGTGTAGAGGTCGCGCACCTTCATGTAGGTGCTAACAGGTGTATAGCAGTCAGACAGGATGGTCTTGCTTGCCGTATGGAACGAATAGGTTTTCATGGCAATGATGTTGCGTTGCTGTGTTGTTTCAAATGTCTTTTATCTCATTGCGGTGCTTCAGGTAGGTATCCAGATCCTTGTCGCCGCGTCCGCTTACATTGACCACCACGATGTCGTCTTTCCTGAACTTGATTTTCGGCAGTACCGCCAGAATGTGAGCAGATTCCAGGGCCGGGATAATGCCCTCCATACGTGTCAGCTCATAGGCCGCCTGAAGTGCCTCATCATCGTTTACGGAATAGACCTTTGCACGTCCCGACTTTGCGAGATTGGCATGAACGGGTCCGATGCCCGGATAGTCAAGTCCTGCCGAAATGGAATAGGGTTCGAGCACCTGGCCGTCTTCAGTCTGAAGCACCAGCGTGCGACTGCCGTGGAGTATTCCCACCGTGCCGCTGTGTATGGTGGCTGCGGTAAACTGCGTATCTGCCCCCTTTCCACCGGCCTCGGCAGCAATGAGCTTCACCCTTTCATCGTCCAAATAATGATAGAAAGCCCCTATGGCGTTGGAGCCGCCGCCTACACAGGCCATCATGTAGTCGGGATAATCGCGTCCTATCTTTTCGGTGAGCTGCCACTTCACTTCCTCGCTGATGATGCTCTGCAGCCGCGCCACGATGTCGGGATACGGATGGGGACCCACTGCCGAACCCATGATGTAGAAGGTGTCCTGAGGATGACAGCACCAGTCACGTATGGCTTCGTTGACGGCATCTTTCAGTGTCATGTTGCCACTTGTCACGGGAGCCACCTCTGCACCGAGCATCCTCATGCGTTCCACATTGGGACGTTGGCGTTCCATATCCGTCTTGCCCATATAGACGCAACAAGGCATCCCCATCAAAGCACATACGGTGGCCGTGGCAACACCGTGCTGGCCGGCACCTGTCTCAGCAATGATGCGTTTCTTGCCCATGCGCATGGCCAACAGAATCTGTCCCAGGGCATTGTTTATCTTATGCGCACCGGTGTGGTTGAGATCTTCGCGCTTCAGAAAGATGCGGGTGCCATATTTTCGGCTCAGTCTTTTGGCTTCGTATAACGGAGACGGGCGGCCCACATAGTCTTTCAGCAATTGGCGGAACTCCTTTTGAAACGATTCGCTTTCCAAGATGTCTAAATAGCATTGGCGCAGCTCTTCCGTACATCTGTAAAGCACTTCGGGGACAAATGCCCCTCCGAACTCACCATAATAACCGTTTTTGTCTACATTGTAAGTTTTCATGTCTATATATTGTCTGTTTTGTTGCCTGATGAATGCAAAAAGACCTGCCGTAAGTTCGGCAGGTCTTTAAGATATTCCCTTTATCTCTTCAGCTTCTTTAGAGCGTGCGACGAGCGGACTCACAATTTTTCAATTCTGAGCTTTGCCACCACCAAAAGTTAGCTGTCAATGTCATTTTTCCTTTTTTGTTTGCGACTGCAAAGTTACTGCTTTTTCGTATAGAGCCAAATGTTTTGTTGCTTTTTTTGCCGAAAAGCATACTTTTGTTTGTTTTTTGCCATGCAATCGTGTCATTTTTCAAGTGCTTCCCATGCCACTTCGTCTGAACAGCCATCGTTGGAAACCACCTTGAATGTGTTTTTTCCAGCGGCCATTCTCAGCGGCCCGAAAGTCCAGATGACACCGGTCTTTTCGCCAGAATTGTCAAGGGTGGCCTTCTTTTCTCCGTTTTGATAGAGTGTCAAAGCTTTGGCATTGCTGTATACCTTCACATAAACGTCCCTGTCGGCAGGGTATTTGTGACGGCGGCGACTGGTGATATAGACCGTGCGTTCTTTCTTGTTCCAAAGCGATTTGTACAGGTAGAAAGCATCTTTCTTCGTCTTCCTGTCACGCGTTACAAGTCCCTTGTCGTTCATGTATTTGCGGTTTTCGCGTGCAATGAAGTTAACCCCGTCGTCAGAGTCCATATAGCCTTCCAAACGATTGGCCACCGGAAAGTCGAACATGATCCAAAGCGACGAGAAGTTCAGATAAGGCATGTCCTGCATCTGCTGCGCATGTCTTTCGTGTATCAGATTCCCATATTCCTCAAAGTGTTTCGTATCGTCCTTGCGAAGATATACCTGTGAGGTGTCAGCCGTGTGGCAAAAGGGGTTGACTCCTGCGCCATATTCGGCTATGTTGCATATACCCATGATTTCGTTTATGCGTTTGAGCTGCCTGGAAAATTCATCGGTGCGACCTACGTTGTAGTACCATCCGTTGTAACGGTTCTCGGAATAGTAGTCGGCTTTCAGCTGCTTGTAGCCTTTGCGGTCGAACTGGCTGCAGTCGGTCAGGCCCACATATCTGTACGGGTCAAGCGACTTGGCATAGTCATAGAGTACGGCCGTCTCTTTCACTGCACGGTCGGCATCGAACTTTCCCTGCAGTTTGTTGTTGTTGCCCCAGGAATCAACTTCGTTCCACATGCCCCAGCAGGCAATCGAAGGATGGTTATACAGATTGACAATCATTTCCTTCATCTGTTGATGGATGGTTTCAAAATAGACAGGCTGCGCGTTGACACCGCAAACGTTGACCCATGGAATTTCCGTCTGTACCACAATGCCGAGACTGTCGCACAACCGGAAAGCATAGTCGTTGTGGGGATAATGGGCCAGACGTACGAAATTGGCTCCTATCTCCTTTACAATTTTGTAGTCGCTGTCGAAGTATTCCTTGCGAACGGCCGATGCTCTTCCGTCGTAGTCCTGATGCATGGCCACACCGCGCAACGGATAGTGCCTGCCGTTAAGGAAAAAGCCTTTGTCGCGCGTCATCTCGTAGAAGCGATAACCGATCTTGGTGCTTGCCTTGTCGAATATCTTTCCTTTCGTGCCGGCCACGGATATTTCGGCGGTATAGAGATAAGGGTCGTCGAGGCCGTTCCATAGGTGGGGCTTTTTCAGTTTAAACTCATGGGTGTAGTTTTTCTCTTCACCGGCCTTCAATGCCATGCTTTCCGTCCGGCTGTATACCGTCCGTCCTTTGGCATCCTTGAGCCGGGTGATCACTTTCAGGTTTGTCTCATGGTTGAGGGCATTGACAATGCGTGCCTCTACCTTTGTCAAGGCCGTTTGTGCCGATACTTCCGGAGTTGTCACATGCATGCGGTACATGCCATGGCTTTCCGGGGAAAAGTAGACACTGTTCATCTGAAGGAACCAGGCCGGATTGTGCAAGCCATTGTTTTTGTTGAAGTCGGATGAGACAGGAATCAGATTGACATCTTCATGGTTGTCGCACATCACGTCAATGGTGTTCTCACCGGCTTTCAGATGTCCTTTCAGTGCGATGACAAAAGGCGTATAACCGCCCATGTGGCGTAGAAGCTGCCTGCCGTTGACACTGACCTCGGAAGCCTGTGCCGCTCCTTCGAACAACAGGAAGGATGGCTTCAGTAGGTCGGTCGCTGTCAAGACCAATGTGCGTCTGTAATAGGCCTTTCCGCGGAAATAGTTGGCCGAATGACCGTCGAGAGCATTGCAGGAATGGGGAATCTGCACGCATTCCCAATTCTGTCTGTCCTTGCTGAATTTCCATTGGTCAAGCCTTGTCTGCCAAAAACCCCTTGTCTGGGCAAAAGCGGCAGAGCACGTAAACAACAGAAGCATCGCTCCCGTGGATTTCAAGATGATATCTTTTATCATGGTTGTTAGAATGTTGTGGTTATATGCTGCAAAATTAAGAAAGTTCCCGTTATGATTCATCCTTGCGGCTCCTTTTTTAATTGGCAGCCTCATCGTTCGGATTTGCTCCCTCATCGTTAGAATTTGCAGCCTTTCTTTTTGCAATGTGTCTGACAAAAGTTGGCCGGCATTGGCTCCGCAGCGGCAAAAAGGCGGATAAACCGTTGTCAGAGTGCTGCAAAAGCTGTATCTTTGCAAGACAACATTCACATGAGCATGATGCACAGACTTTCCATAGGAGCCATTATCGTTTCGGTGATTTCGCTGATCGTTTTCACCGCATGGCCTCACCATCATCACGATGGCATGATATGCATGAAAGTGGAAATGTGTATCCATGACCTTGCCTTGAATGACTGTCACACTTCCCACCACGCCGAAAACACCGCAGAACGCCAATGCATGGCCGAAAACAACCTGCATTCGTTGAAAGCACACGGAAGCACAAGCTTCGGACGCTGGTTTACGGCTTTGCTATTGCTGCTGTGCTGCTTTGCCGCCATTTGCGGATGGCAGTGGCTGCTGATTTCAAGGAAAGAAAAAAAACGTATTGCCCGCCATACAAATTATGTGTCTTTCTCGTTGGGAAGACAATGCGGCCTGCGGGCACCTCCCTCTTTTGTTTGTTAAAGTATAGGCCTTGCGGCCTGCCGGCAGCCCAACAGCGTTACCGGTATTCATCAAACAATGACGAAACAAGCGACCGGATTTTTCCGGCAGATGTTTCGTTGGAATCTTTAATCAAACAAAACAATGAGCAAGACATTATATATAATATGTATGGCACTGGCCGTTACAGCCGGATGCCAACATAAGCATGATGACCATGAACATCATGAAAAAGAACACGGACATGTTCATGCCGAGGGCGAAATAGCCTTTTCGGACAAGCAGGCCCGTATGGCAGGGTTGGAGCTGGAAACCGTACATGCCTCGACCTTTCGCGAAGCAATCAAGACAAGCGGCCGCATAATGCCGGCTCCGGGCAACGAAGTCACGGTGGCAGCTACGGCAGATGGCATAATCGGTTTTCCAAATGGTAACCTTACAGAAGGTTCTGCCGTCGGCAAAGGCCGGGTGCTTGTGTCCATCTCGTCGAAACATCTGATGAACGGTGATGCGGTGGAAAAGGCCAGACAAAGCTATGAAACGGCGCGCCGCGAGTTTGAACGTTCCAAGTCATTGGCAGACGACAGGCTCATATCGGTGCGCGAGTTCGAGCAACGCAAGGCAGACTACGAAAATGCCCGTATAACCTACGAGGGCATTGCGACCAATGCCACATCGACGGGAGTGAATGTGACGGTTCCCATGAATGGCTTCGTAAAAAGCCTGGCGGTGAAGCCCGGTGACTATGTCAGTGTGGGCACGGCCATTGCAACCATATCCTCCAACCGAAAGCTGGTGTTGCGTGCCGAAGTGCCCGAAAGCGGATATGCCAAGTTGCATGAAATAAACGATGCCAATTTCACAACTCCTTACGATGGTTGTGTCTACAGCCTGAAAGATTTGGACGGCCGCCTGCTTTCATATGGAAAATCGGCAGAAAGCGGTTCGGGCTACGTGCCTGTCACCTTCGAATTCAACAACCGCGGAGCCGTAGTGCCCGGAGCTTATGTCGAAGTCTATCTGTTAGGCAAACAGGAAGAAGGTGTCATATCTTTGCCGGTATCATCGCTCACGGAAGAACAAGGAGTGATGTACGTGTATGTGCAGACATCTGAGCATCATTATGAAAAACGCGAGGTGGTGACCGGTGCGGCCGACGGACGCAGGGTAAAGGTGATGAAAGGTGTGAAAGCCGGAGAACGTGTAGTTGTCAAAGGTGCCACACAGGTGATGCTGGCATCGCGTTCAACAGTCATTCCCGAAGGCCATCACCATTGACAGACCCTTTAAAGGAGAAAAAGTATGTTGAACAGGATAATAAGTTTTTCCCTGCACAATCGTGTGGCCGTATTGCTGGCTGCCGTTGTGTTGACAGTGGTAGGCCTTTACAAAACCTACCATATGGAGGTGGACGTATTCCCTGACCTGAACGCTCCTACGGTGGTAGTGATGACCGAAGCAAAGGGCATGGCCGCCGAAGAGGTGGAACGTCTGGTGACATTCCCGTTGGAGACGGCCGTAAACGGAGCTACTGATGTGCGTCGCGTACGCTCGTCATCGCAGGCAGGTCTTTCCATCGTATGGGTGGAATTTGATTGGGGAACTGATATTTACAAGGCACGTCAGGTAGTTTCAGAGAAACTGGCAACGGCTTCAGACGAGTTGCCGGCAGAATGCGGCCGTCCCATGCTGGGACCACAGTCTTCCATATTGGGTGAATTGATGATTGTAGGCCTTACTGCCGACAGCACATCGCAACAGGAATTGCGCACCCTGGCCGATGCCGTGATACGTCCGCGCCTGCTGTCGATGGGCGGAGTGGCTCAGGTGGCAGTGCTGGGAGGCGATGTCAAGGAATATCAGATATTGCTGAACCCCGAACGCATGAAGCACTATGGAGTGAGCCTTGACGAAGCCCTTGCCGCCGTGAAAGGCATGAACAGGAACGTGAGCGGAGGAACACTCTACGAGTATGGCAACGAGTATATCGTGCGCGGACTGATGTCGACCAATCGTGTCGATTCACTGAAACGGGCTGTCGTAAAAACCGATGGTGAGAATCCGGTTCTTCTGGAACACATAGCCAACGTGCGCACAGGAGCCAAGACTCCGCGCCTCGGCACAGCTTCGGACAAGGGCAAACCGGCTGTTTTGCTGACTGTAACGAAGCAGCCCGATACCAACACGATGGAACTGACCGAGTGCCTTGACAAATCGTTGGCCGAATTGCAGGCATCGTTCCCGAAGGATGTAAAACTATCTACAGACATATTCAGACAGTCGCGCTTCATAAAGAGTTCGATAGACAATGTAAAGAAATCGTTGTATGAGGGTGGATTTTTCGTGGTCGTTGTTCTCTTCCTGTTTCTCATGAATGCACGCACCACGGTCATTTCATTGGTAACCATTCCGCTCTCTATATTGATTGCCTTGCTCACACTGGAAATGATGGGACTGACGGTCAACACAATGAGCCTCGGTGGTATAGCCATTGCCATAGGGTCATTGGTGGATGATGCCATAGTGGATGTCGAAAACGTGTTCAAACGTTTGCGCGAAAACAGAAAGCTGCCCGAAAACGAGCGGAAAGCAATTTTGGATGTGGTATTCCATGCCTCGCAGGAAGTGCGCATGCCGATACTGAACTCAACGTTGATAATCGTAGCCAGTTTCCTGCCACTGTTTTTCCTGACAGGAATGGAAGGTCGCATGCTGATACCGCTTGGAATCGCTTTTATCGTTTCGCTTTTTGCATCGACGCTGGTGGCACTCACACTGACTCCCGTGCTTTGCAGCTGGCTTTTGGGAAAGGAAAAGAGCGACAAGACGGGACATGAGCCACGATGGGTGGCTTCGATGAAGGCAGGCTACGGACGAATGCTGCAATGGTCATTGACACACGGTAAAAAGGTGTTGGCGGTGACGGCATTGTGCTTTATCGCCTCATTGATTCTGTTTTTTTCCTTCGGGCGTAGTTTTCTTCCGCCATTCAACGAAGGTTCGTTTACAATCAATGTAAGCACTCTGCCCGGCATTTCACTGGAAGAGTCGGACCGCATCGGACGGCAGGCCGAGCAGCTGTTGCTTTCAATACCCGAAGTGCAGACGGTCGGGCGTAAGACAGGACGTGCAGAGCTCGATGAGCATGCACTTGGCATCAACACATCGGAAATGGAAGTGCCCTTTGTGCTCAAGGACAGGTCGAAAGACGAAGTAATGGCAGAAATACGCGAAAAGCTGAGCTTGCTGCCCGGTGTCAATATCGAGATAGGCGCGCCGATATCGCATCGTATAGATGCCATGCTGTCGGGAACGCGGGCGAATATTGCCATAAAACTGTTTGGAACAGACTTAAACAAGATGCACGACATCGGAAACCGCATAAAAAGCTGCATAAGCAGTATTGAGGGCGTGGCCGACTTGAACGTGGAGCAGCAGATAGAAAGACCGCAACTGAAAATTGTGCCGCGACGCGAAATGCTCGCCCGTTACGGCATTACGCTGCCACAGCTGGCCGAATATATTGAAGTGATGATTGGCGGTGTTACGGTAGCAAATGTCTATGAAGGCAACCAGACATTGGACGTGACACTCAAGGTGGACGATTCACACAGGGAAACGATGGAACGCATCCGCCATCTGATGATAGATGCAGACGGACGCAAGATAGCGCTGGAGAATGTGGCCCGTGTAGTTTCGGCATCAGGGCCAAACACTATCAACCGCGAGAATGCTTCGCGCAAGCTTGTTGTATCGGCCAATGTATCAGGACGCGATTTGCGCGGTGTAGTCGACGACATCAGAGAAACCATAGACAAGGAAATCAAACTGCCACGCGGCTACCACATCGAATATGGCGGACAGTTTGAAAGTGAGCAGGAAGCATCGCGCATCATCATGATGGCTTCAGTCTTTGCGCTACTTATAATATTTCTGCTACTTTACCGTGAGTTCAGAAGCATGCTCCTGTCGGCTATCGTGATGCTCAATCTGCCGTTGGCCCTGATAGGTGGTGTCGTGAGCATTTATTTCACGGGCGGTGTGTGCAGCATTCCTGCCATTATCGGATTTATTTCACTTTTCGGTATTGCCACGCGCAACGGAATGCTCCTCATAGAGCGTTATAACCATTTGTACAAAGTGGGCATGGATATAGACGAGTGTATCATGAAAGGCTCTTTGGATCGTCTGAACCCAATTTTGATGACAGCCCTCTGTTCGGCACTGGCTCTCATCCCAATTGCATTGGGAGGCCACCTGCCCGGAAACGAGATACAAAGTCCTATGGCGAAAGTCATATTGGGAGGATTGCTTAGCTCGACATTTTTGAATGCATTCATTATCCCGATAATGTATTACTATATGAATAAAAAATCAAACAAGCGATGAACAAGACGATAATACTTGCAATATTATTCCTGACGTTGGCGGGAACAAACAGCAGCAGAGCAGACGGCATCGAAAACGTTTTGGCAATGATTGAAAAGAACAATGCCACATTGAAAACCGCACAGGCTGAAATGAAAGCCGATTGTCTGGATAACCGCACCGGCATATTTTTGGCTTCGCCCGAAATAGAATATGCCCGTTTGTGGGGCTCGCCAACGGAAATCAGAAACCGTACCGATGTCAGCGTGACACAGACATTGGACTACGCGACCATTTCAGGAATGAAAAGCCGATTGGCAAAAGCCAAGGATGGGCTTGCAGAAGAAGAAATGAGAATGACTCGTCAGACAGTATTGCTGCAAGCCCGGCAGACGTGCATTGATGTGGTATATTATAACATGTTGCGTTGTCGTCTGCAAGAACGTGTTGCCACAATGCATTCCATAGTGAAAGCATGCAAGCGCCGTTTGGATGACGGCAGTACGAATATACTGGAATATAATAAGTCAAAGATAGGATTGGCAGAGGCAGAAGCAGCCTTATCAAGCACAAATATCGAGCGCGAGGCCTTGATGGAAACATTAAAGCAGATGAACGGGGGAAAAGCCGTGACATTGGATGATACAGTCTATGCTACGGCAGCCCTGCCTGCCGACTTTTCACAATGGCTCGAAAGTGTTAATGAAAATAGCCCGCAATTGCAATATCTCGGACGACAAATTGATGTTGGACGCAGAGAAATGAAGCTGGCCAAGGCAGAAAATCTTCCGCGACTATCAGCCGGTTATATGAGCGAAAAGACTTTTGGAGAACACTACCAAGGAATCAGCATTGGGCTCGCAATACCCTTATGGGAAAACAAGAACAAGACAAAAAGTGCGCGCGCCCGCATACATGCCAGCGAATTCCGCATAGCAGAAGTGCGGCAACAACAGTCGAATATGCTGAAAGCATGCTATAAGCGTGCTATTGAACTGCAAAAGCTTTCAGACGCAAACAGCAAAGACATCTTGTCACTCCGACATGGAACCCTGCTGGGAAAAGCTCTTGATAGCGGTGAAATAACACTAACCGAATATTTGCTTGAAATGAGATCATATTATGAAGTTCTCACACAGACAATAGGAACAATCAGAGATTGCGAGAAAGCAAAAGCAGAGCTGTTTTCTTTGACAATGTAGCAGTTTATGAGCTGCAATGTTCCAACCATAAAAAACTCGTTCATTTATTTGCCTGAAACAATATAAAGTATTACTTTTGCACTCGGAATCGCGTAAATACGCTTTCTCGTTTGCAAAAGCAAGGAGAGATGGTAGAGTGGTC
>DJPH01000048.1:0-83531 GCA_002439755.1 Prevotellaceae bacterium UBA6417 | reverse complement strand
AGGTACCGGGGGTTCGAATCCCTCTCTCTCCGCATAAAGCCTGAGAAATAAAGGTCTTATGAGTGAAAAACCCGAAAAAGTGCCCCAAAAGTGCTTTTCCGGGTTTCTTATTCTCCCTTTCTTGGCTTTTTCACAACAATGAAGTTGGTTAGATACCAACAACTTTTCATAAAACTACAGCACATTGGATACACCTACATTGACGAATGACATCTTATCATTTTCAGAAACGTTTGCACATTACCGTGAACTGAAAGGAAAGCATATCCTGATTACCGGAGCTACAGGCCTTATAGGCTCGATATTGACAAAATGTCTGCTTGCCTTGAACAAAAAATACAAGCTGGAGATGCACATCACCTGCCCTGTACGTAATCCTGAAAAGGCCGGCAAAATGTTTGCCGGAGAAGATGCACACATCGAGTTCCCATTTGTTACATTGGAAAAAATCGATGAACTGCAGCCTGCTTTACCGGTAGACTATGTCGTACATCTGGCTGCACCGACGGCATCGAGATTTTTTGTAGAAAAACCGGTCGAAACATTCCGTGCAGTTGTAAACGGCACAGAGGCGATGCTGCGCCTGTCACGCAAGCTGCAAGTGAAAAACTTTGTCTATGTGTCTTCGTTGGAGGTTTACGGCAGCATCCTTGACGATACAGTTACCGTGACCGAAAAGATGCAAGGCTACATCAACCCTATTGATGCGCGCAGTAGCTACCCGCTGGGGAAAAGAGCAGCCGAGTGCCTGTGTCACTGCTATTTTCGAGAGTTCGGTTTGCATACTTCCATTGCCCGACTTGCACAGACATTCGGAGCCGGCGTTTCAAAGGAAGACAACCGAGTTTTTGCCCAATTTGCCCGTAGTGCCGTCAGCCATCAGGATATCATCTTGCACACTTCAGGAGAATTGAGCCGCGTATATTGCTATACTACCGATGCTGTTTCGGCCTTGCTCAGCATCATGATTTCGGGACAAGCCGGAGAAGCCTATAACGTTGCCAATCCCGATACCTACATATCAGTCAAGGAAATGGCATTCTTCATCCAAAAAAACTTTGCAAACGACATTGCCGTAAAAACAGAACCACAAGATGGCTGCGGCTATTCGCCCACTACAAAACTGCGGCTTGACATCACAAAGATAAGACAATTGGGATGGCAACCACAGACAGGACTGAAAGACATGTTCGAAAAACTTATTGCCCACTTTGAAAACAAATAAGAACCCATAAAGATGAACAAATTATTAGATGAAGCCCTTTTTGACGAAATAACCAAAAGGGCAAAAGAAAGCCCGAGACTGCGTATGAACTATAACCTGCATGAAAGCCTTGACGCCAAGGCACAGCGACTTTTCAATGCGGTGGAACCGGGAAGCATCTTTCCCATTCACAGACACAACCACAGCAGTGAAACACAATTTGTAATGCGTGGTCACGCACGTGTGAAAGTCTATAACGATCAAAAAGAAGTCATCGAAACTTTCGATCTTAATCCGAAAGAAGGACGCTACGGATGCCACTTGGACAAGAACGTTTGGCACAGCTTGGAAGTGTTGGAAACGGGAACCATTATCTTTGAAGTAAAGGACGGCCCGTATGTGCCCAATTCACCGGAAAATACTTTGGAATGAAAACTACAGAGGAAAGAAAAAAGAAAAAGCTGCACCGGTGATGTGATGAAAACTCCATATTAAATAGGATTCGAGGGCTCTCGCTCGCTGTAATCTGTCGAAAAGGACAGCACGCCATTGATTTGAGAAGCTGGCTCTATTTTCTTGTTGTTTATTTGATGAGTATCCCGATCAAACCGGTACAGCCATATTTCTTTGATGCAAAGTTATAGATTTAATTTCTAACAAAAGCACTAATGAATGCCTTTTTTGAAGAAACAACGAAGATTGATTGTGCGAAATTGTCAATACCATTCGATATTTGAACTGTAGCTACTGCGCTTATCCCATTTCAAGACGTCGGCAAGCGTGGACATTTTTGCCCTGAAACTGAAATTGTAGGAAGTGTAAGGACGAATGACGACTGAGCACGACATGGAAAAACAGTGAAGGTCGCGCGAAAGCGAGGCCGTTGTCATGGACAGCTTGTGATAGTTGAAATCGTAACCGGAACTATAATTGATATTCCATCCCTTCGACAAACTGATATTGCCGGAAAAGTTCATGGTATGTGTCAGTTTGTAGGGATAACGCATATTCTTTGGATTGATTTTGGCAGAAGTGTTCTCGCGCATGGAAACACCATAAGAAACCGTAAAACTCCAAGGGATGGAAAACCTTAAATAACCATTCTCGTCAACATCAGCCGAAGCTGATGCCTCACCCTTTTCCGTTTGACCGGAAACCAATGTGGGGTCGACATTTGTATCGCCCTCCTCGTTGCCATCTTCATCCTCATTAGCATTGTCTCCTGTTGTTTTTTTATCTTTTTTGCGGAAAGTGGCATTGTTGAAAGTGTAAGAGAAATTCTGCGACATACCCTGGAAACGTCCGAATCGCCCATAGCTCCATTCGGTGCGGTCACTGGTAACCACATTACCTTTTTCATCAAACTTATATGCATAAGTAGCAAAGACAGCTGCCAGACTGAAAGTATAACTTTTGGAAAGCTTCAAGCGTATTCGGGTACTGAGGTCACTCCATTGCCTGCTTTTCGCTGCCATATTATAAGAAAGCGTACCATAAAGTTCGTCTATGAGACTCACTTTTCTTTCGCCTGTAGAATCTTTGTCGCTTCTCAGTTTCATCTCCAAATTGTTGGAAAGCGACATGGAGATACTCCCAGTACGTCCTTTGGAAGGAACACCGAAAAGTCCGTACTGGAAAGGTGAATAGGTCACGGTTGAAACTTTTCCATCGGCATCGGTCTTGACGTAGCTATCGTAATAACCGTAAGACGAAGCACTGAAATCGGGAGAATAGCTATATGACAACGAAGGTTTCAAGACATGACGTACTGCCATAATTTTATCACCAAAGAGTTTTCGCCACGGTTTGTAGAAGCCATACAACGTTGTGTTAGCCGAAAGCGACATGCGCCAATCATATACATTATAAAAGCCGTAGGTCGTGTCACGCACCACGGTTTGACGCTCGTTATCCCACGATTGCATGATTTTGTTTGTATACATACGATCGGTAAAATTGATAGCCGGCGTGACATTGATATACTTTAACAGGGAAAAGGTGGCATTAATCGGCAAACTATGACGCATACCATTACGCCAGTCCTTAATAAGGCTACTGTGGAGCAACTTGTCTTCTTTAGTAGAGATACTATTGCTCAATTGCCCTGTATAGTTAACGGAAATCTTTTCGTACCAGCGCTGCTTGCCTGCCATCTTTTTGCGGCGGAACGGATAAAAGCGATTAAGCGTTATGTTTGTTTCAGGAAGCGAGACGGCCAACGTCGAATCGCTCATATTCTGGCTCAAGTTGCCCGATGCCGCCAGCGTGAGGCCAATACCGGGAAATGTGCGCGAATAGCTCACACTGCTGGTACGCGTACTTTGCGTATACGACAAGGGATTGTACATGCTTGATAAATTGCTGTGTTCGAAACTTGATGTCGCAAAGTTGACACTGGCAGAAAGCGAGCTGTTGACAGAAGCCTTTGCATCTTGACGGTGCGTCCATTGAATTTTAAAACTTGTCGTTTTCTGATAGTCGGGCATGTTTTTTTCGCCTTCCACCGTGTTCAGATAATTGACATAAATATTGCCTGAATAGCGATAACGCTTGCGATAGTTAGTCTCAAGATTAAGTCCCCATGATCCCTTGGTATATATTTCACCCAAGAGCGTCATGTCCATGCAGTCGTTAAAGGCGAAGTAATAACCGCCATCTCTCAAATAGAATCCCCGACTTGTTTCATCACCATAAGTAGGCATCAGGAAACCGCTCGAATACTTTTTGCGAAAGGGGAAAAAGCCAAAAGGAACAGCTAAGGGCAAAGGAACATCGGCCACCACCAAATAGGCAGGTCCGAAGATAGCCTCCTTTCCAGGTTTCACCTTGGCACGCGAAAGAGACAAATAAAAATGTGGAGGGTCGGCATCGCAAGTAGTGTACTTGGCATGCTGCAGGAATAATGTTCCGTCTTTAGATCGTTTGGAAGCCTCACTCTGCATGAAGCCATCGCCTTGCTCGGTAGTGACATTCTGAATGTAGCCTTTTTTTGACTTGAAGTTATAGCTCATCACTTCGCTTTCATAATTCTCGCTGCCCTGCGTATAGACAGGCTTGCCCTGCAAAACGCCCGATGAATCTTTCACTCCATTGGCATGAACCAGGCTGCTATCAAGGCTCATTGATATGACAGCCGCCTCAAGCGACATATCCTGGTAGGTTACCTTACTGTTGCCATAGAGCTTGGTCATTTTCGTATTGGCATAATAAGTCATTGAATCCTGAGCTTCATACTCAACAGGAGCCTCAAGCGCATCTTTTTTTTTCGTGGAATCGCTACGGGTTGTATCGTTACGCGTCGTGTCAACTTCAATTGTCATATTGCGTCCTGTCGAATCATTTTTTAAAATCACTCTTTTATCCTTATGCACCAAGGTATCAACAGAGTCTTCCGCAAGAGGAATCATTTCCCGTTGCAACACTCCGCCTTTCGTCCTGCCGGCAAACAGGTTGAAGGCAACCATAACCAATAAACAAACTGATAAAAAAGTTCTCAATCGGGCGTATCTCTTGATATTGACGTGCAAAGTTACTGAAAATCCATATAACTCGCCTGATTAATGAAGTGAATAAACATGAACAAGACCCTAACAGAAAGCTTTATGCCACGCGCCTTGTTCAACCAAACATCTTATCCCATTCCAAAAAGCGTCGGGCGCCCTCTTCTCCAAACTTACGAAGGCTTTGGTATGCCTGCTCCGATGTTTTTACACGATTCAAATCCGATTTGGAATAGAACTTATCGGCATAGCAAATCACTTTCTCCTCTAACGTTTCGGGAAACAAGTCCTGCTCGGGCAGCGGCAAACGAAGGCGACGGATGTCTTCCCTGCTCAGTCCCGCACCTGTATGACGTTCACATATTCGTGCCAGGCTCTCCTGCCCCTCATTGCGCAACAGACGTGCACCTATGCTGCCGTGCATGATATATGGCTCGGTTCCTACACAATAAATATCGGGAGCATAGGTCTTGAATATACCTATATCGTGCAACATTCCTCCTGCATAAAGCAATGAACGATCCAAATTCAATTCGGGATGTTCTTCTGCAACTTGCAAGGCTCTTTGAGCCACTTGTCTGCTATGCTCAATGAGTATGCGTTTCAATTCATTGTCTTCTGGATAATATTTGTCTATCAATCTTTTTACTTCTGAAATGTCCATGCCATCAAACTTATTTTCTGTTTTCTTTTCTATGCCGGAATGTTTCCATCAACCTGACTGCAAAGATACGAAATCCACGATTTGCACATCCGCGATTCCACAGAATATCAGACTTAAAACGTAACTTTGTGGCCATTTATTTTATCAATACATAAAACAATATGCAAAAACAAAACATTAAAATGCGCCAAACGGTATGCTTCAAGCATTTCTCCAGAAAGGGCTATGCAGTATTCCGCAGTCTGAAAGTGGAAATCCGTATTTGCGTACTCGCTGTGCCCATGCTTG
Source organism: Prevotellaceae bacterium UBA6417 (assembly GCA_002439755.1). Classification (GTDB taxonomy): domain Bacteria; phylum Bacteroidota; class Bacteroidia; order Bacteroidales; family Bacteroidaceae; genus UBA6382. The sequence continues at coordinate 77,875 of DJPH01000048.1, read as the reverse complement.
CCTTTGCACACACAGAGAGCCTTGCATCGCGCGCCGATTCACTTGAGATTGTCAGCCAGCAAAAGCCGGACATTCCTTTGAGCGCGACCGAAGTGGTAGGAATGCGCGTCCCTATCACCTTTGCCGAAACAGCCAACAATGTTTCGGTCATTACGCGTGAAGACATCGAACACGCGAAAGTTCAAACCGTCAACGATCTTTTGAAACTGTGCTCCGGCATTGACGTCAGACAGCGAGGCAGTTTCGGCATACAAACCGATATCAGCATCGGAGGCGGCACATTCGACCAAACCGCCGTTCTCTTAAACGGAATCAACGTCAACAATCCTCAAACAGGCCACCTCACGGCCGATTTTCCTGTTTCCATTTCCGACATTGAACGCATCGAAATTTATGATGGAGCCTCGGCTCGCATCTTCGGCAGCCAAGCTCTCAACGGTGCCATTAATATCATTACACGAATAGTCAATAAAAACACTGCTGAAGCCCGCATGCAGGGTGGCTCATACGGCACTTTCGGAGGTGGTGCATCGGCCAACTTCGCCAGCCGCCACTACCTGAACCGCATCAGCGGTGACTACCTGCGCTCCGACGGTGGCACGCCCAATAGCGGCTTCGACAAATACAGAGCCTATTATCAAGGCAATTATATCACGCCCGAGCTCAAACTAATCTGGCAAGGAGGCTTCACTTCACAGCGTTACGGTGCCAACACGTTCTATAGCGCCGCCTATCCCAATCAATGGGAAGCCGGAAGCAGATGGCTCGCTTCCGTAAAAGCTGTGACAGGCGGCAAACTCCACTTGTCTCCTTCTGTATCTTGGATACGCTCATTCGATCATTTCCAACTTATCCGCCACAGCAATAAAGGCGAGAATTTCAACCGCAACGATGTATTCACTTTCGGTCTTACGGGCTATACCGACTGGGCTTTGGGACGCACGGCAATAGGCGGCGAACTGCGTTCAGACGGATTGCTGTCGTCCAACATGGGACGTCCCTTGCCTGAAAGCGAATATGTCAAAGTGGAGCAGCAAGACAGCACTTATTACAAATTTCGCGACAACCGCACCAACATCAGCTTTTTTGCAGAACATCACATCACAATAAAACAAATTACACTGTCTGCCGGTATAATGGGCAATCGCAATACGGCTATCAACGAACGCTTCAGCTTTTACCCCGGCGTTGATTTTTGCTACCGTCCCGCACCCGGTTGGAAAATCTTTGGTTCGTGGGGTCAATCCTTGCGGCTTCCCACATTTACAGATCTTTATTACAAAAGTCCCACTCAGGAAGGAAATATCGGGTTACGCCCCGAAAAGGCATCGACGTTCAAACTCGGTGCAGAATGGCGGCAAAAAGGATTCCGCATGTCTCTGCAAGGCATCAGACGTTCGGGAAGCGACATGATTGACTGGGTCATGTACCATGCTGACGACATTTACCATTCCACACAATTCAAATTGAAAAGCTATGAATTGACAGCCGACGTGTCACTGCTGTTTGCCGAATTGTTCGACAATGAAAGTCTGTTCATTCGTTCGTTCAATGCCGGTTATACCTACATCACCCAAGAGCGCCACGACCAACAAAGCGTCTACAAGTCGAATTACGCATTGGAATACCTGCGACATAAGTTAACTGCCAACTTGAACCACCGTATTTTCGATGCCATCGATGCCACATGGTATTTTTCGTGGCAAAAACGAATGGGCAGCTACCTGAAAAGTGACAACACCTTGCAAAACTATCATCCCTACGCCTTGGTAAACTTGAAGATAAGCTATAACCGCCCCTCCTATAACGTCTACCTTTCATTGGAAAATCTGACTTCGCACAAATACCGGGATTTCGGCAGTGTGCCTCAACCGGGATTTTCCGTTCTAGCCGGAGCACGCATCAACCTGCACCTATAGCAACGGTGACACAATAAAGCGCATAACAAAACGTTATGATAAAAAAGACAGATTTGTCATGGAAAACAAGCAAGTCATATTCACATATCGGATTGCCAAGCCGCAAGAAATGTCAGAAGCCGACAGCATCCTGATTCGGGCAGCCGCCGATGCTGCCAATACGGCCTATGCCCCTTACTCGCATTTCCGCGTAGGTAGCGCCATTCTCCTGCAAAACGGCCGGATCATACAAGGGAGCAATCAGGAAAACGCTTCGACACCTTGCGGAACATGTGCCGAACGCACGGCTCTGGCTTATACGGAAGCTGCATGCCCGAACACACCCATCAGAAGCATCGCCATTGCGGCTTTTACTGAAACAGGACAGACGGCAAGGCCTGTCACCCCATGCGGACTTTGCCGCCAAGCTTTGCTAGAAGCCCAAAAGCGACAAGCTCCGAACACCATCAGGCTGCTCATGGCCGGAAGCAAAGAAATCTGGGAAATTGCAGACGTCAGTCTGCTGTTGCCATTGCAATTCGACTCTCTGTCGATGAAATAAGTCTTTCCACAACAAAAGCACCGTTGCAGCAAGAATTCAAATGTCCCAAGGCAGCAACGGTGCTTTTACCTGTGCGTGCAAAAGTATAGAGCTATTTGCGTATTACCTTAAGAATCTTGCCCGATTTGAATCTGACTATGTATATACCGCTTGCCGATGACCTGACAGGACGGCCTTGCAAATCGTAGACAGCAACAATCGAATCCTCGGCCGAACCGATAATTCCGGATATGGATGTGACATCGTAAGTCACATTGAAAACATAAGTCGTAGAACTCTCCATGTTACCGGCCACGACTATCACCTTGACAACGGCTTTCACGAGTCGGTTGTCTTGGTCAAGCTCGTTTTCCACCGTCTTTATCACATAAGCTCCACGGCCATCTGCCACAACTTCTATATCATTGGCATCCAACGCACCCTTGACAGTCACGGAATAGTCTTTCTTGTCTTTGTCGAAACCTTCAACGGCTTTGCCTTTAAACTTGACCAACGACAACTTGTTGTTGTAGATCATGGAGATGTCATCCAAATAGAACTCATCGCCATCGCTACCCTTGCCTGCATCTGCATTGGTAGAAGCTGTCACAAGCGCAACACGCCCGGTAGCATTGTTTGCCTTAAACGTTTCATAATCGAACGGAACAACCACTCGCACCCACTCGCCCTTGGTATCGGCAATGGTGTTTTCCTCGGCCTTGGCCAGCACATTGGTATAGTGCGAGCCTTTTTGTTCAGGGTCTTGATAATAGGTGCCATCGTTGATTACAGCCTTTATTGAAGCATAGGGGTGACCCTCAGCCTTTTTGGGGTCTTTTTGTTTGAATTTCACCCAAACCGCCATCGAATCGGGACAACCATCCATCAATGCATAAAAAGGATGTCCGTCCTGGCCAACCTCCGTTTGGCTCATATCGTTCCAGGAATGGTTCAGCCAATCTCCCTGCGCATCTACGCTGACATTGGGAGACCCTGCATTGATGCGCCCTGTGGTCACGGTTCCATTGGCAATGATTCCCAATATCGATGTAGACTTGAGCAACAGGCTTGACTTGCCAACCGAACCGGGACGCACGTCATCGCTCACGAATGTATGAGGTGACAATCCGGCCAGATAGGCAATGCCAAGTTGGTTTACTCCGTTTTTGTCATAGCCGGAGGCACTCATGAACGAATGCCAATAGTCGGGTTCCTGACTGGTTGCCTTCGGTTCGGCCGAATAGTCCCACTCTAGTCCATTCTCACCTTTTTTGGTAGGATAGAGTTTGGCTTCGTGGAAACTTTCAAAGCCGGCATTGGGCAACTGATAGCTGTCAGACCCGAAATATACCTTTATTATCATGTTTAATGTTTTCGTGGCATCGATTGCAATAACAGCATTCAAACGTCCGTCCTTGATTAATGCGTTTACATCGACGTCGACAGCCGGGAGCATTGGTCCGAGCCAGCTTGTTTCAGGGTCATCGCCGGCTTCCAGCTTGATGGTCTGCAACGAGTGCATCACCGTATCGGTTCCGGTGGTTGCGGCATCGACGTCCTTCACGTTTACGTTACCGACTGCCAGCTGTGTTTCGTCCATATCCAATACGAAATTGCGAAGCGACAAGGCCAATTTCCCATTGTCCTGCTTTTCAATTACGATAGTTGCCTTTTGGGTGGCTGCATCAACTCCATTGATCTGAACCCGCAACATATCGCTGTATTCAGTGGCTGATGCGGACAAGAAAAACGCCATTGCGGCGAAAAATGTAAATAATTTCTTCATACGAATGATTCAATTTGTTTTTTAAGATACAAAGTTACCCATAAACGTTAGAACAAAATATATGGCAACTCAAAAAGTCAATAAGGCAAAAGCATTTCCTGCCAATATGCAGGCAAAAGCGCCTCATTTCACTTTCGCGTTTGAAAAGTGGGAAATGCAAATTTCCCGTCAAAAAAGACTGCGTCGGAAAACGAATCTACTGCGTCTGTTTTTCTATTTGCTGCGTCAGCGAAATTTGTAACTCAAACCGATTGTTCCGTAAATGGGATAAAGCGTCTGCTCGATGGTATGGAAATCACTTTTAAAGACTCCCGTAAGCCCCCATGACAAAGCGGCATAAGCTCCCCAGCGGCGTGAAAATTGATAGTCCATTCCAGCTTGAAGGCCGAATTGGAACTTTCTCATATGTTCGGAAAAATCGTAGCTGCCACGTGTTTCAGGTTCGTTTCCCAAGTCGACGCGAACTCCCACAGGCGTACCACGGCGCAAATAACCATCATAGGCATCGCCATGGAAATGGTGAGAAAGTACATAGGAAACATACGGCCCCACACGCAAACGCACAGAGTGTGAAACGTCATAAACCGCTTCTATCGGAATAGTGACCAACCATTCTTCGACCTTGGTCAAGACGTTTCCGGTAAAGTAGCCTTCAAGCGATTCGCCACCTTGCGTGATTTCCATATAGTAGCTTTTCACACGCGCATCGGTCTCCATGCCTTTGTTTCCGAAATGAAGCCCTGCCATAATGCCCCAACGACCGTCCAAGGGCTTATAGACATCAAGAGCAAGCGAAATGTTGGCAGGAATCTTATAGCTGTTCAACTTTCGTATGGAGGCCGGCAGACCAACGGGAGCTGTTCCACCGACATTATAGCCCAAGCGGGCGAAATAAGTAAGACTGTCTGTAAGGCCACGCCAGTCCATTCCGGCAGCCTGCAAGGATATGCACGCCGTGGCCAACAACATAATTATCTTTCTCTTCATCGCAAATCACATTTATCGGTTCAAATTTCTTTCAGACACACCACTTTCACCTCGTCGACACACAGCGTACTGCCAATCGCACCTTCAAAATTGCCACCGTCTATACTTGACGAGAAAACCAAGGTGAAGCTATAGCCGTAATTGGCCAGCAAATCGGTATCGATGTTTTCACGATAATCAAAATCAACCTTGAAATGCTGCCACTGGTCTGCCTCAACGATATTATCAACTCTGGCCAATGCCACAACATTGGGACTTGTCTGCACATTGTCACCATAAAGCACCACCGGTTTGCCGTTGCTGTCGGTATTGCGATAGAGCACGGCATAAATAGTTCCCTGGTCTATACGGCCGGGGACGATTTGCATGTCGCGACGCTGGAACTTCTCTCCGGGTTTATACTTATAGTATCCTTCAATGCAGGTAGGCTGTTTGTCAAAAGGCACGCCAAACTGTGTCGCCTTCATGGCATCGACCAATGCCATGCGCACATCAAATCGGCCGAGAAACAAGTTTCCGGCAGCAAGCGGCATATTCTTTATTAATCCTAAAGGACCGGTATCACGTGTAGTAAGGCGCACACCATTGCCGGAAACGCCCTCTTCGAGCACGGTCGTAGGATACTGATCAGGAGCAGACTTGCTCTTTACCATCCAAAAGCCGCCATTTCCCGAGTCCCAGCCGGCAGAAGCCGTGGTATCGCCCGCATTTTCGGTCCATATGTAATAACGTTCGGAAGAGCTCTTGATGCGGTAATTCTCGAAATCGAACCTGATGGTATCGCTGACGGTACTGCTGTATTTCTCGAACAGTACATAATACGTACGCTTCCACTTTCTATCCTGCGATGTCACTGCATATGCAACGGGGCCATCGCTGAAATCGTGTACGGAACCGCTTGCCGGCTCAACCGTAGCTCCTTCCGTAATGCGGAACATGGGAGCCATCCGGGTCAGGTCGGCATCCTTGCGCACGCGAAAACGAATGAAATCCTCGCTATAGAGGACATCTATCAATGTATCGGTCGCATTGAAAAAAACATCTGACGGATTATCAACATGCACATAGGCCTTTTCGATGTCACACTCGGAATTGAGCGGCTCATCCTTTATGCAAGAAGAAAAAATGCCAACACCAATCAGACCCGAAAGAGCCACAACACAACAAGAACAATACCGTGATAAGATTACATGTAAAGGTAAACGACACATAATGACACTATTGAAAAACAGCGCAAAGTTACAATTAAAATCAGACTGACAAACTGCAAAATGCTACGGAATGGCTTTTTAATGAAAAGATTCGCCCGTCTCGGCGATTTTGAGTAATTTTGCACTCCAAATAAGCAAAGATGATTACAATAACAGATCTAGCCATTCAATTTGGCCGCCAAGTCTTATACAAAGACGTTAATTTAAAGTTCACCAACGGAAACATCTACGGCATTATCGGTGCCAACGGAGCAGGAAAAAGCACCTTGCTCCGCGCGATATCGGGCGAACTGGAAACAAGCAAGGGCAACATTGAAATAGGCCCGGGCGAACGTCTGAGTGTACTGAGCCAAGACCACTTTAAATTTGACGAGTATAAGGTGCTTGACACCGTATTGATGGGATACAAGGAATTGTGGGACGTTGCCAAAGAACGCGAAGCTCTCTATGCAAAGCCCGACTTCAGCGAAGAAGACGGTATGAAGGTTGCCGAGCTGGAAGAAAAGTTTGCCAACATGGGTGGTTACGATGCTGAAAGCGATGCCGCCACATTGTTGGAACAATTGGGCATTAAAGATGACAAACACCAGATGCTGATGGGCGAACTGAGCGGAAAAGAGAAAGTACGCGTAATGCTGGCTCAAGCCCTGTTTGGCAACCCCGACAATCTGTTGCTTGATGAGCCGACCAATGACCTTGATTTGGAGACCGTCGAATGGTTGGAAGAATATCTTGGCAACTACGAGCATACGGTACTCGTAGTAAGCCACGACCGTCACTTCCTGGATGCGGTATCAACCCATACAGTGGATGTAGACTACGGAAAAGTGACTTTGTATGCCGGCAATTACAGTTTCTGGTATCAATCAAGCCAGCTGGCTCTGCGCCAACAACAAAACCAACGACAAAAAGCAGAAGAAAAGAGAAAAGAACTGGAAGAGTTTATACGCCGCTTTTCGGCCAATGTGGCAAAGAGCAAACAAACCACCAGCCGCAAAAAGATGCTGGAAAAGCTGAACATCGAAGAAATTCAACCTTCTACACGCAAATATCCGGGAATCATCTTTCAAATGGACCGCGAACCGGGCAACCAAATTTTGGAAGTTCACGACCTGAAAGCCGTGACAGAAGACGGTACTGTGCTGTTTGACAATTTGAACTTCAACATAGAGAAAGGACAGAAAGTGGTATTTCTAAGTCGTGACCCGAGAGCCATGACCGCGCTATTCGAGATTATCAATGGTAACCAGCAAGCTGCGGCTGGCACCTATAAATGGGGTGTAACCATCACTACCGCATATCTACCATTAGACAACACACCGTTTTTCAACACCAACTTCAACATGCTGGAATGGCTGAGCCAGTTTGCAGAAGGCAATGAAGTATACTTCAAAGCTTTCTTGGGAAGGATGCTATTCTCCGGAGAAGAAATTCTGAAAAAGGTAAACGTACTGTCAGGCGGCGAACGCATGCGACTGATGATTGCGCGCATGCAACTGAAAAATGCCAACTGTCTGATATTGGACACACCGACCAACCACCTGGATTTGGAAAGCATTCAGGCATTCAACAACAACCTGAAACTTTACAAAGGGAACCTGCTTTTTGCAAGCCATGACCACGAATTCATAGAATCTCTGGCAGACCGCATTATAGAACTGACACCAAACGGAAGCATAGACAAACTGATGAACTATGAAGACTATATAGCAGATGACCATATTAAAGAACTCCGGCAAAAACTATATGGCAAATAGCATTTGTTTGGTATGAAGTTTGCTATAACACTATAGTAAACAAAACATATACAAGCCATGGGTAATTCAAAAGACAAGAAAAACAAAGGACAAATAAATAATACAGAAGGGCAGGAAAAGCCACAGACAAAAGCGCAAACTGCAGAAGAAAAAGAGTCGCAAGCTATTGCCGACTCCCCAAAAGATTGCGCCGACAAAGTGGAGCAATTGGAAAAGCAAGTAGCTGAGCTGAAAGACAAATACCTGCGGCAAGTAGCCGAATTTGATAACTACCGCAAACGCACCCTCAAGGAAAAGTCAGAGCTGATTCTGAACGGAGGTGAGAAAGTGATTACTACATTACTTCCTATATTAGACGACATGGAAAGAGCAGCTCAAAACATAGAAAAGTCGGACGATGTGGAAGCCTTGAAAGAAGGGTTGAAACTTGTATTCCAAAAACTGCAAAAAGCATTGGAGTCGCAAGGACTTAAAAAAATCGAAACGAGCAATAAGGATTTCGACACAGACTTCCACGAAGCCATAGCAATGGTACCGGCTCAATCATCAGAACAAAAAGGAAAAGTATTGGACTGCGTACAAACCGGCTACACTCTGAATGACAAAGTTATACGTCATGCAAAAGTAGCTATCGGACAGTAAAAGAAACAGGCACACACACTGAAATAAGCAATCATGCCAAAAAGAGACTATTACGAAGTACTTGGCGTAGCGAAAAACGCGACAGAAGAAGAAATAAAGATAGCATACAAAAAGTTAGCCATAAAATATCATCCGGATCGGAATCCCGACAATAAAGAAGCCGAAGAAAAGTTCAAAGAAGCAGCTGAAGCCTACGATGTGTTACATGACGCTAACAAACGTGCACGTTACGACCAATTCGGGCCGGAAGGTGTAAACGGCAACGCCGGATTCGGTGGGCAAGGGATGAATATGGATGACATCTTTTCGATGTTCGGTGACATCTTCGGTGGACACGGATTCAGCGGATTTGGAGGTAATTACAGCAATCGTGCTCAAACCAATCAGCCACAATTCAGAGGAAGCGACCTGCGAATACGGATGAAGCTGACTTTGCAGGAAATAAGTACAGGTGTTACAAAAAAAATAAAGGTAAAAAAGTACATAGTATGTCCGGACTGTCACGGAAGCGGATGTGAAAAGGGCTCACAAAAGACTACATGTCCGGACTGCCATGGAACCGGCTACATTAATAAAGTACGCCAAAGCTTATTCGGCATGATGCAAACACAAAGCGTATGCCCGACATGCCATGGCGAAGGCCAAATCATCAAAAACAAATGTCCCCATTGCCAAGGCGAAGGCGTTGTGCGTGGTGAAGAAATCGTAGACATCAACATTCCGGCCGGCGTTGGCGATAACATGATTATTAACATACCCGGAAAAGGAAATGCAGGAAGACACAATGGCATTCCCGGTGATATACAGGTAATCATCGAAGAACAAGAAGACAAAACTTTTATCAGAGATGATAACGATTTAATTTATAATTTGCTCCTTTCTGTACCACAGGCCACTTTAGGCGACACGGTAACAGTTCCGACCCTCGATGGAAAAGCGCGTATAAAAATCGAACCGGGTACACAACCGGGAAAAGTCCTGCGCCTTCGTGGAAAAGGACTTCCTGCCATCAAAGGATATGGAAGCGGAAATGGGGATCTTGTAGTGAAAATCAGCGTTTACATTCCTGAAAAACTTTCCGCAGAAGAAAAGAAGCACTTTGAAGCAATCAAAGCCAACGAAAATATAGTTCCAAACGAATCGTTAAGGACAAAAATCTTTCAAAAGTTCAAGACATTCTTTGACTAAGTGAATTACGAAGAGACAATCGAGTATTTATACAATAGCGCTCCCCTTTTTCAAAATATAGGAAAAGACGGTTATAAAGAAGGTTTATATAATACCCAAGCACTTGATGTCCATTTCGGACACCCTCACAAGGCCTATCAAACGATACACATTGCAGGAACAAACGGAAAGGGATCGTGCGCACATACTTTAGCGGCCATATTGCAAGCCGCAGGATTGCGCACGGGTTTATATACATCGCCTCATCTTAAAAGCTTCAGAGAAAGGATACGCATCAATGGGCAACCTTTGCCGGAAAATTATGTTATTAAGTTCGTTAAAGAGGAAAGAAGTTTTTTCGAACCGTTGCATCCATCATTTTTCGAGCTAACGACAGCCTTAGCTTTCAAGTACTTTAAAGACGAAAAAGTAGATATTGCAGTAATAGAGACAGGAATGGGCGGCCGACTCGACTGCACCAACATCATACGCCCTATCCTATCAATTATTACGAACATCAGCCTTGACCACATGCAATTCTTAGGCAGCACTTTGGAACAAATTGCAAAAGAAAAGGCCGGAATCATCAAAGACAAAACACCTATAATAATAGGTGAGTCAACTCCAGAAACTCTTTCAATATTTGAGCAGACTGCATCGAAAGTACATGCGTCCATCGTGTTCGCAGAAGATTATCCTCAAATTATAGAATCGACAAGCAACTACAACGATGGAAGTCGCGACTACAGAACTGTTTCGTTGGGCACATTGCATGGAGAACTTGGCGGCCTCTGTCAAGAAAAGAATACAAATACCATAATACACGCCATCATAGAACTCCGCAAAATCGGTTTGAAAATTACAGACGAAAATATATATTCAGGATTTTCCAATGTATGTAAGTTAACAGGCCTACAAGGACGTTGGCAAAAAATAAGCGATAACCCAACCGTTGTATGTGATACCGGACACAATGAAGGTGGATTCGTTTATATCAGCAAGCAGCTCAAGGCGCAAACATACAAGAAGCTTCGCATTGTTCTCGGTATGGTGAGCGACAAGGACATTCGTGCAGTATTGTCCTTGTTGCCAAAAAATGCAATCTACTACTTTACCAAAGCACACATCAAACGCGCCTTAGACGAAAAAGACCTACAACAAACGGCAGAACAATTTGATTTAAATGGATACTGTTATCCCAATGTAAAGGAAGCCTATCAAGCAGCACTTCGCGATTCAACTAACAATGATTTTATCTTTGTTGGGGGAAGCAGTTACATCGTAGCCGATTTCCTCTCTTTTTTATCACAAAACTAATTTTTTCCCGTTCTTTTTTTTGCAAACTTGATTCGATTGAGTATATTTGCAATCTCAATTTATCAATAAGCTAAAATAAAGAAATGATGCAGGAAGAAATACAGAACAACATTTGCGGTCTGTCGCCACAAGCCTTTGAAAAAGAGATGGAAGGCAAAAAAACCGCCCTCTATATCCTCAAAAACAAAAAAGGTCACGAAATAGCAGTCACAAACTATGGCGGTGCTTTGGTTGGTATTATGGTACCTGACAAAAAAGGAACATTAGCCAATGTAATACAAGGACACGACAGTATCGAAGGCGTAATTAACAGTCCGGAACCTTTCCTCAGCACTTTGGTAGGCCGATACGGAAACCGAATTTGCCGGGGAAAATTCTTTTTAGATAGTAAAGAATATACTCTTGCTATCAACAATGGCCCCAACCATCTTCACGGAGGGCCAACAGGTTTTCATGCCAGGGTTTGGGATGCCAAACAATTAAATGAACAGGCTCTCGCTCTTAAGTATATTTCTGCAGATGGAGAAGAAGGTTTCCCAGGCAAACTCACTATGAATGTCATGTATACTTGGACAAATGATGATGAGCTTATCATTGATTACGAAGGAACAACTGACAAGAAGACCATCGTCAATATGACCAGCCATGGTTTTTTCTCGTTGGCAGGCATTGCCAATCCAACACCATCTGCCATGGACACCATCTGCACTATCAATGCAAATTTCTATATTCCTATAGACGAGACCTCCATTCCTACAGGCGAAATTCGGAGTGTCAAAGGAACTCCTTTCGATTTCACAACGCCCCATGTTGTTGGCGAGCGTATTGATACTGATAATGAACAGACAAAGAATGGAGCCGGCTATGACCATTGCTTCGTTCTTAACAAGAAAGAACCCGGTGAATTCAGCTTTGCTGCAAAAATCATCGAGCCAAAAAGTGGACGCACAATGGAAGTATATACAACAGAACCCGGCCTACAATTCTACTCGGACAACTGGGCAACAGGTTTCCCCGGCCAAAACGGAGCGACATTCCCTCGACGTAGTGCCCTTTGTTTTGAGGCACAGCATTTCCCTGATTCTCCCAATCACCCATATTTCCCCTCCACTGTGCTCAGTCCCGGAGAGACTTATCGTCAAAAGACTATGTACAAATTCGGTGTAGAATAACGAAACTGAAAATACAAACAATTTAAATACTAAAGTTTATGAGTAATTCAAACAAATCAAATGTAATTCCTATTATCATGATGTTCCTATTGTTTGCAATGATTGCATTCGTAACCAATCTTTGCAACCCAATGGGCGTCATTGTCAAGAATCAATTTCACGTGTCCAATTTCGAGGCACAGTTAGGTAACTTTGCTAATTTCTTTGCCTATTTGGTCATGGGTATTCCTTCGGGCCTTCTTTTAAAGAAGATTGGATATAAAAAGACGGCTCTCCTCGCTATTGCCATCGGATTTACCGGTGTATTCCTGGAATATGTTTCAGGCTGGGACAGTGTACAGAGCTTTCCTGTTTATTTGATAGGTGCTTTCATTGCAGGATTCTGCATGTGTATGCTTAACTGCGTTGTTAACCCGATGTTGAATACTCTCGGTGGCGGTGGCAATAAAGGTAATCAGCTCATTCAATTTGGCGGTGTATGTAATTCATTAGCCGCAACTGCAGTAACCATCTTGGTCGGTGCAATGATTGGAGATGTAAGCAAGGCACAAATCAGCAATGCCACCCCTGCTTTGTTCATTGCCTTGGCTATTTTTGCCATCGTATTTGTTGTTTTGGCAATTGCCAAGATTCCCGAGCCTAGTATTGCAACAAGCGGAGACGAAAAAGCTACTACCGGAGCTTTCAAATACCGCCACTTCAATCTTGGTATTCTTGCCATTTTCCTTTATTTAGGTGTTGAAGTTGGTCTTCCCACCTATGTCCTTCAGTATTTGTCTACCCCAAAAGAAGTAGCAGACGGCCTTGCCCCCGGATTTGGTATGGATGCAGGCATCGCGGCTACCATTGCGGGCGTATATTGGTTGCTGATGCTTTGCGGACGTTTCGTCGGCGGTTTGATCGGAGGCAAGGTTTCCAGCCGTACTCAAGTTGCAGTTTTGGCATCCGTTGTCATCATATTTGTTTTGATTGGCATGTTTGCTCCTACCGATACGCTTGTATCCATCGCCGGATTTGAAGGATCAACCGGTTCATTCACAACTGCTCAGGTTCCTGTTGGTATTCTTTTCCTTGTTCTTGGCGGTCTTTGCACCTCAGTCATGTGGGGCGGCATCTTCAACATGGCAGTTGAGGGACTTGGCAAGTATACCGAATTTGCCAGCGGCATGTTTATGACGATGGTATTCGGCGGTGCCATTCTCGTACCTCTTCAGGGATGGGTTGCCGACCTTACAGGCAGCTTCCTCACCAGCTACATCGTAGTTCTTATCTGTGCAGCCTATATTTTGTTCTATGCACTTATCGGCAGCCGCGTCAGCAAAACGGCCGACTCGGAAAAATAAAATGACTCATAAAATATACTTCCTCAATATTAACTCTTAATTTAGCTATTATGAACTTGAAGACAGACGACGTAAGAAGCCGTTTCATTGAGCATTTTGACGGTTCGACCGGCTCTATATATGCATCGCCGGGGCGCATTAATCTTATTGGCGAGCATACAGACTATAATGACGGTTTTGTTTTTCCCGGTGCCGTGCAGCAATGCATCATGGCCGAGATAAAGGCCAATGGAACACGCAAAGTACGTGCTTATTCCATCGATTTGAAAGACTATGTTGAGTTTTCACTTGATGATGAAGCAGGTCCAAAAGCAACATGGGCCCGCTATATTTTCGGTGTATGCCGCGAGATGATGGCTCTCGGCGTTCCGGTTGAAGGCTTCAACACAGCTTTCTCGGGCGATGTGCCTCTTGGTGCAGGTATGTCATCATCTGCTGCGCTTGAAAGCACATATGCATTTGCACTCAACGACATGTTCGGCGACAATAAAGTCGAAAAGATGGAACTGGCCCGTGTCGGACAGCGCACAGAACATAAATATGTGGGTTGCAACTGCGGCATCATGGATCAATTTGCCAGTGTGTTTGGAAAAGCCGGCTACCTGATGCGCCTTGACTGCCGCAGCGGTGAATTTTCCTATTTCCCATGGCATCCGAAAGGCTACCGTCTTGTACTCGTCAACTCATGTGTCAAGCATGAGCTTGTGGGTTCACCTTACAATGACCGTCGCAGGAGCTGCGAAAACGTTGCAGCAGCAATCAACAGGTTGCATCCTGATGTAAAGAGCCTGCGCGATGCCACTTACGAAATGCTTGATGAAGTACGCTCAGAAGTCAGCGAAGAAGATGCCCTGCGTGCTCATTACGTAATCGGCGAGCGTGAACGTGTATTGGCTGTTTGCGATGCTCTTGAGCATGACGATTACGAATCAGTCGGTCAGATGATGTACGAAACCCACTATGGACTGAGCAAGGAATATGAAGTTTCTTGCGAAGAACTCGACTTCCTTAACGATATTGCCAAGCAGCAAGGCGTAACAGGCAGCCGCATCATGGGCGGAGGCTTCGGCGGCTGTACCATCAACCTTGTCAGCGATGAGCTTTACGACAATTTTGTAAAGGTTGCAGTGGAAGAATTCAAAAAGAAGTTTGGTAAAAAGCCTGTCATCATCGATGTTGTAATTGGTGATGGATCCCGCAAGATTGAATAGTATAAGACCATTCGTCACAATAATAGAACAGCGTTTCCCAAAAGGAAACGCTGTTCTATTATTGCCTTATCCGGCCATCAGACAAAGGGTGCCAAGAAATGGTATATCCACGATTGAAAATTTCTGAATGCCGGACGGCGTTTCCAATACTCGTCTGTCAGCCGCACACAGTGATTATCACGATCGCGCACAAATATCCGTTGCAGTTCGCGCGTGGTTGCAGCATCAAAGACAACCACATTGCATTCGTAATCGCAGCGAAGGCTACGACTGTCCAAGTTGGCCGAACCCGCATAGCTGCAAGTATCGTCTACCATCATGATTTTGCTGTGATGGAAGCCTCCCTGATAAAAATAGACTTTTGCTCCTGCTTTCATCATGCGCCGTGCCTGATATTCAACGATACGAGGCGTTATCGGAATGTCGCTTTTCTCCGACACCATGATTTCCACATCCACGCCCCGGCTTACGGCCCGGCACAAGGCCCGTGCTATGGAGCGATTCAATGTAAAATATGGATTGATTATCTTGATGGAACGAGATGCCGAGTTAATGAGAGTGACAAATGTCTTGCGGATGATTTTCGGAGATGTATGCGGCTCACGATTTACAATGCCGATCAGTTTACGGCCGGCAGTCCGCGATGTGTCGCGACGCAGTCCCTTCAAGGCTTTCCATTCGTAGGATTCACCGGGATAATAGCCTGCGCCACTGACATCCTCACCCGTTGTTTCTTTCCAAATCCTCAAGAAGATGTCTTGATAGGCAGCCACTGCATCCCCCTCAATGCGATAGTGTATATCGTGCCATCCACCAAATTCCTTTTTCCCTTTTATATAGTAATCTGCCACATTCATTCCTCCCGAATAGGCCGATTTCCCGTCTATGACAACTATTTTCCGATGGTCGCGCGGTATGATATGATTCACCCAGGGAAAACGGATAGGATCAAACGGGTATATGCGAATACCTGTTGCCCGTATTTCCTTGAGTTTGCGCCGCCGGATGGGCCGGTTGTTCGAGGCGTTGCCGAAAGCATCATACAACAAGCGCACCTCTACACCTTCTTTTACCTTTTTTGCCAGTAAATCAAACAAAGCATTGGCAATCGAATCGTCGCGGAAGTTGAAATATTCCATATGGACGGACGACCGTGCCTGAGCCACGGCTTTGAACAAGTCTTCGAACTTGTCATGTCCGTTGTCAAAGACAACCATGCGGTTGTTGCCCGTGAAGCTGATGCCATTGACCTCAAGCGCGCGCTTCAGTGCCGCCATGTCTACGGCCTGTGCCGGCAGACTGAGTACAAGCGACAACAGGCAGGACAGCTGCCAAGGTTTTTTCATCAATCTAAATTGCCACACTGAATGAATCGACTATACCCAACAGGCGATTTTCATCGTCAACAACCAGAACGCAATGTATCTTGTTGGAATTTAAAATGCGATCAATATCAGATATACGCGTCTCGGAAGACACTTTCTTGGGATTGACGGTCATAATGTCCCCAACTGTCAGCTCAAAAAACCTGTTTTGCGAATTTTCCATCGCGCGGCGTATGTCACCGTCAGTAACAATTCCGGCCACATGCCCTTCATGCAAAGCGACACAAATGCCAAGTCGTCCCTTACTGACCAACGTAACGGCTTCGCCGAGTTTCATGTCAGGCGGTGCCACAGGCAGGTTTTCCTTGATCATCACATCACAGGCTTTTGTCAGCAGTCGCCGCCCCAATGCTCCTCCGGGGTGGAAACGGGCAAAATCGGCCGCACTAAACCGGCGTGCTTCTTCGAGGCAACAGGCCAAGGCATCACCCAAAGCCAGCGTAACCGTGGTAGAACTTGTGGGAGCCAGCCCCAAGGGAGTTGCTTCTCTTCTGACATTTAGGTAGAGATGAGCTTGCGAATACTTTGCCAGCAGGGATTTTCGGTTGTTACTGATACCTACAACCGGTATGCCGCGATCCAAGAGATTGGGTATTATGCGGAGCAGCTCGTCGGTCTGTCCCGAATTTGAAATGGCTATCACCATGTCGCCGAGCATAATCACACCAAGGTCACCATGATACAGATCCAACGGACTAACATAAAAGCTTGGAGTTCCCGTGCTACTCAATGTGGCAGCTATCTTGGCTCCTATATGTCCGCTTTTACCGACACCGGTAACAACGACCTTTCCTTTGCAGTTGAGCATGAGAGCAATGACCTTGTCAAGGTTTTCGTCCAATTCGGGAATGGCATCCAGCAATGCCTGCGCTTCATCGCGAAGGCATTGCGCAGCTCTTTCTTTCCACTTGTTCATAGCAATGACGATATTGTTTGTTCCAACTTCGACAGTTCCAACATATTGGGGCCGTCGCTCAATCCTTTATCGGGCTGCGGATGCACTTCAAAGAAATAACCCGTAGCGCCGAACGCTTTAGCGGCCAATGCCATCGACGGGATATATTCGCGGTTGCCACCCGTTGCGCCTCCCAAGCCACCGGGACGCTGCACACTGTGTGTACAGTCCATAATCACATGAGGCGTAAAATGTTTCATCGCCGGAATATTTCGGAAATCGACTACCAAATTGTTATAGCCAAACGAGTTGCCCCTCTCTGTAAGCCAGACTTCGTTGGCTCCGCTCTGCCGTGCCTTTTCAACCGGGTATCTCATGTCATCTCCCGACAAAAACTGCGCTTTCTTAATGTTTACCACCCGACCCGTAGCAGCCGCGGCCACCAGCAAATCGGTTTGCCGGCACAGAAAAGCAGGAATCTGCAATATGTCGGCCACTTCGGCTGCCGGTGCAGCCTGATGGCTCTCGTGTATATCGGTCAGTATTCGCAGCCCGAAACGTTCTTTTACATCGGCCAGCATCTGAAGGCCACGCTCAAGACCGGGACCGCGAAAAGACGACAAGGAGGTACGATTGGCCTTGTCGAAAGAAGCCTTAAAAACAATGTCCGTACCGAATTTCCGGTTAAGACGCACCAATTCCGCCGCCACCTCGGCTAATAGACCGGCCGACTCAATGACGCACGGACCTGCTATGATAATAGGTCTCATTACGAAATCAAATTAAAGACTACAAAAATACGCCTTTAATCGCAACCCGCCATATAAAACAGGCGGTTTTTCTTTAATCAGCCTCTCCGTGCCGAAAGGAATGGGCTGAAAATTAGAAGACGTGGCTTGAAAAAACAAACTCATGCCTCGAGAATTTCACGGCAGATAATAGGATGTCGGAAATATTTTGCTTACCTTTGTCTATGTATTCAAATCCATTCAATCATGAAAAAGCTACTATTCTTATTGCTCTGCCTGATTGCCGTAACTGCATCTGCACAGAAAAACACCGCAAAGAACTACCTGAAAGGAAGCGTGATAGTAAAAGACGGTCTTGTCACCTTCGACAAAACCATCGACGCACCCGGAATGAGCAAAGCACAACTCTTCACAAAAATGCTGGCTTTTACCAACCGACTGGTAAAGGACTCTGGGCACGACAAGTATTCGAAAATAACCATGCAGTCGGAACAAAACCAACGCATAGTGGCAAACGTCCGTGAAACCATTTATTTTAAGAAAAGGAAATGGTCAACCGATGCGGCCGAAATGAGCTATCGCATCCTCATGGAATATAGCGACGGAAAGGCATACGCAAAAATACAAGACATCATCTACGACTACGAAGATGCACAAGGGCTGAAAGCCGAAAAATGGATTACCGACGAATATGCGCTGAAAAACGATGGAAAAGAGCTCAAAAAAGATTCCGGAAAGTTTCGCAAATATACCATCGATAGGGCGAACGCCATACTCAGCAGCTTGGCCAACACGATAAAGCAATAACAGACTTCAGGCAAAAACTGATATAAACGTCCGACAGGCTGCGCCATGATATTAATGGTGCAGCCTGTCGGACGTTTAGGGGTAAATTGGCTTTTGTTACTTCTTCAAAGTCACAGTTATGACATAATCGATTTCATCTCCTCGCTCGGGCAATGTAATAAGCAAAGAGCCATCTTTCTGCTGCTTATACGGTAACTTTCTTCCTGACAGGAACTCAACGACTCCTTTCACCTTTTGTTTCAACGGAACGAGCACTTGCCGCGGCTCCGACGACATGACGTGCAGAAACAATTGCATTCCCTTTTGGGTGGAAACGCCCCACTCCTGCGCACCCACGCAACCGGCCTGAGTGCCATAGATAGTCTCGCCATAAAGCTTCATCCACTGTCCGATGCCTTTAAGCCTGTCAATCGACAGGTCAGGCAACTCGCCGTTGGGCCTTGGCCCGATATTGAGCAACAAATTAGAACCTTTTGCCGCCGCACGCACAAGAAGCCGCACCATATCCTTTACAGACTTATAATTCAGGTCGGCCACTTTGTAGCCCCACATGCCATTCATCGTCTGACACATTTCAAGCGGCAAATGGCTCACAGCCTGTCCGGAAAAACCGGCTTTGTTTTCTCCGGGGAGGTCGCGCTCAAACATTTGGAAATCTTCACCGGAAATAGGCGAAATATGATGATTGTTACCAATCAGACACGCCGGCCGCAAAGAATGGATATAGCGGTAAAGCTCAGGCATACGCCAGTCAAAAGCAGGCTGCTCACCGGCATGATCCCAGTACCCGTCAAACCAAAGGGCACGCACATCACCATAATTGGTCAGTAATTCCCTGATCTGGCTCTTCATAAAATCAAAATACGCATTATAATCAGCCTTATTGCCCACACGCCCTGTATGGCGGCCGGACTTTCCTATCGGATAGTCCTCGCGCACCCAATCGAGAAGAGAATAATAAAAATGCAACTTGAGCCCCTCCTCCTTGCAAGCAGCGGCCAACTCAGCCAGCACGTCACGGCGGAACGGAGTGGCATCCACAATATTATAGGGAGAAGCCGAAGTCTTGAACATCGAAAAACCGTCATGATGGCGCGCAGTAATACAAATATACCTGGCACCCGCTTCCTTAAAAGAGCGAACCCAGCGACGAGCATCAAAACGCACGGGATAAAAGCAATCGGCCGCCTTGGAATACTCAGAATTCCTGAGCTTTCCAAACTCAAGATACCACTCACCCTGAGCATACTCGGAATAAATGCCCCAATGCAAAAAAATACCGAAACGATCAGCCTCAAACTCCTTGCGGACCTCCATGTTTTCTGGAGTCGGTTCATAAATCGGTTGAGCCGCCAACGGTAACGAAATAGCCATACAACATGGCAAAAACAACAATAGAACACGGGGAAAAAGTCTTTTCATCATTATAAGAATTGGTTATTAGGCTTCAAAAATACAAAAAAGCAATGACAATCAACACAAAAATCGTACTTTTGCCCATTATAAAAGAGCTGGCCGGCTTGTCGCTTGCCCCACACCAGGAGCAAGAGGAAAGTCCGGGCAACATAGGGCAGCCCACTTCCTAACGGGAAGATATCCGCGAGGGTAACATAACGCAGAAGAAAACAACCGCCTTGGCTTTTAACGGCAAAGGTAAGGGTGAGAAGGCGAGGTAAGAGCTCACCGACCGGACAGTGATGTCGCGGGGCGTGCGTTACGGGTGTTGAAAGTTCAAGTAAACCGGTGCTTGAGAGCGGCCCGCTCAAACTACCGTGCATCGGAGGGTAGAACGATAGAGCCCCGGGGCAACCTCGGGCGTAGATAAATGACAGGCATTCCTCTTAAAGAGGAACACAGAACCCGGCTTACAGGCCAACTCTTTTTAATTATAAAACTCCTACACATGAAAAATAAATACACAACATCCCTGTTGATAGCCATAGCCATAATGGCGGCAACAGGACAAGTACTGAAAGCACAATCTAAGAAAGATCATTGGCGGTATCACCACGTAGTAAAAGGACTGAAAATGAGCAAGCAACTCGAAAGCAAGTTCTCACCGGCCTTTTACGCATATCTCAAAGAATGGCACGCGGCAAGAGACATCTATAACGACCTAAAAGACAAATACAGAGTACAAATTGACAAACGGCAACTGACACCGGCACAAGCGCAAGAACTGCTGGACAGCCATTGGAAATCGGAAGAAGAGGAAATCAAGGTAAAACGGAAATATACCCAAGTATTTTCGCAAATAGTCAAAAAGCCATACGTCTACTATATATTCCAGTTGGCCAACGACAAAGTGCCCAAAAACCTGTGAAACAGACCGACAGAATCTATAAGATTTAAAGGACAAGAAACGGCATAAAAGCCGCTCCTTGTCCTTTTTTTTAATGCGCCTCCTATGGCGTCATTTCTTTTTTAAAGCCAAATCAGAACCTGCATCCGCCGAAGCTTTTACCGGCAAATCGCCGTCATCATCATCCTCTTCGTCATCACTTTCAATGCGTGGCTTATAAGTATACTTCACAATTATAATGCTCAGCTCATAAAGCAAGTAAATGGGTAGTGAAACCAACGTGAGAGTAAACGCATCGCTCGTCGGCGTAATTATCGCGGCAATAATCAAAATCACCACAATGGCATGGCGCCTGTATTGTGTCATATAATCAGGTTTCAGGATGCCGAACTTCGCAAAAAGCCAACTTAAAACAGGCAACTCGAAAAGAATGCCCATCATAAGATTAAGCATCATCATCGTATCTATATACGAGTCCAATGAGATAAGATTCTTCACATCATTGCTCACTTGATAAGTACCAAGGAAACGGAACGTCAGAGGGAAAATCAGGATATAGCTCAAAAGCACACCCATGATAAACATAAAGTAGCCTCCTACGATAAAACGCACAGAATAACGGCGCTCATTCCTATAAAGAGCCGGTGAAACAAAGGCAAAAATAGCATACAGAATATACGGCGAAACCAAAAGGACGGCCATCAAAAAAGCCATCTTCACGTGAATAAGGAATTGTGATGCCATGCCTGTATTGATTAGCTCCACGTTAAAAGATTCGGGAGCAATCGATGCAAGACCTACACACTCGCTAAGATGTCTCATCATGCGATAAGTGATGAAATCATCGTACTTGGGAGCAAGCACCACCTCGAAAAGCAAATCCTTGAAGCAAAACGCCACAACTGTCATCACCAAAACGGCGATGACTATGTGGATAATGACAGAGCGGAGCGCATCCAAATGCTCCCAAAAGGTCGCATTTATGTCATGTTCCGGAGCGTCCATTACTTGTCTTTCTGTTGAGGCTGATCAATATTGTCCAGTTCTTTCTTTGTGTCTTCTTCAATGCTGTTCACCCCATCCTTGAAACTGCGAACGCCTTTGCCAAGGCCTTTCATCAGTTCGGGAATTTTCTTTCCTCCGAAAAGGAGCAAAACAATAAATGCGATAATCAGGATTTCTTGCAAGCCTAAACCGCCTAAAAACAACAGTTGTAACATAGGTAATCTTTTTAATTTAATTATATTGTATTGTTATCATTTTCTATTCTATCGTTTCAGGGACTTCACCTGTAGCGATGCGATAGGTGAGCCTCGACGTATATCGCCTTAAGTGGCGAAGACGGACACGCGGCCTGACAAGCTCCGCAGCCGAGGCATGTCCCGGTATTGATTAGCGGAATCTTGAAACGCCCGGAGGCAATCATTTCTATACTGCCGTTCGGGCATGCCTTTTCGCAGCTGCTGCATTGCTTATCGTCAATGACGAGGCAATTTTCACGCAGCCACACAGCATAACCTATTTGGATGCCCGCTTTTTCTTCGGGCGTTATTTTTTCGAGTGCACCTGTAGGACAGACTTCGTTGCACTTTACACAATCCACATGACAGTATGAGCTGCGAAAGTCCAGCTCGGGAAGCATGAAGTCAGCGTAAGCCAAGGAGGGCTTCAGTACTTTTTGCGGACATATTTCGACGCACTTCTGACATACGTCGCATGCTTTTTTGTAATGCTCCCATGTACCGGCACCTGCCGGCACTAAGGGATTACGGCTTTTCGGATTGCGTTTTTTTGTTACTGCCGCGATTCCTTTATCCATCTTTTGCTTTACTGCGTCTACGGTCTTGTTTTGCGCTATTCCCGAGGACCAGGTGAGAAAGCTGCGTCGGCCGGAATCCACGAAACCTTCTTTGTTTGTTTTTTTTCTGCGACCACTGTTGTTGAAAAGCAAAAGTAGCAGATTTATATCTATCAAAGACAATGCAAGTAACGTCAGCTGATAAGAACGTTGGCTGAATCGTGCAATGCCGTCACCGGAAAAGAGTCCTTCGATGAGCAACCCTCCTGTTACCAATAGGGAGGTTGCCGTCAATAGTGGCAAGAGTTTTTGCTTTGTCATGCTTTTTTCTGCTTTCCCGGCTGTCGTTTGAGCTTATAGGCCTAATTGGCCATATCTGAAATGAATTTGATGCGAACGAGCCGGATTTCTTCTTCCGTATAGTCGCTGCCCAGTTCTTCCACCGCGTCATCCAGATTGTCTGTTTCTGATTCCTGAAAATATTCGTATATATCAGCCAATCTGTCTTCGTCCATAACTTCGTTCAGGAAGTAATCTATGTTGATTTTTGTGCCGGAATATACGATGGCTTCGATTTCTTCGAGCAGTTCGTCAAAGTCTAATCCGTTTACTTCGGCTATATCGTCAAGTGCGACTTTTCTGTCTATGCTATGGATGATGCTTACTTTCAGTTTCGACTTATTGGCCACGGTCCGGATGCGCAAATCCTCGGGACGCTCTATTTCGTTTTCCTGACAATGGCGTTTTATCAGATCGCAAAAGGCCTGGCCGTAACGTTTTGCCTTTCCGGCTCCGACTCCCGGGATATTTTGTAATTCCTCTATGGTTTCGGGATAATTTGTCGACATGGCCTCCAATGAAGGATCCTGGAATATCACGTAAGGGGGGACGTCAAGTTCTTTCGACAACCGTTTACGCAGGTCTTTCAGCATTTGGAATAACACCGGGTCTACCGCTCCGGAGGCCGATGTGTCCAATGGCACATCTATATCATCATTGTCAAAGTCGTTGTCTACCGTTATCTTGAACGAAACGGGATTTTTCAAGAATTTTGCGCCTTGAGGCGTTATTTTCAATGCTCCCGAGTTTTCTATATCTTTCTCCAGATAGCCTGTCAGCACGGCTTGACGCAAAACTGAAATCCAGACCTTTTCATCTTCGTCCTCACCGATGCCAAATGATTCGAGTTCATCGAATTTCTGTGCCATTATTTCTTCTGTTTCACGACCCATGATGATGTTCATCACGAAATCTTCGTCAAAGTTTTCCTTAATGGCTGATACTATCTCTATTACTTTACATAATTTATCTTTTGCTTCCACCTTTTCTTTTGGATTTATACAGTTGTCACACATTCCACAATTATCTTCTTTGTATTCTTCGCCGAAATAATGCAGTAACAATTTGCGCCTGCACACGGACGACTCGGCATAGGTTGCCGTTTCTTTAAGCAGTTGCCGTCCTATGTCTTGTTCTGACAGTGGTTTGTCTTCCATGAATTTTTCCAATCTTTGCAGGTCTTTGTATGAATAGAATGCGATGCAGTTGCCTTCACCGCCGTCACGCCCTGCACGGCCGGTTTCCTGATAATAGCCCTCCAGGCTCTTGGGCATGTCATAATGCAAGACGTATCTCACATCGGGTTTGTCTATGCCCATTCCGAAAGCTATAGTGGCCACTATCACATCTATGCGCTCCATCAGGAAATCGTCTTGAGTCTGTGCGCGTAGCGATGCATCCATTCCGGCATGATAAGGCGCAGCTTTTATGTCGTTGGCCTGCAACACTTCGGCTAGCAGCTCCACTCTTTTGCGACTCAGGCAATAGATGATGCCGCTTTTGTGCATGTTCTGGCGTATAAACCTTATTATTTCTTTGTCGACGTCTTTGGTCTTAGGACGCACTTCATAATAGAGGTTCGGACGATTGAAAGAGCTGCAGAATTCGCGTGCTGACGGAATGCCGAGGTTTTTCTTTATATCTGCTTTCACCTTATCTGTGGCTGTCGCAGTCAATGCTATAATCGGCGCGCGGCCTATGGCATCGATCGCGGGACGTATCTTACGGTATTCCACTCTGAAATCATGCCCCCATTCTGAGATGCAATGAGCCTCGTCAATGGCATAGAATGACACATTGATTTTTTTGAAAAACCTGATATTCTCTTCTTTTGTCAGCGTTTCGGGAGCTACATACAGTAGTTTTGTTATGCCTTTGCGCACATCGTTTTTGGTTTCAGACAGAGCTGCCTTGGTCAGCGTCGAATTGATAAAATGGGCAATTCCAGCATTCTCGCCCAAGTGGCTCATCACGTCTACCTGGTTCTTCATCAGTGCTATTAAGGGCGACACAACGATGGCTGTCCCTTCGAGCATCAATGCTGGCAACTGATAGCAAAGGCTTTTGCCGCCACCCGTTGGCATAAGTACAAATGTATCCTTGCCTTCGAGCACATTGCGTATAATGGCCTCCTGATCGCCTTTGAACACGTCAAAGCCGAAGTATCTTTTTAAGCTATTTGTCAATATCTGTCTTTCTATCATGCTGACGGCAGACCTACTATCCGACTTACACTCTACTATTGAAACAAAGGTATAAACAAGTTTTGATTCGCAGCAAATATTTCTGCTATTTTTTCGCAAAACCTCCGTTTTTTCTTGCACCCCGCCTGTTTCATCTTAATGAAGCGCCTTTTTTGATGCTCCACTTTATATTCGGTCTTCGCACACGTGCATTTCCGTACTTCCACACGCCCCTAAACGCGCCTTACGTGAAATGCGGCAACGCGTAGGGAGCAAATCCGATGTCTTGTGCTGCAAATTTCAACTCGCAGCAAGTGTTTTTCAAACCATAGCATGAAAAGAGGGCACAGCCTTGCGGCCTGCCCTCTTCGCAATGTTTTCCTAACTTAAAATCGTGCTATTTTTTATGTCTGAAGCCCTTGTATACCAAATAAGCAACAATGGCTATTACCATAACGCCCAGCGCGTAAAGTATGGGGCGTTCGTAGATCTTCACCTGCTCGTTCAACTGTGAGAGCGGCACCAGGCTATGCAGATACCAGCCCAGCAACGCCAATATGGCATTCCACACAGTGGCACCTATTGCCGTATAGAGGACGAAGCGGCCGTAATGCATTCTGCTCAAACCGGCCGGAATGGATATCACATGGCGCACACCCGGCAGCAAGCGACCTATCAGCGTGGCTATTGCGCCTTTCCGATCGAAATATTTTTCGGCCGATTCCATCTTTTCACGGTTCAAAAGGAACATGTGGCCTATACGGCTTTCGACAAACTTGTAGATAACGGGACGCCCCACATAGTAGGAAACGACATAGTTGGCCGAAGCCCCGATGATGGAACCGAGCGTCGAAAACAGTATCACGAGCGACATTGACATGCGCCCTTCGGCAGCCATATAGGCGGCCGGCGGCACCACTATCTCGGAAGGAAGCGGAAAAACAGAACTTTCGATGGCCATCAGGATGGTCAACGTAAAATAGTTCAGATCGTCCAATAATGTCTGATAAAAAGGAGTCAATAATATCATATGCTATTTGTTTTTCTTTGCCCATGTGTCCTTGAGGCCTACGGTGCGGTTAAAGACCAAATGGTCGGGGCGGGTATCCTTATCGGGCGTGAAATAGCCTATACGTTGGAATTGCAGATAGTCAGACGGCTTGCATCCTGCTGCAAAGGGCTCTACATAACAATTGCTTAGCACTTTCAGACTTTCGGGATTGAGCAGCTCACGAAAATCCCGCTCGTCGGCCGACGGATTTTCTACAGAGAACAGCCGGTCGTACAGGCGCACTTCAGCACCGATGGCGTGAGAGCAGCTCACCCAATGAAGCGTGCCTTTCACCTTGCGATCGGCACCGGGCAATCCGCTACGGCTTTCGGGATCGTATTCGCAATAGATTTCTTCCACTTCGCCTTCGGAATTTTTCTTACATCCCGTACATTTTACGATATAAGCGTTTTTCAAACGGACTTCCTTGCCGGGAGTCATGCGGAAGTACTTTTTCGGAGCGTCTTCCATGAAGTCTTCACGCTCTATCCACAATTCACGGCTGAAAGTTATCTGATGCGTTCCATCGGCTTCGTTTTCGGGATTATTGACAGCCGTCATCTCCTCTTCTTTTCCATCAGGATAATTGGTCACAATCAGTTTGACCGGATTCAGCACCGCTGAAACACGCAGGGCTCTTGCATTCAAATCTTCGCGGGCAGCAGCTTCAAGCATGGCATAATCGTTGAGAGCGTCAAACTTGGTATAGCCAATCATATCAATAAACTTGCGAACAGCCTCGGGTGAATAGCCACGGCGACGCAGTCCGCAGATAGTAGGCATGCGAGGGTCGTCCCATCCCGACACTAAATGTTCCTGAACCAAAGCCAACAGCTTACGTTTGCTCATAACGGTATAAGTCAGATTCAAACGATTGAACTCGTATTGCCGCGGACGATGGTCGTCCAGGTCTTTGCCTTCCTTCAGCTCATCAATAAAATAATTGTATAGCGGGCGATGGGGCACAAACTCAAGAGTACAGATTGAATGGGTAACACCCTCAAAAAAATCACTTTGGCCATGCGCAAAATCATACATGGGATAGGCTTTCCACTTTTTCCCGGTTCGATGATGCTCACGGTTAATGATACGGTAAATAACCGGATCGCGAAAATGCATGTTCGGATTGGCCATATCGATTTTTGCACGCAGCACCATGCTCCCCTCGGGCACTTCACCACTGTTCATCTTGTTAAAAAGCTCCAGGCTCTCTTCAATAGGACGATTGCGATAGGGACTTGCCGTTCCCGGCTCTGTCGGAGTGCCTTTCTGAGCGGCTATCTGCTCGCTCGTCTGCTCGTCGATATAGGCCTTGCCTTCTTTGATCAAACGAACTGCGAAATCCCACAATTTCTGAAAGTAGTCTGATGCATAATATATGTTGCCCCACTTGAATCCCAACCATTGGATGTCTTCCTTGATGGCGTCAACATATTCGGTATCCTCTTTTTGCGGATTGGTATCGTCGAAACGCAGATTGCAAACACCGCCATATTGCTGCGCAATGCCGAAATCGATACAAATCGCCTTGGCATGACCAATGTGCAAGTAGCCGTTTGGCTCCGGGGGAAAGCGTGTCTGCAGCCGGCCATCATTCAATCCTTTGCGCAAATCGGATTCTACTATTTCCTCTATAAAGTTCTTACTTCCCTTGGAAGTCATTTCTTCGTTAGAAACACTCATAATTATGAACTATATAAGTATCTTTTTTCTTGTTTTTGTTCGCGAAATTACAAAAAACAGCACAATATCCATCCATTACGCCATAAAAAAACAGGAATACGCCCTTAAACCTAAGAAATTACATTTTCGGCCACATAGGACGATTACTTATTGAACGTTGGTATTGCAAAGCACAACATTATGGCAGACTTTTAGATTCCGCACATATGACTTTTTGATAAACACAGCTCATGTTTCAAAAAGTTGAAAGCCGAAACGTCCTTTTAAAAATGATTATTCGTATATTTGTAGTTCCGAAATACAACAAGCAACAATGTTAGAACATTACTCGTCGGAATTGTTGGAACACGCTGTGTCGGCTTTGGGCGAATTGCCCGGAATCGGTCGTAAGACAGCTTTGAGATTGGCACTGCATCTGCTAAAGCGCGAACCTCATGAAGTTGAAGCTTTCGCCCGGGCCTTAGTGCGTTTTCGCAACGATATCAAAAAATGCAAGCTATGCCACAGTCTGTCAGACACTGAAACCTGTGAAATCTGCTCCAACCCAAAACGTAACAGCCGGCAGCTCTGTGTGGTTGAAAACGTACGCGATGTAATGGCCGTTGAAAGCACCCAGCAATTCAGCGGACTATACCATGTTTTAGGCGGTCTCATATCGCCAATAGACGGCATAGGACCGAAAGATTTGGAAATCGAATCTCTCATCGAGCGTGTAAGCTCCGGAAATATAGAAGAAGTGATCTTGGCCTTGAGCCCGACTATGGAAGGCGACACAACAGCATTCTACATAGCCCGGCGCTTAGAGGGACAACCGGTAGAACTGACCACGATAGCTCGCGGAGTAGCCGCAGGCGATGAACTGGAATATGCAGACGAAGTAGCCTTAGGCCGTTCCTTGACCGGACGCACCGCCTTTAAGACAAACAGCATATAATCAAAAGATGCATCATTCAGTCAACACAAAGAATATATGGCACCGATGGTCGGTTTTGATCATCATAATAATAGCAAGCAATATCCTGCTGCTTTTCTTCGGCAGCTTTAAAAGCTCCAACACGGCAATTGCCTACTATTGCGAGCTTTTGTCATTCATAACAAGCATTAGCGTTATTATAGGCGGATTCAACATGTTCCGCTTGCCAATCATCAAAAAAAGGCTGCAGCGCAAAGCACCAACACGTACAGAATACCTGTATACATGGTGCATGCTTCGCAACATACTGCAAACGGCCATCAGTTTATGCTGCCTGGCCGCAGCCTGTCTGTCAATGTCGGAATCATGCATATGGTGCAGCCTGTGCGTAGCCATCGCCCAAAGCATGTGCCAGCCTTCACGAAACGATTATAAAAGCTATATCGTGTCACACTTCAACTCAAGCAAATGAAATTGTCGGTCATCATTGTCAGCTACAATGTCAAGTATTACCTTGAACAGTGCCTACACTCCGTATTTCGCTCAGCCGACAGAAACGAAACGGAGATATTCGTAGTTGACAATGCATCGGCTGACAACACAGCAGAACACATAGCCCATTGTTTTCCAAAAGAAGAATACCCTCAGTTGCACTTCATAGCCAACGAAAGCAACGAGGGATTCGGTCGGGCCAACAACAAAGCCCTGAAAAAAAGCCAAGGGGAATATGTTCTGTTTCTGAATCCGGACACGCTTATAGCCGAAGACACGCTGCAAACATGCCTGAACTTCATGGAAACACACAAAGATACAGGAGCGGTAGGCACAAGAATGCTGAAACCAACAGGTGAATTTGCTCCGGAATCAAGACGTGGCCTTCCCACACCATTCACATCATTTTGCAAATTGACCGGACTTTCACGGCTATTCCCACATTCAAGGATTTTCGGGTGCTACTATATGTCTTACCTATGCGACAAATCAATCTGTAAAATAGATGTTGTATCAGGGGCATTCATGATTGTACCACGATGTGTATTGCAAACCACAGGAGGCTTTGACGAAACTTTTTTTATGTATGGAGAAGACATCGACTTGTCATATCGCATCACGAAAGCAGGTTATCAAAACTACTATTTGCCGACCAATATACTTCACTATAAAGGAGAAAGCACAGAAAAGACATCGTTCCGCTACGTCTACGTGTTCTATGAAGCCATGCTCATCTTTTTCAACAAACATTACAGGCATCTCGGAGTTCTTTGTTCACTAACAATAAAAAGTGCCATATTTCTATTAGGACTATGGTCGCTGATACAACAAAAAGCATCTAAATGGCAACATCGCAAATTCGCCAAGACGTATATAAAGAAATACCTGTTCATAGGAAGCACATCCATGCTGGAACAGGCACGTGACCTATGCAGGAAATTCAATCTTGAAGCCGATTTCATCGAAGGAACAGAAAAAAGCCTGCCACAAGGGCATACAAGTGACGGAATAAAAGCCGAAGAATATCGCTTTGCCGTTTACGATATGGAAAGCTATTCTACAGCACACATACTCCGCCTTTTCAATGAAGCCGGAAACGGCTACACACTGATTGGCACCTACTATCCCGAATACGGGCAACTGATTACAAGTCAAAACACCTATTTAATATGATAAAGACCAACCTGCTGCAAGGAGAACGAGTAAGCCTCAGAGCCATGGAACCGGAAGACCTTGAAGTATTATACACATTGGAAAACGATACCACACTGTGGGATATAAGTTCGGTCAACGTGCCTTACTCACGCTATTTGCTGAAACAATTTATTGCCAAAGGAACGCACGACATTTACACAGATGGCCAGCTAAGACTGATGATCGAATCTACTGAAGAAGGAACTGTTATAGGCATGGCAGACATAGTAGACTTCAATCCACGGCACTTACGCGCAGAAATTGGTATTGTATTAGCACACGATTACCAAAAGAAAGGATATGGCAGAGAAGTGCTCGAACTAATGGAAAAATACGTGCAGGAATTTCTGCACCTGCATCAACTTTACTCATATGTCAGCACTTCAAACGATGCTTCCATAAAACTTTTTTTACGAGCAGGTTACCAACAAACATGCTTGCTAAAGGATTGGCTGTACATTGGCAACACTTATACTGACACCATCATATTCCAAAAAATATTTGCAAAATAATTACCCGAAAATTTGGATGGAAAGAAAAATGTTCATACCTTTGCACCGCGTTTGAGAGAAAACGCCATTAGAAACAACTTGGTGCGTTAGTTCAGCCGGTTAGAATGCCTGCCTGTCACGCAGGAGGTCACGGGTTCGAGTCCCGTACGCACCGCTAGTTTTACTCGAAACGCTTGATTATACACATTGTTATAGTCAAGCGTTTTTGATTTCATAAAAAGTATCCCCCTTATTCATTATAATAGAAGTAACTTTGCATATTCAAAATCTCATAATAAAAAAGGAAGCGATGATAGTCATCAACAAAGCCGCATTCATGAAAAGCAGCGCGAATTTGTCTCAATGCCCAACCGGTGATTTACCTGAATTTGCGTTCATCGGACGTAGCAATGTAGGGAAAAGCAGTTTAATCAATATGCTTACAGGGAATTCACGCTTGGCACAAACATCCATGACACCCGGCAAGACCTGTTTAATCAATCATTTCCTTATCAACGACGAATGGTATTTGGTAGACCTTCCCGGTTATGGATATGCCAAACGCAGCAAGGCCACTCAGCAACGATTCAAGCACATGATACAAGGTTATATTTCCGGACGAGACAACATGTGCAACTTATTTGTGCTTATTGATGGCAATTTGTCTCCGCAACAGATAGATTTGGATTTTATTCAATGGCTGGGCGAAAACAGCGTTCCATTTACCTTGGTATTCACTAAGAGTGACAAATCGCGCAAAGGAAGCTTCCCTAAAAGTGTAAATAAAATTCTTGATACCCTGAAAGACACATGGGAAGAACTTCCACCCCACTACACTGTAAGCTCTACAAAAAGATTAGGGCGGGAAGCCTTGTTATCTCATTTGGAAGAAATCTTAAGCAACTATCGTCAAGCCGACCTTTGAAGTCTCTATAAAAACAAGGTTTGAAATACAATAATCAGGCCTGGCGAACGTTTTATAGATTATATACACAGCAAAAAATGATAGACTACATAAAAGGTTTTCTCTCTGAACTGACACCTGCATTGGCCGTGATAGAAACCAACGGAATAGGCTATGCCCTCAACATCTCACTCCATACATTTTCAGCCATTCAGGGGAAAAAAGAGATAAAGCTTTACATCTACGAACAAATCCGCGAAGACCAATGGACTCTTTACGGTTTCTGTTCAAAAGAAGAAAGAGAGCTGTTTCTGCTACTCATCACTGTCAGTGGCATTGGCGGAAATACAGCACGCATGATGCAATCGTCATTCAGCCCTGCCGAACTCGCAGCCATCATTACTAATGGAGATGAGCGCACACTTAAGAGTGTTAAAGGTGTTGGACTAAAGACAGCGCAACGTGTCATCGTTGAGCTAAAAGACAAGCTGCCAACATCATCCTATACTGAAGGTAGCCAACATATAGGTTCAATCATCAACACTGCCGAGGCCACAAACAGAGACGAAGCCATAGAAGCATTAACTATGCTTGGATTTGCGCCAGCTCCATCAAAGAAGGCCGTACTGAAAATATTGGAAAAAGATCCGTCAACACCTGTAGAAACCATCGTAAAACAAGCCCTCAAAATCTTGTAACTGGAACAACATATCCAATGACAGCAAACGATGTTGCATAAAAGACTCTTTGCACATTTCAGCCCTACAACGATTGTCCCTATCCTGATATGGATTGGCATGACCGTAGGAAGCATCGTATCTGCCAACTTGCCAACACAGAAAGCAGGGCCAACTGTACAACAAGATGACACAACACGCTACGGCATAAAAAGGACCGCGCCTATAGACCAAAAAGACTTAGACCAACGCATGGGTGACTTGAGAGACCCGGATAATTTAAAGACTGAAGCTGAATACAATGAAAAAAAGGATGGCTACGCTATAGGTACGAAAATTGGAGATAATTACCTAAATACTCCATTCCTGATGAGCAAGGACGAGTATAACAAATGGAGCCTGCGCAAATCAATGAGAGCTTACTACCGTAAGAAAAATGCCGAAGAGTATCAGAACCGTAACAAGAAAGCTTTTGATTTTACCGATATGCAGTTTGACTTAGGGCCGGCAGAAAAGATTTTCGGCCCGGGTGGTGTGCAAATCAAGACGCAAGGAAGTGCCGAGTTGAAAATCGGAGCTAACATGAGAAGCATCGACAATCCGAGTCTGCCCATTAGGCAACGCAAGACTTTTGGCTTCGACTTTGATGAAAAGCTCAACCTGAGCCTGCAAGGAAAAATCGGAGACAAGATGGATTTGAACTTGAACTATAATACAGAATCGACTTTTGACTTTGACTCCAAGAACTTAAAGCTGCAGTATGAAGGAAAAGAAGATGAAATTGTAAAGCTCATTGAAGGCGGAAACATTTCCATGCCCACCAATAACAGCCTTATTCAAGGTGCCAGTTCTCTATTCGGTGTACGCACGGACTTACAATTCGGGAAGCTGAAACTGCAGGCCGTAGCATCACAAAAGAAATCAGTTTCCAAATCAGTATCATCACGCGGCGGTACACAACTGACGACGTTTGAAATACAAACCGACAATTATGAAGCTAACCGCCACTTTTTCCTTGCCTATTACTTCCGCGACAATTACGACAGATGGATGCAAGGCTTGCCAAATATCCACAGCGGCATTACCATCAACCGCATTGAAGTCTGGGTAACCAACAAGAACGGAACTACCACCAACACACGCAATATCGTGGCCTTTGAAGACTTGGGAGAGCATGATGTACTGAACTCTCTGTGGCATGCCACCGGAGGAAAAGAGCCTGCCAACTCTTCAAATGACCTTTACACTACCATCAACACGCAATATCCAGACGCACGTAATATCAACACTGCAGCAACAGCTCTTGAAGCCATCAACGGTTTCAAAGGCGGCATGGACTATGAAAAGCTGGAAAGTGCCCGAAAACTAAACACATCAGAATACACCGTCAACAAGAGTTTGGGCTATATTTCACTGAGAACGGCCCTTCAAACCGACCAAGTGCTTGCCGTTGCCTACGAATATACCTATATGGGAAAGACTTATCAAGTCGGAGAGTTTTCAACCGACCAAACCGATAACAAGAGCTGCCTGTATGTAAAAGCCTTAAAGAATGCGACCAACACTCCTGCCATGAGAAACTGGAAGCTCATGATGAAGAACGTCTATTCTTTGGGAGCCACATCGATTGAACAAGCCAATTTCAGATTGGATGTAAAATATCTGAGTGACACAACAGGCGTATATCTCAGCTATCTGCCAGAAGAACGCTTTAAGAACCAGCCGTTGCTGCGTCTTTTAGGCATGGATCGTCTTGACAACAAGATGAACGCCAATCCCAACGGATACTTTGACTTTGTAGAAGGTTATACCATCGACCGCACTCAAGGACGAGTCTACCTGCCTTCCGTTGAGCCTTTCGGCAGCTATCTTGAAAAAGCATTGGGCGACAAGGTCATTGCCGAAAAATACGAATTTCAAGAACTTTACGACTCTACACGCACCATTGCCCAACAAATCGTAGAGAAGAACAAGTATATACTGACGGGACAATACAAGGCCACATCGGGCAATGTCATTTCGCTGGGAGCAATGAATGTGCCTCGCGGTTCCGTTGTTGTGACTGCCGGAGGCGTCACATTGATGGAAAACAGTGACTACAGCGTCAATTATGCTACAGGTGAAGTCACCATTTTGAACCAAAGCATCCTTGATGCGGGAACGCCAGTAAACGTCAGCTTGGAAAGCACCGCCGAATCCTTTGAGCGCAAAACCATGCTCGGACTGAACTGGGAATACGACTTTACAAAGAACTTCCAAATAGGCGGTACCCTGCTTCACTTGAAAGAGCAATCACTCACCACTAAGGTGGCGATGGGCAATGAGCCACTGAACAATACGATGTTGGGGCTGAACGTGTCATGGAAGCAAAAGAGCCAATGGCTTACCGACATGCTCGACAAGCTGCCATTCATACATGCCACCGAACCGTCGCAGATCAACTTCTCGGCTGAGTTTGCCAAGCTCATCACCGGCAAGAACAATCAAAGCCAAAGCAATGCATCTTATCTTGACGACTTCGAGGATACAAAGCAACCAATAGACATAAGTACACCTTCGGAGTGGTCTATCAGTAGTACACCTCTCATGTTCAAGGAGGCCACGCTGAGCAACAACATAGAATACGGATTCAACAGATCGCTCTTGAGCTGGTACAAGATTGACCCTCTTTTCACCCGTCGCAGCTCTTCACTGACACCGAGTCACATCAAAAGCGATTTGGAACAGCTGTCCAACCACTACGTACGTGAAGTGTCGCGTGCCGAGCTTTTTCCCAACAGAGAACTGACAGTCGGTGAATCGACCACTCTCGATGTGCTTAACCTTGCCTATTATCCCGAGGAGCGAGGCCCATACAATCTTAACCCCGACCTGAATGCACGCGGCAAGCTCAATCACCCACGCGACCATTGGGGCGGAATGATGCGCGCCATAGATAACGGATGCATCGATTTCGAAACCGCCAATATCGAATACATTGAGTTCTGGATGATGGATCCTTTTATCTATACACGGGAGCAAGCAGGTGACTTCAGCGGCGACTTCTACATTAACCTTGGCGACATCAGTGAGGATATTCTCAAGGACGGAAACAAGTTTTATGAGAGTGGAATGCCGCTCAACGGTGACACCACCCAATACAAGAAAGGCGTATGGGGCTATATACCTACGCAGTCAACAGTTACCTATGCGTTCAATACAAGCTCAGGAGCCCGTGCCAGACAAGACATAGGTTTGAACGGCCTCTCCAGTGCAGAAGAGCTGCAGTTCCCTACATATGTCAACTACTTGGAACAAATCCGCAGCAAGGTAGACCCCGCGGTTTACGATTCCATTGCCGCCGACCCTGCGGGTGACGACTACCACTATTACCGCGGTTCTGACTATGATGCGCAACGCACACCTATCCTGCAACGCTACATGAGAATCAATAATCCTGAAGGAAACTCGGTAGATTCTGAAAATTCGCCCGAACGCTACAGCACTGCCTACAAGACTACACCCGATGCCGAAGACATCAACAAGGACTATACCCTCAACGAGTATAACAACTATTATCAGTATCGCATTCACCTGAGTCCCGACAGCATGAATGTGGGCACCGGCTACATTGTAGACCGTCGTCAGGCGGTAGTGACCCTGCGCAACGGCCAAAAGCCCACGGTAAACTGGTATCTGTACAGGATTCCCCTGCGCGAATATCAAAAGAGAGAAGGCAACATCAACGATTTCTCGAGCATACGTTTCATGCGCATGTTCCTCACCAATTTCTCACAGCCCATTGTCTTGCGCTTCGGCACTTTGGAACTGGTTAGGGGCGTATGGCGCAGCTACAAGCAATCGTTGAGCGGCAACGCATCACAAAATGCCACGGGCAGGCTGGAAGTATCGGCCGTCAGTCTTGAAGAAAACAACAACAAGACGCCTGTCAACTATGTATTACCGCCGGGTGTCTCACGCGATGTCGACAGAGCAGGCAGCCAGTTACGCGAGAACAATGAGCAGGCACTCAACATCACGGTCAAGGACCTTGCACCCGGAGATGCCCGTGCCGTCTACAAGAAGACGAGCCTCGACTTGCGCCAATATAAGCACATTCAGATGTTTGCCCATGCCAATGCGCTGACCAATGACGCCTCACTCAAGAGCGACGAAACCAGTGTCTTCATCCGTTTTGGCTCGGACTACAAGAACAACTACTACGAATATGAGATTCCACTTAAGGTAACTCCGGCCAAATGGTACGACACCTATACACTGGCAGACTGCAAGGCCGTATGGCCCGAAGACAACATGCTCGACATCGACCTGTCGGTTTTCACTGCCACCAAAAAGAATCGCAACAAGCAGAAGTCTTTGGGACTGGCCTCATACACCACTGCCTATTCGGAATATGATGCCGACCGTCCGAACAACAAAATCACGGTGATGGGCAATCCATCCATAGGAGAGATACGCACCATGATGATTGGTGTGCGCAACAATGCCCGCTCGGTGAAAAGTGTGGAAGTATGGGTCAACGAGCTCCGTCTGCAAGACTATACCGATGAAGGTGGCTGGGCTGCACGTGCAAAGCTTGACATGCAACTGTCCGATCTGGCCACATTGGCCATGACGGGGCATATAGAGACAAGCGGCTTCGGTGGCTTGGAGCAGGGCATCAATGAAAGGCGTAACAGCAATCTTTACGAATACAGCATCACCACCAACGTACAATTGGGCAAGCTCTTCCCGGAGAAAGCCAAGATAACAGCACCACTCTACTACTCGTACAACCGCCGCAAGACAGCGCCCAAATACAATCCTTTGGACACCGACATGCGGCTGAATGATGCGCTCGATGCCTTATCTACAAAGCATGAGCGCGATTCCCTGGAAGACATCACGACGACTACCAGCATCGACCGTAACTTTTCTCTCAGCAACCTGCGTGTAGATATTGCCACCAAAAACCACCCTATGCCATGGGACCCTGCCAACTTCTCGCTCAGCTATGCCCATAGCCACAAGTACACGGCCGGCGAAACTACGGCCTGGGAGAAGAACGATACATGGCGTTTCAACGCAGGCTACGACTATTCGCCCGTCTACAAGCCGCTGGAGCCCTTTAAGGGCATCAAGAGCAAATCGCCTTGGTGGAAGATTCTGAAAGACGAGAAAATCAACTTCCTGCCGCAATCATTGAGCCTCATGTCTGACATTACCCGCACCTACTATGAGCTGCAGGAACGCGACATGCAGAACCTCTCAAACACTTCTCTGCCGCTTACATGGTCGAGCGACTTCTTGTGGAACCGTTCGCTGTCGCTCACTTGGGACATCACCAACAACATCCACGCGAGCCTGCAAACGGGAACCAACGCAGAGATACAGGAGCCCTACACACCCATCAACAAACAGCTCTATCCCGACCAATACACAGCGTGGAAGGATTCCGTATGGCACAGCATACAGCATTTCGGAACTCCGCTGCGCTACCAGCAGTCTTTCAACGCTTCGTGGAAGCTGCCCATCAACAAAATCCCCATATTCGAATGGGTCAACCTTGACGCTTCCTATGATGCAGCCTACAATTGGAACCGCGGTGCTGTGCTGGCCAACCACACCTCGCCTATGGGCAACACGATTGACAACTCGCGAAACATCAAGCTCAACGGTCGCTTTAACCTGGAAAGCCTCTACAACAAAGTGCCTTTCCTTAAGGAGACCAACAGGTATTTTGCCCTACATCGCGGAGGCTCCACCAAGAAGGACGACAAGGACAAAGACAAGAAGAAGGAGAAAAAGTTCTTTGAGAAAGAGATTCAACTGTTCAAGGATTCGACATTCAGCGTCAGCCACGGCCAGAAGTCACGTAAGGTGCGTGTCACGGCCATTCGTCGCGACGGCAAGCGTTATCCCCTACGCTACAAGGTGAAAAACCTGAACAACATCGAGATTCTCAGCAAGGACACCGCAAAGATAAAAATCACGGTGCGTGCCGTTAAACCCGGCGAAGAAGGGGCTTGGTATAAGATAGCCCGCTATGCTGCACGTACGGCCATGATGCTCAGGAGTTTTAATATCAGCTATACCGACAACTACAACATGTCGCTTCCGGGCTTTATGCCCAACGTCGGCGATTTCTTTGGTCAGAACAGCCGTTCCGGTCTGTCTCCGGGTCTTGACTTTGCTTTCGGACTCACGGGTGACGGATATATCGAGAAAGCCCGCAGTCGCGGATGGCTGTCAGACAGCACATCTTCGCCT
Organism: Prevotellaceae bacterium UBA6417; assembly: GCA_002439755.1. Taxonomy (GTDB): domain Bacteria; phylum Bacteroidota; class Bacteroidia; order Bacteroidales; family Bacteroidaceae; genus UBA6382. The sequence continues at coordinate 38,731 of DJPH01000048.1, read as the reverse complement.
GCAACCACCAACCTCAGCCGCAACCTTCAGATGTCTGCGACCCTCGAACCTATAGAGGGCTTGAAGATTGACCTCACGGCCAACCGCACGCAAAACAAGGCACGCAGCATCCTGTATATGTATGAGGGGAGCCCCGTAACCCAGTCGGGAGCCTTTACAATGACTACCATCAGCATCCGCTCTGCCCTGGAAGGCACCGGCAATGCCGACAACGGCTATCAGAGCAAAGCCTTCAAACGCTTCATCAGCTATCTGGGCACATTCCGCGACCGCCTTGAGGCCCGATATAAAGATGTGCCATATCCGGCCGGAACATCCTTGGCAGGTAAGACGTTCGATCCGGCTAACGGCACCGTCGATCCCTACTCATCCGACGTGATGATCCCTGCATTTCTTGCTGCCTATTGTGGAGGCAACGAAAACTCTTCCCTGGACATATTTCCGAGCATCACACGAATGCTGCCCAACTGGAATGTGAGCTACGGAGGGCTGATGCGTATAGGATGGTTCAGACGCAATTTCAAGAGCGTCACCCTTGAGCATGCCTACAAGAGTGTCTATGCCGTGGGCTCTTACAACACGTTCAGTAGCTACATGAGCTACATGGGCGACATGGGATTCATCAACAATACGGCTACGGGCCAGCCTGTGCCGTCGAGCATGTTCGACATATCGACGGTGAGTATCAACGAAGCTTTCTCGCCGTTCTGCGGCATCAGCATGACGTTCAACAACAACCTCACGGCCTCATTCAAGTATAACCGCACACGCGTGCTTACGCTCAGCATGACTTCGCAGCAGCTCACCGAGGCTTTGTCGAACGATATGGTTATTGGCCTGGGTTACAAAATCAATGACCTGAAGATTTTCGGTACGCCCAAACGGCGCAAAATCACCAACAACCGTGCCAAGAACGCCCGCAACGGCAACAAGGAACAAGAGGCCGAGACACCTGCGGAGACCGGCATGAGCAATCCGCTCAACATACGTATGGACATCTCCCTGCGCAATCAGAGTGCCGTGAACCGCAACATCGTGACACAGCTTTCGCAGGCCACGAGCGGCAACAAGGCCTTCAAGCTCTCTCTGATGGCCGACTATACACTGTCCAAACTGCTCACACTGAGTGCCTATTTCGACAGGCAGACCACCACGCCACTGCTCACCTCATCGGCCTACCCCACCACCACGCAAGATTTCGGCGTGAGCATGAAGTTCTCGCTGGCACGATAAACACACCCATTCACACCTAACTTCACCCCTATGAATTACCTTTCAGCCACGGCTTTTGCCGACACCAAGCCCCACTATCACCTGCTCGACGGGCTGCGCGGCATGGCAGCTCTGCTTGTAGTCATATTCCATATCCTTGAAGGATTCGCCATCACCGTGACCGTTGATGCCACGGGCGAAGTGAGGGCCTCCTACGTCATGGGTCACGGCTACCTGGCCGTTGACTTCTTCTTTATGCTGTCGGGGTTTGTCATCGGCTATGCCTACGACGACCGTCTGTATAGCCGGAAGATGACGGTCGGCGACTTTTTCAGGCGCCGCATCATCAGATTGCAGCCCATGGCTGTAATGGGCACACTCATAGGTGCCGCCTGCTTCTATGCGGGCAGCTGCGAAGCCGTTCCCATGATAGCCGAAACACCTGTATGGAAACTTGCCCTGCTCACCCTGCTCGGCTGCTGTATGGTGCCTGCCGTCACGGCCTGCGACATCCGCGGCTACGGAGAGATGTATCCCCTCAACGGCCCGGCATGGTCGTTGTTTTTCGAATATGCAGCCTATATTGCCTATGCCCTCTTCATCCGCCGACTGCGCACGAAGGCCCTCATCCTGTGGACCGCAATGGCAGGCATCGGACTGTGTGGCTTTGCCATCCGCTATGGTGACGTGTGTTATGGCTTTTCCTTTGCCGGTGCCAACTTTCCTTTCGGCATGCTGAAAGTGATGTTTGCCTTCTCAATGGGGCTCCTGCTTTCGCGCAACCTGCATAAGGTGCCGGTGAGAGGTGCCTTCTGGATATGCACGGCCATACTGGCCGCCGTCTTTACCATGCCGCGTCTCGGCGGCGGACACGAGGCTTGGATGAACGGGCTCTACGACTTTTTATGCATTGCCCTGGTATTTCCTGTCGTGATATGCCTGGCAGCTTCGGGCACCACCACCGACAAGGCAAGCACACGCATCTGCACTTTCTGCGGAGACATATCGTTTCCCCTCTACATGATTCACTATCCCTTTATCTATCTTTACATAGCTTATTTCACCAACAACGGTCTCGGCTTTATGCAGACTCTGCCGGTTGCAGCCACGCTGCTCGCGGGCTGCATATTGCTGGCCTACGGATGTCTCAGGTGGTATGATACACCCGTGCGCAGACGGCTTGGCCAACGTTGGCTGCACAAATAGCACATTGCGATGTGTTTCATGTACATGAAACAAGTAGTGACATGTACAGGAAACAAGTAGTGACATGTACAGGAAACACGTTGTGTCATGTACAGGAAACACGTTGTGTCATGTACAGGAAACAGGTAGTGACATGTACAGGAAACAGGTAGTGACATGTACAGGAAACACGTTGTTTCTATACATGTCACTACCTTCAACCTGCGGCACCTGCAATTGCAATGCCCAGGCTATTCGCCCAGATGGAAACGCTTGGTGGCACGCAACAAGTGACGGAGTGCACTGACAAGCTCCTGGGTTTCCTGTAAAGTATTGAGATAAAGGAAGTGCAGACGGATATTGGTGCCTTCCTGATTAAACTGATCCTGCTCGGTGTGACGCATATCCGAGATGCGGCTCTTCAGTGAATTGCCCTCTGCGAGGAGTGCATCTATCTGGCTGTATTCGCCGGTACGTACTATCTCGCTTGCCTTGGCAAACATCTCGACCACTTCATCGCGCACCGGCAGATACTGCTGTTTGCATGTCTGAGGCAGTGGATTGAAATAGTTGTCGACATGCTCCAGACACGGATCGCTCATGCGTTTGAGGCAATAGAATATCTCAGTGATGCTGTTGGCCGCAAGGTGAAACCATGTGTTTTTCTGCACAGCATCGTCATAGCTCAGCTTGCGCATACCCACCAACTCCTTTTGCCTGGCCTTCTGCCAATTGCTCTTTTCATCATTGATTGAGCCGGTGGCCTTGCGGAGCTCTCTGATATTCTCGGCCATCAATCCGTCGGTTATCTGATAGAAACAATTGTGGGTGTAGTCAAGGATGGCACTGTGGGTCATGGCGATATGGCGATTGAGCAGGTCGAGCACCTCCTCATCCGACTTGGAGGCTATTATCTTTTGGAACAGCTTGTCACCGGCATCGGTCTCTTCCTTGTCCTTATATTTCATGTTGTTTCTCACCAGAATGATGATGACCAACACAACGATTGCTCCCATGGCAACGGGACCTCCATAGTGCATCAGCATGGTAATGACGAAACAGGTGATAAAGGCTGCACCCGCCGTAATGAACCATCCGCCTATGACAGATATGACACCCGTGATGCGATATACGGCACTCTCGCGTCCCCAGGCACGGTCGGCCAGCGAACTACCCATGGCCACCATGAAGGCCACATAGGTAGTCGAGAGCGGAAGCTTCAACGTAGTTCCGATGACGATGAGCAGGCCCGAAAGCACCAGATTGACAGAGGCCCTCACAAGGTCGAAGGCAAGATCGACCGTGGCACCGTCGGTACGGGGTGTAAAACGGCCGTTGATCCACTGCTTCACTCCTGAGGGAACATAATGAAGCACTGTTGCCGCAGAGTTACCCACCATACGCACAAGGCGACGGGCTATGCGGGAACTGCTGAAAATCTCGTCACCCTCGTTCTGCTTGGCCAGATTGACCGAGGTGCTAATCACCTTCTTGGCCTTCTTGGAGACAAACAGCGAAATAATCATAATGACGCCCGCACCAATGAGATAATAGATGGGTACACGTGCCGACTCGGCCAGAGAGGTCATGGCAAATGTATCATAATTATGCTGGCCGTTAGCCATCATATCCTCCATAGATGACAGACCTGCGAGTGAGACCCCTATAAAGTTGACCAGGTCATTACCGGCAAATGCCATCGCCAATGAAAAGGTTCCGAACAGCACTATCAGTTTAAAGACATTCACTTTCAGCCACGACAGCACCTGCGTCAAGGCAGTAAAGAAGATGAACGACACCAGAAGCACATGCGCGCTGTTCTGGGCCAGCCACTCCTTTACGTCGGCCGTCATGAACGAGGCCTGCCCAAAGCCCTTTGTAATCAGGAAATAAGCAATCGACGTAATGGAGACACCTCCGAATATGCCTATAGTCCACTTCATGTGCTTCTCGTAATGGAAGGTGAACACAACCCGGCTTATCCACATCACCACTAAGCCCACAACGAAGGCTATGGCCACCGATACAAAGATGGCCATTATCACGGAAAGCACCTTCTCAGTGTTGATATAGTCGGCATAGGAGAAAAGACCCGTAGTGTCGTGTGCCAGTTTGATGACGGCCATGGCCGACGCACCTCCGAAGAGTTCGAATACCATCGACACCGTGGTACTCGTGGGAAGCCCCAACGAATTGAAAATGTCCAGAATCAATATATCGGCACAGACGACGGCAAGAAATATACACATCACTTCGCTGAACATGTAGTTCTGAGGACGCAGAACCCCGTGGCGCGCAATGTCCATCATGCCACTGCTCGTTGCCGTTCCTACCAGAATGCCCACTGCGGCAATTACAAGCACCGTGCGAAACGTAGCAGCCTTGGAGCCTACAGCCGACGAAAGAAAATTCACGGCATCGTTGGACACACCCACGAACATGTCGAACACAGCCAAAAACAATAGGAATGCAACTACAACTAAATAAAAAGTCTCCATCTTGAGTACATATTGATTTTGCCGCAAAGTTACCAACACATTATTACAAACCTGTTACACAAGAGCCCTAAAATGCAAAAATCTCACTCACAATATTATTTCAACGACAACGAGCATGCCAATCAAACAAAAATACGTAACTTTGAAGTCTGATATTGTATAATTTGATTTTATCACCATGACCTACGAAAGACTCCTGACATTAGCGTTGGTGCTTATGACTTCGGCTACAGGCATGAAGCTTGACGCACGGCAAATCACCCTTGAACAGGCACGGCAGAAAGCCGCCGGATTTTGGAACAAGCAGACCGGACAGACCCGGCAGCTGCGGGCTAAAGCCGTAGCAAGCCAGACGGCACCCTACTACATCTTCAACGACGAAGAGAAAGGCTTTGTCATCATTGCCGGCGACGATGCAGCCAAAACAGTGCTCGGATATTCCACAGAAGGCACATTTGACGAACAGAACATTCCCGACGGACTGAAAGCCATGCTCGACAACTACAGCCGGCAGATAACGGCCCTCCAGGCCGCCGGCGGCAACATCGCAGCCTACAAGGCACCACAGACAAGGGCTGCTGTGGGAGAAAAACAACTGCAAACCGCCAAATGGGCTCAAACAGGTGTATTTGCCCAATACACGCCCAAGAATACTTACACCGGCTGCGCAGCAACAGCTATGGGTATAGTCATGAGGTATCACAAGCATCCTGCTGTAGGCATGTCCAGGAACAGATACCTAAGTAACTATGCAGGAGGCATATTGGAAGCCGACTTTTTCAGGCACTACGCATGGAACAACATGCCAACAGAAGCAAATGGAACCAACAGCCAATTCGACGATGTGGCAAAACTCATGGCCGACTTAGGCATAGCAACAGACATGAAATACGGAACAGACGGAAGTGGTACAACCCTTGATGCAATAGAATATGCATTGAAAATCTATTTCAAATACTCCTTAAATGCAAAACTACTAAGGGCAGACTCATACAGCGATGCAGAGTGGAAAAGCATGCTGCGCAATGAAATCGACAATAATCGCCCCATCATCTATAGAGCCACCAACGAAAAAAGCGGTGGAGGTCATGCCTTTGTCATCGATGGATACAAAGGCGAAGACATGTTTTCCTTCAATTGGGGCTGGGGTGGCAATAGTAACGGATACTACGCACTTGGTAAAATCACCGACAGTAACGTAGCCTACAACCTCGATCAAGCAGGACTGTTCGGTATAGAACCGGAGACCGAAAGCCCACTGAAGCTGCATCTGCATGTAGACAAACCGGGAAGCTTCAGAGACTTCATGGAAAGCAACTATGAAAACAAACTCATAGAACAACTCGTGGTCAGCGGCAATGTAAATCACAATGACATTTCGGCTGCACGCAGCACTGCCTACATTGTGCTCAATGCCGACTTCAGCAATGCCACCTTTACCAAAGAACCAAGGTCGTATTGGACACTCAACAGCATGCCAAACCTGAAGAGCCTCATACTGCCCAACGGAATCACGGCCATCGAAAGCCCCGGATTTAGAAACAGCAAACACCTGCTCGACATAACCATTCCCGCCACAGTAAAGACCATCTGTGACGAAGCCTTCTCCGACTGCAATACACTGGAAAGCATCACCATCCTCGGACAAACACCACCGGCCCTCGGCAACGATGTCTTCTGGAACGTACCCCTTGAATCGGCCACACTGCATGTGCCTGCCGGCAGCCGCGATGCCTATGCCGAAGCAGTAAACGGATGGGAACAATTCACCAACATCATCGGAGATGCCAAAGACATATATACGGGCATCAGATCACTGGCAAACGATGAGACAAACAACCTTCATAAAATCCTAACAGTAAAGAACAAACGGATTGCAACCACCGACGGCAGCAGCATAGATATCTACGACATGCTCGGACGGCTCATTGGCAGCAAATGCAACACTGCCACAGTGGAAAGCGGCCTTTATGTCGTTAAATCGAAAGGACAGTCAGTCATGATTGCCGTGCCTTGACAACCGGCACAGCAAAAATGCCAACGTGGGACACCCGGAATATCCTTCCAAGTGTCCCACGTTAGCATAATATGACACCGCTCATATGCTCAGCAAGGCAGCCAACACCGGCATACTTCTGCTCGCAAAAAGCAGCCAAGCCATGCAAACAAACGTATCTGCCACAGCTGCACATGCCGCCAAAAGAAGCCGCCTTGGCATAATCCAAAGCGGCTTCCTTTATATGTACAAATCAAATGTTGCTTTATTCAGAGCGCAATGTGAAACGTTTGAAATCGGTTACTGTACAATCCTTGTCAGCTTCTTTCAGGAATGCGGCAACCGTCTTCGACGAATCCATGATGTAATCCTGGTTCAACAGGCATGATTCCTTGTAGAACTTGTTCATACGTCCGTTGGCAATGTTCTGAATCATCTGCTCGGGAAGATTGGCAGCCTTTTGCTCTGCTGTCTCTTTCTTTATCTTGCGAATCTCATCAGCCTGCTCTTCGGTAATCATCTTCTTCTGGATTCCTTCGGCAAGATGTTCCTCGTTTTCGGCAATGTACAAGTTGAATCCGGCCTTCTTCAATGCATTCTGCACAGCCTTCTCCACCTGTTCTTCCTTGGTCTTCTGAACAGCTATCTTGTATTCGTTGTCCTTTACATCCTGCGGAACACTGTCTTCGTTGAGTGCAACCGGATTCATTGCAGCCACCTGCATGGCTACACCGTGACCATACTCAGCCGGAACGGCCTTGCTCAGGTTAACCATCGTGCAAAGAGTATTCTTATTCTGATGGTTGTATACAGAGATATTGTCACCTTCGATAGTCATATAACCATCAAGCTCCATCTTCTCACCTGTGATACCGCTGCGGTCAACAATAGCCTGCTCAACGGTGACATCGCCCAACTTAAGAGCCTTGACCTCGTCCAAGGTCTTGCACTTGTTGGCAACAGCCAAGTCAAGAATGCTTTGTGCCAACTTAACAAAATCGGCATTGTTGGCAACGAAGTCTGTCTCACACTTCAAGGCAATAATGGCACCAAAACCGTTTTCGGCTTTCGTAATCACACAGCCCTCGGATGCTTCGCGGTCAGAACGCTTTGCAGCAACTGCCTGACCTTTTTCGCGAATCACTTCGATTGCTTTCTCTATATCACCCTCAGTGGCTTCCAAAGCTTTCTTGCAATCAGCCAGACCCGCACCGGTCAACTTGCGGAGTTTTGTAATATCTGATATGGAAACTGCCATAGTTTTCTATTGATTTTAGTTATTTGTTTCTGTTGCATTCTCAGCCGGAGCCTCGGTCTCAGCAGCTTCGGCAGCTTCGGCCGGTGCTGCTTCGTTTTTCTCAACGCGGGCACGCTGGTTGCGGCGACGATGGGGCTTAGCCTCAGCCTCGCCTTCCTCAGCCTGAGCTTCTGCAGCTGCCGCATCGGCCTTTTCAACCTTGCGCTCTTCCAAACCTTCGGCAATGGCTGCACAGCATGCATCCAAAATCACCTCAATGCTCTTTGTGGCATCATCGTTGGCAGGAATCACGAAATCAATGTTGCGCGGATCCGAGTTGGTATCAACAATACCAAATACCGGAATACCCAAACGATTGGCCTCATGAACAGCAATCTTTTCCTTGTAAACATCAATGACAAACAAGGCAGACGGCAGACGGGTCAGGTCGGCAATAGAGCCGAGGTTCTTCTCCAACTTTGCACGCTGACGGCTGATTTGCAGAATTTCACGCTTCGAAAGATTGGCATATGTACCGTCTTGTGTAAGCTTGTCGATGTTGGCCATCTTCTTGACTGCCTTACGAATTGTCGTAAAGTTTGTCAACATGCCACCCGGCCAGCGCTCTGTTACGTAAGGCATATTTACCGATGCTGCCTTTTGGGCAACAATTTCCTTTGCTTGTTTTTTAGTAGCTACAAACAGGATTTTCTTTCCTGATTTGGCGATTTGCTTCAAAGCCTCAGCTGCCTCATCAATCTTGGCAACGGTCTTGTGCAAATCTAAAATATGAATTCCATTGCGCTCCATAAAGATATAAGGAGCCATTGCCGGGTTCCACTTTCTTTTTAAATGGCCAAAGTGGCAGCCGGCTTCAAGTAACTGGTCGAAATTTGTTCTTGACATTCTAATTAAATTAAATCGTTTACTTTCTTTTTTGTTTTAATGAACCAACCTTCAAGTAGTCGCACACTATACATTATATATATATGGAATCTTGAAAGTTTAGATGCTAAACGGTAACTTCCAATCCAGAGAAGATTAACGTTTGCTGAACTGGAATCTGCGACGTGCCTTGGGACGTCCCGGCTTCTTACGTTCAACCTCACGGCTGTCGCGCGTCATGAAGCCTTGTGCACGCAATGCACTCTTGTCCTCGGCATTAATCTTTACCAATGCGCGAGCTATTGCCAAGCGGGCAGCTTGCGACTGGCCGGTAAAACCACCGCCGAAGATGTTGAGCTTGATATCATATTTTTCTGCAACGCCCAATGTCTCCAATGGCTGTTTTACAACATACTGGAGAATAGGTGAAGGAAAATATTCGTTGATGTCTTTCTTGTTTACTGTGATTTTGCCGTTACCTTCCGTAACATAGACACGTGCAACAGCGCTCTTGCGCCTGCCTAATGCATTAACTATTTCCATGTCTGTTTATTTATACTGATTAATATCAATTGTTTTTGGGCTTTGAGCCTCATGCTTATGCTCGCCTCCTGCATAGATGTATAAGTTATCCAGCAACTGTGCGCCCAATTTGTTTTTGGGAAGCATGCCCTTCACTACTCTTCTCAACAAGCGATCTGCGCCATTCGGCTTTGCCATGATTGATGCAGGAGTTGATTCGCGCTGTCCGCCGGGATAGCCTGTATAGCGCAGATAGATGCGATCTGTCCATTTGTTACCGGTCAGTTTGACTTTTTCGGCATTGATGATAATCACATTATCACCACAGTCAACATGCGGAGTAAATGTGGGTTTGTACTTTCCACGCAGCAACTTTGCTACTTTCGAGCAAAGACGACCAAGCACTTGGTCGGTAGCATCTACTACCACCCATTCTTTTTGTGCCGTTTCCTTGTTAACGGAGATGGTCTTGTAACTTAATGTGTTCACTTTTAAAACTTTAATTTGTATACTACTAAAAACGTTGTTTCAATGCTCTCCAAGCATGTTCGGCCAAAAACGATGCTCTTTGATGGCATTAACGGGAACTTTCGTCCCCATTGATAATAATCGGCGTGCAAAGATACTAATTTATAGTAATATGGAAATACTTCCCGTTATATTTTTTCCTCAGCATTTTTGTGATTACCTTTGCAAACATGAAATGCAAGTATGAAAAGATGACCACAGGATTGAAATATCTTATTTTATGCTGGTGCTGCATGAGTTTCATCACAGCACACTCGCAAAAAGTGCTGAACATTGTTGATTTCGGCGGTGCTCCCGACAGCCGAAAAGACGTTATGAAAGCTGTGCGTGCAGCCCTGGATGCATGCAAAGGAAAAACAGGCATTACGCTACGCTTTCCTAAGGGACGCTATGATTTTTATCCGATAGAGCCGAAGAAATCCGAAAAGAACGTTGGACTTATACTTCATGGATTGAAAGATATAGAAATAGATGGATGCGGATCCGACTTTGTATTTCATGGTTGGATGGAAGTGGCACGCATCGTTGACTCCGAAAACATCGTCATGAAGAATTTCACAACCGACTGGGATCGCCCTTTCATATCACAAGCCGTTATTGCCGGTGTATCCGATTCTTATTTGGATTTAAAAATTGACGCTGCACAGTACCCATATAAAATAACAAACGGAGAATTACGGTTCTACGGTGAAGATTGGGAATCTGGGATTGGGGATAGATACAACAACTTGTATGACAAAGGCTCTAAAGAAATTGTATACAACACCTGGGACTCACCTTTAAAGGACTTTCTTGCCAACAGGGCCGAAGACCTTGGCAACGGCATGGTACGCCTGCATGGTACGCCTCCGATAAAACCGGAAATCGGCACATACCTATCCTTATACCATTTTTATTATGCCATGAACGGCATCACCATCCTTAATAGCAAAGACATAAAGCTGGAAGACATCACATTGTATCACACATTAAGTTGCGGTGTATGGGGTGAACACAGCGAAAACATCACAATGAAGCGAACCTCCACAACAGTCAATGAACGTAAGGGACGTGTATTCAGCACAGTTGCAGATGCCTCACACTTCAACAATTGCAAAGGTACCATTCTTGTTGAAGAATGTGCTCACACAGGACAAGGCGATGACTTTATCAACGTGCACGGGCGCAATGTGAAGATTGGCAAAAAGACAGACAAACACACTTTGGAACTTGAAAACAACTCGCACCTCTTCGACATCGGTGATGAAATCTGGTTGGTTAACCATCAAACAGGTCAACGCGACATTTGCTTGAGAATAACAGGTAAAGAGATGCTGACATGGCCCCAATTCAAAATCACCTTAGACAAAGAAATACCAGACAACATTGGTTCAAATGACTACGTAGAAAACAAAACCTGGTCGGCGGCCTTTGTCATGCGCAACTGCAAGGTGCTGAAGCGCAACCGTGCGCGAGGTGTTTTAGTAACCACACCCAAGAAAGTCATCATTGAAAACAACTATTTCAAAACAGCAGGTACGGCACTGCTGATTGAAGGCGACCTTGACCATTGGTATGAATCGGGAGCCTGTACTGATGTGCTTGTACGCAACAACACTTTTGACAATTGTCTTACATCGGGCAACAAGACAGGCAACCGCTGGGAATGGGGCGATGCCGTGATTACCATAACACCTTCGCAACGACCTGCAGATGAAAAGGACATACCATTTCACCGCAACATCCGCATCCGCAACAATCGTTTCCGCGTGTTCGATGCCCCAATTGTAAGGGCTCGCTCAGTCGACGGTTTGAAGTTTGTTGACAATCGGATTGAAGAAACAACCGACTACAAGCCCTACACATGGCAAAAATCGTCATTCCTGTTGGACGGATGCCGTAATGTAATTATTCGGAACAACAAATGGGACAAAAACTATACAAAGCGTATCATTGAAATTGAGCACATGCACCCATCAGATATACATGGAAAAACCGACAAAGGATTCGACACCCGTTTTGTCAGTGGATTCAATACATACTTGAACTGAGTGTCTATTGAATCAGTTTATCAATTAGAAAAACGTCTACTAAAATCAGGAAAAGATAAAGGCAATGTTGTATGTGAGAGTCTCCCGGATAGTACATGGGAGGCTCTCACATAGTACTTGGAAAGCTTTCGTATAGTACATGAGAGTATCACGAATAGTACCTTGGAAGCTCTCATATCGTATATCCGATACGCTGATGTAGCATACCGCAATGGTTGAAATTGCTCTTGACCATACGCATTCAGGCATTTCAAAGCAACTTTTTCCGCATCGGCAAATGACGTATAACAAAAATAGCGTACTTTTGTAACCGTTTTGACACAGATTCGTAACACTCGTTAGCTATTCATGGAAACATTTTATATCATAGTTGTTTTCTTCTTGCTTGGTTTGGCCGTTTTCGATTTGTATACCGGAGTATCAAGCGCGGTAGTTTCTTTCCTGCCTCCAGCCATCGGTGCAAAAGCAGCCAAATTACGCACACTTCTTATTATTGCCGGAATAGGGATTTTAGTCGGAACAGTTACAAGCAGCGGAATGATGGACATAGCCCGACATGGAGTATTGCAACCGCAGAACTACTCGTACACCGAAGTCATGTGCATCTTTCTTTCGGTTGTTTGTGCCGATGTAATCATTATAGACATATTCAACTCCTTGGGCATGCCAACCAGCACAACGGTATCGATGATGTTCGAACTGTTCGGAGGTACAACGGCCATTGCCATCTACAAAATAATGCGCGACACCGGCGGAACACTTACCTACGGAATGCTGGTCAATACCGACAAAGTCCTGACTGTAGTCATGGCCATATTCCTTTCGGTTGCCATCGCCTTTGTAGTCGGAACAATCGTAATGTGGATAAGCCGCCTGATATTCACTTTCCACTATCAAAAGCACATGAAATGGGCAATCGGCCTTTTCGGTACTTTTTCTTTTGCCTCCATCTTGGATTTCATGTTAGTAAAAGGATTTGGCCAAGCCACTTTCATGACTCAGGTAGAAAAAGATTGGATTGCCCAAAACCACACGACCATATTGCTGTTGCTTTTTGTCGGGGCATTCATCTTTACACAAATGCTTTACTGGTTAAAGGCCAACGTTTTTAAGATTATCATTATCTTTGGAACATTTGCGCTTGCCATGGCTTTTGCCGGTAACGATTTGGTCAATTTCATTGGAGTTGCCTTGGCAGGACTTTCTTCTACCGAAGATTTTCTGGCCAATGGCAATGACAATCCGACTGAATTCATGATGACTTCGCTTACACAATCGGCAAAAACACCGGTAATATTCCTCATCGTGTCAGGTTTGGTAATGGCTGTTGCACTGTTCATCTCTAAAAAGGCACGCAAGGTCATCAACACCACCATCAATCTGTCAAAACAAGGTGCCGGTGAAGAGGTATTCAGTTCATCACGCCTTTCGCGCAGACTGGTAAGAGCAACGCTGAATACCACAAACACCTTATTGGTTTTTGTTCCCGCATCCGTCCGCAAATGGGTCAATTCAAGATTCACCAAACCCGAATACGAAAGCTCTTCAGAAACAGCCTTCGATATGGTGCGAGCATCCGTCAATCTGGTTCTTTCAGGGTTACTGATTGTACTGGGAACTTCATTGCAACTGCCACTTTCTACAACTTACGTTGCTTTCATGGTGGCTATGGGAACCTCATTGGCCGACCGCGCATGGGGACGCGAAAGTGCCGTATACCGCATCACCGGTGTTTTCTCGGTCATCGGAGGTTGGTTTATAACCGCTGCGGGAGCTTTCATGTTGTGCTTCGTCATTACAAGCATCATGTATTTCGGAGGTCCAATTGCCATGACTGTAATCGTTGCCATAGTCATAACAATTCTGGTACATAGCAGCATACGCTTTAAGGAAAAAGCACCCGAAGACACTTGCGATGCCATATACAACGAAATGATTAAGACACAGGACAAACAAAGAAGACTGCAACTGCTCAACCGGCATATCGCCATCACTCATAGTCGTGTACTTGCATCTGCCCGCGATTGTTACTATCAAATTACCGATGGCCTGATGTCGGAAAACATCAAAGAACTTCGCCGTGCTGCCGAAGAATTGAGCCTGACAAAAAACGCCTGGCTCAAGTCCCGCCAAAAAGAAATTGCCGGAACTCGCATGATTGATTATTATGAAGCTGTAAAGAAAAACACATGGTTCCATCTGGGCAGCAACAGCGTTACACAACTCGTATACTGCCTGAAACGTATGTCGGGTCCCTGCATGGAGCATGTCGACAACAATTTCAGTCCGCTACCCAAGGAATATGTCCATGCTTTCATGCCTATTCGCGACGAAGTAATCGAAATGATTGAAAAGGCCGAAGAAATCATCAAATGCCAGGATTATAGTCAAATAGACATTCTCCTGGACGAAGGCAACTCGATGAAAAGCCGCCTTTCAGCCATGCGCCATCAAGAACAAATCAACTACAGCAAAACAGGGACCAATATCCGTCTTGACTTGCTTTATTTGAACATGCTGCAAGAAACGCAAGAACTTGTCAGTGCCTTACGACATCTTTTGCGTGCCACCAAATATTATTGCCAACCGGCTGAAGAAACCGAATTAGGTTAAATCATTGTATCTTTTTAGGCTGTTTATTCAGCCGGTATATCACATGCAGCATCACATAACGCGGAACTACATTGTAACGCGTCTTTCATATAGAATATTATTTCAATCGCAAATATAGATATAATAAATCACGCCCCACAAAAATAAATTACATTTATTTTACAACTTCGAGCGGCATTTAATACGCAAAAAAAGAAGCCTGCAAACATCCGACACCCAAAGTCTTACCGAATAGAAAGGATTGTGACAATACGGATGCAGATTACGCTGCCTAAAATCATTCTTGAGACTGTCACAAAACAACAATCAGGGAAAAATCAAGAACAATTTTTCGGTCCTTCACTTCAAGGCATACTAATGCCAAATATCAATGACAAAAATCCGCCTCGCGCGCACGCGCGCGTACATATTTATATGGTACGGATTTGCTCAGTGGCACAACTGTTATTGACATGCTCTCTATTATAACGAGCATTGCAGCCCAGGTTGCTCGCAATCGTTAATCTTTGTAATCAACAAGATATTTAATAGTACTATGTTTGGCATAGTACTATTAAATTGTTACTTTTGCAGTATAACAAAGTAGCTTGCTTCATACGCATGCTTTGAGAGACAACCAAACATTGACACAACAATAATAAAACAGACAGCATGAATGTAGAAAACGCCAAATCTCAGATGCGAAAAGGCATGCTTGAGTATTGCGTACTGCTATTGCTCCGTGGAGAGCCATCATACGCAAACGACATTATTCGCCGGCTGAAAGACGCAAACCTGCTTGTAGTGGAAGGGACACTTTACCCTCTGCTCACACGCCTGAAAAAAGACAGCCTGCTCAGTTACGAATGGAAAGAATCGCAGCAAGGGCCACCAAGAAAATATTACGCCCTCACAGATGAAGGCCTCAACTGGCTGACCGGACTTGACACGGCATGGCGCGAACTATCAAGCACCGTTGAGTGCCTTAAAAACAATCATCCCAAAAACACCATCAACTCAAATATAACAGAAAATGAAAAAGAATATCACGATTAACCTTTTCGGTTCGCTTTTCGCCATTGACGAAGATGCATACGAACTTTTGAAAAAGTATGAAGAATCGCTCCGTGCCTATTTTTGCAAACAAGAAGGCGGAGAAGAAATCGCAGATGATATAGAACGGCGCATAGCAGAACTCTTTGAAGAGCTCAAGACACAAGGCATCGAGGCCATCAGCATAGAACACGTTCAAGACATTATCAAACGCATCGGAGCTCCCGAACAAATGACCGACAATGATAACGAAGGAGAAAAAGCAGGAGCCGCACAAAATGCCACCAAGACTACATCAAAAGGCATCTCCAAGAAGAAATTGTTTCGCGATCCCAACGACCAAATGCTCGGAGGTGTCATGTCGGGCCTTTCCCATTATTTCGGCGGTGACGTATTATTATGGCGTTTGCTTGTCATCATACTTTGCCTGCTGACATCTTTCACCATCCTGCTTGCCTATATCGCCATGTGGATAATAGTGCCTTTGGCACGCACACCGGAGGATTTTCTCCTGATGGAAGGCCGTGAAGTAACTCCCGACAATATTGCACAAACCATCATGGGCAACAACGATGCAGCCAACACCTGTACGACCGGGCGCACCGGTATCAACAGCATCCTTGGCATTTGCATGACCATCTTCAAAATCACACTCTACCTGGTCGGCGGTTTCGTTGTCCTGGCATTCGCTGGATGTCTTGTCGGGCTTATCGTCCTTACCATTCTCGCCCTTGTCGGTGTCATCAGCTTCGGCACTGTTTTTGCAACTTTCACTCCTTTCGATGAAAACGCCTTCGTATTTCTCCCCTCTTACTGCTCATTTAGCTTCTGGATGCTCATCATCGCTGGTTTCATTTGCTGCATCATCCCTATCTACTGCCTGACGCACCATTTCCTGCGCCTGCGCAACAAGGCAAAATCCATGAGCACATTGCAAAGATGCCTCTGGATCATTGTATGGATTATCTCGGTGGGAGCCGTCATTGCATCCGGAACCATACTTATACACGGATTCGACAATGCCTTTAGCAATAAACGGGAGTATATCCTGACAACAAAAAAGAAGCACTCACCCAACAACAAAGTCTGGGAAAAATGCTATCAGGCCTTTTCCGGTTACAACAATACGGGAGCAGCAGTCTGGGTTCACGATAGCGACATTGAAGACTATACCTATGACGAATTGTTTTCCAACCTTGCACCGGGCATTTACAGATTCTCCGTCAGAGCCTTGTGCGACACAAAAGGATGTTATTTCTATGTGGAGAGAAACGGCAATAAAAACGGAGAGCAAATCAGCTATGGAACGCCTAGAGACATTTATACACTTGCCAAATCCTTGAAAAAGAAGTCTGGAAAAGGTAGTAAGCAAGAAGTAAACGTTGCATTGGCCAATGCAGTTGTCGATTGCCTGCCCGAATGCATAATCGACAGTATTGAAATAATCCAGCCCACCACCATCAAATGCGGCATCATCACCAGCAAAGAGCTACTTTATAGAGATTTCGATGGATCATTTATTGTACATGCACCTAACTTTAAAGTAGAAAAGCTCGAAACTGTGAATAAGCACACGGTTCAGACCGGAACAGAAACCGCGACGAAAAAGAAGCTCAAGAACAGTCTGTAAAACAGTCATAAAAAGTTTCCATTTGCAAGACAGGCCGCAACATGAACGGCCTGCCTTTTGTTTTTTCGCCTGCAAGCAAAAAATAAAAGCCAAAAGAAAAACAAGTGAGTTGGCCGTTTCATCTTAAAATCGTACTTTTGTAAAACAAAGCCTACGCCGGCAGAAAAACCCGGCAGCAGGCTGTTGACACACCACACCTCACTTAATGATAGCCATGACAGAAGACGATAATGCCCCATTGGAACACTCCGCCTACAAAGTTGCCAACCCACACGATGAAAGTTTAAAGCATCGTCTTTCAGGCATGTACGAAAACTGGTTTCTCGACTATGCCTCGTATGTTATCCTCGACCGCGCTGTTCCCCATCTGGCTGACGGACTGAAACCCGTGCAGCGTCGCATTCTTTATGCAATGAAACGTATGGACGACGGTCGCTATAACAAAGTGGCAAACATCGTGGGGCACACCATGCAATTCCATCCACACGGCGATGCTTCGATTTATGGTGCACTCGTTCAAATAGGCCAAAAGGAACTTCTGGTAGATTGCCAGGGCAACTGGGGCAATATTCTGACCGGCGATGGTGCTGCCGCACCACGATATATCGAAGCACGGCTTTCGAAACTCGCGCTCGATGTTATGTTCAACGACAAAACAACCGAGTGGAAACTTTCGTACGACGGCCGCAATCGCGAGCCTGTCACTCTGCCCGTCAAGTTTCCCTTGCTGCTGGCTCAAGGTTCCGATGGGATAGCTGTCGGACTATCGTCCAAAATATTGCCACACAACTTCAATGAAATCTGCGATGCAGCCATCAGTTACCTCAAGGGCGAAAGTTTCCAGCTTTACCCCGATTTCCTCATGGGTGGAAGCATCGACGTGTCCCACTACAACGACGGCACACGTGGAGGCAACGTAAAAATTCGTGCCCAAATAGACAAGCTCGACAACAAGACGCTTGTCATCCGCGATATCCCCTATGGCAAAACGACATCGGCCATTATCGATACCATACGCAGTGCCATAGAAAAGGGGAAAATCAACGCGCGCAAAGTTGACGACAATACAGCAGCAAAAGCTGAAATCGTCATCCATTTATCACCCGGCACAAGTTCGGACAAAGCCCTTGATGCACTTTACGCTTTTACCGACTGCGAAGTAAGCATATCGCCCAACTGCTGCGTCATAGAAGACAGCAAACCCCGGTTTCTCAGTGTCAGTGATGTTTTGCGCCATTCGGTAGATACTACGCGACAACTTTTGCAAAAAGAACTCGAAATAAAACGTGACGAAATCACCGAAAGCCTCCATTTTGCCAGTCTTGAAGCCATTTTCATCAACGAACGCATATACAAGGACAAGGACTTTGAAAATGCGCCCTCGATGGATGCGGCCTGCAAGCACATTGACGAGCGGCTTACACCGTACTACCCCGAAATGGTGCGCGAAGTGACCAAAGAAGACATTCTCAAACTGATGGAGATACGCATGGCGCGCATTTTGAAATTCAACAAGGACAAAGCTGAAGAAGGCATCCGCCGGATGAAAGAGGATATCGCCAAGATTGACAATGACCTTCTGAATATGGTCGCAGTGACTGTCAACTGGTTTAAGCTCATCAAAGAAAAATACGGTGCTGCATATCCGCGACGCACCGTTATCCGTTCTTTCGACACCATAGAACGTACCAAAGTCATTGAAGCCAACGAAAAGCTCTACTTCAATCGTGAAGAGGGATTCATTGGCACTTCGCTCAAAAAAGACGAATTCGTATCCAATTGCTCGCCACTCGACGATGTCATCATCTTTTACCGTGACGGCACCTACAAGGTGGTGCGCATTCAAGACAAACTATTCGTCGGAGAAACGGAACGAAGCAAAGCCGAAGGGCACAAGGCTGAAATCATACACATCGCCATTTTCAAAAAGGACGACAAGCGTACCATTTACAATGTCATCTACCGTGACGGCAAAAAGGGCTCGCATTTTATGAAACGCTTCAACATCACATCCATCTTGCGCGATCGCGAATACGACCTGACAAAAGGAACGGAAGGAAGCCGCATTGCCTATTTCTCGGCCAATCCTAACGGAGAAGCCGAAATCGTAAAAGTAACCTTGCGCCCACAGCCGAGGCTCAAACGCCTTTATTTTGACATCAACTTTGCAGATCTGACCATCAGAACGCGTCAAAGCTGTGGCAACCTCGTCACAAGAAATCCCGTATACCGCATTGTCTTAAAATCGCATGGCGTTTCCACTCTCGGAGGGCGCAAAGTCTGGTTTGACAGTGATGTACATCGCCTCAATTACGACGAGCACGGCAAATATTTGGGCGAATTCGGCGGTAACGACCGCATTCTGGTCATACTCGAAAACGGAAGTTACCATACTACCGACATCGACCTGAACAACCACTACGAGACCAACATCCTTTATATCGGAAAATATGATGCCGGCACCATATGGAGCGCAGTGGTCTTCGATGCCGACAACAATAACTACCCCTATCTGAAACGTTTCCAGCTCGACAGCAGCAACAGACCGCACTCTTTTTTGGGTGACAATGACAACAACCGCTTGTGCATCCTTACGCACGAGCCATATCCGCGCATCCGCATCACTTTCAAGCCCGAAACCCATCAAGAGCCGGAAGAAATCGAAGTTGACGACTTTGTTGGCATCAAAGGGTATAAGGCCAAAGGAAAAAGGCTTACAACCTTGGGCATAGCAACCATTGAAGAGATAGAACCGGTGCGCCACCCGGAAGAAAGGAACGACTCTCCTGACAAAGACAATGACACCGAAAATCTTCACCAGGAAGATCTGGATCCCGACAAAGGCAAGACAGACGATGAAATACGTGACGAAATAAACGGGCAGATGAGACTGTTTGATTAACGGCCGTTTGAATGAACAAGAAGTTGCTATATATAGTATTGATGTTTGCCGCCTGCATGCCATTCTGCGCGGCTCAGGAAGTCATAAGCACGAAAACCTTGAGTACAAGCTTTCCCGAGCCTGCCGGCAACAACCTGCTGCGCATGCATTCTACCATGTTGGCAACCGGCTACCGTCATGCTCTCGACACCTATCTTTCGCAGGAAAGCTACACCGGTAACGAGGTCCGGCTTCTGCGCGAAAACATGCGGATGACCCGCATTCTGGACGGCCGAATATCAGTGCAAAACCTGATGCAAGGCAACTTTGCCTACATGCATTCACGTTCAGAAGACGGGAAAGAACTGTCGGGGCTTTTTGATTGGAATGTCACCTGGCACTATAACCACCAAATCTGCCCCACCCTGCGTTTGCAGTTAGGCGGAGGCATTGGCTTTCACGGAGGTTTTGTCTACAATATGCGCAACGGCAACAATCCGGCACAGGCACGGCTATCGGCCGATATCAACCTGTCGGCCGCAGCCATCTACAAGCTTAGGCTGGCCGGCAAGACCATTGCCCTTCGCTATCAGGCCGAAGTGCCACTGACAGGCCTCATGTTCTCGCCCAACTACGGGCAGTCGTACTACGAAATATTCTCACTCGGTCAATACGACCACAACATATGTGTTACGCATCCGTTTCAGGCCCTCACTTTCAACCAATTGTTAACGGCCGACATCCCTTTCAATAAAGCCGGGACGTTCAGAATAGGCTATTTGGGTGCCATCAGACAGAATCGCATCAACAATTTGAAAATCCACGATTGGAGTCATTTGCTGCTAATAGGCTATGTCAAGAATTTTTATCTTGTGAAAGATACACATACAACTCCTTCAAAAAAAAGCAGGCCATGAAATCATTAGCAAAAATCCCTGCCACGCTACTTTCCCTGCTGCTCATTCTATCATTTTCCTCATGCGTCACCGAAGAGACCTTCGACGACTCCCCGCAAGGCAACTTCGATGCGCTTTGGAAACTTTTAGACGAGCGTTACTGTTTTTTCCCTGAAAAAGCCGAAGCCTACGGGCTTGATTGGAATGAGGTAAACGGCTATTACCGGCAGATGGTTGTCGCAAATATGTCGCAAGAAGAATTTTTCGATGTATGCGCCAAAATGTTGCGCGAACTGCGCGACGGCCACGTCAACCTTTCCTCTTCGTTCAACACAGCCCGCTTTTGGGACTGGTACGAGCTTTATCCGGCCAATTTCAGCGACAGCATCCACCGCCTCTATCTTGGTACCGATTATTACATGACAGCCGGCATCAAATATCGCATATTCAATGACAACATAGGCTACATTTATTGCGGATCGTTCAACAGCGGAATAGGAAGCGGCAACCTCAGTTCCATTTTCTCCAAATTAGCCATCTGCAACGGGCTTATCGTAGATATACGCAACAACCAAGGCGGTCTGCTGACCACAGCTCAGGCTCTGGCCGAATGCTTCACAAACGAAACCATCGTAGGCGGTTACATCAGTCACAAGACCGGAAAGGGACACAACGACTTTTCTGATCCACAGCCGGTCAAACTGAAACCGGCCGAAGGCATGCGCTGGCAAAAGCCCGTCGTCGTGCTGACCAACCGACGTTGCTACAGTGCCGCCAACAGCTTTGCCGCATATATGAAAGCCTGCCCCAACACTCTGCTCATGGGAGCGCGTACAGGCGGAGGCGGAGGTTTGCCGTTCAGCTCGGAACTGCCCAACGGATGGTCCATACGTTTTTCGGCCTGCCCCATGTTTGACAAGGATATGAACCCCATAGAATTTGGAATAGAGCCAGATGTCATCGTCAATATGACACGCGATGACATGGCGCGCAACATTGATACAATTATCGAAACAGCACGAAAATATTTGAACGGGAAGAAGTGATTTTTGCAACCTATCCTTTCGCATTAACTACCTCCTCTTTAAAAAACACTCCCTATACGAAAGGCCGCGAACAGTATTGATTCGCGGCCTTTTCGCATAAGGCTGTTAAAAAAGCTTAGCCGCACTACAATATCACGTAGAACGAAACACCGGCGAGGGGAAAAGCCGTATCTTTGGACTTAGGAATCACAAGTTTTCACAAGTCATTTTATTTCAACACCAACACACTGCATGAAAAAGCATATCAAGAAAGTCATCGTATTGGGATCAGGCGCACTCAAGATCGGACAAGCCGGAGAGTTTGACTATTCCGGTTCGCAAGCCCTGAAGGCGCTGCGCGAAGAAGGCATCAGTTCAGTTCTCGTGAACCCGAACATCGCAACCATTCAAACGTCAGAAGGCATTGCCGACACCGTATATTTTTTACCTGTAACCACCCATTTCGTTACTAAAATCATTGAAAAGGAACGTCCCGACGGCATCTTGCTGGCTTTCGGCGGTCAAACCGCCCTCAATTGCGGAACGGAACTTTATCGCAACGGTACATTAGCAAAATACAAGGTTGCCGTGCTTGGAACAAGCGTTGAAGCCATCATGGAAACCGAAGACCGAGACCTTTTTGTCAAGAAGCTTGACGAAGCAGCCCTCAAATCGCCCCGCAGCCATGCAGTGGAAAGCATGGACAACGCATTGCAAGCCGCTCGCTCACTGGGCTATCCAGTCATGATACGCTCGGCTTATGCCTTAGGAGGGTTAGGTTCAGGCATCTGTCCCGATGAGGAAAAATTCAAGGAAACAGCCGAAAGCGCATTCACGTTTGCCCCGCAAATTCTGGTCGAAGAATCATTGAAAGGCTGGAAAGAAATAGAGTTCGAAGTGATACGCGACGCCAACGACCATTGCTTCACTGTTGCATCCATGGAAAACTTCGACCCGCTGGGCATACACACGGGCGAATCCATCGTCGTAGCTCCAACGTGCTCGCTGTCAAGCAGCCAAGTGAACTTTTTGCAAGAAATTTCGGTCAAGTGTGTACGCCATCTGAACATCATAGGCGAATGCAATATACAATTTGCCTTCAATTCGCTCACAGACGACTATCGCATTATAGAAGTCAATGCGCGCCTGAGCCGTTCTTCGGCACTCGCCTCCAAAGCCACAGGATATCCCCTGGCTTTCGTGGCCGCAAAGATAGCCTTGGGCTACACGCTTGACCAAATAGGCGAAATGGGCACGCCCAACTCGGCCTATGAAGCTCCCGAACTCGACTACATGATATGCAAGATACCCCGATGGGACTTGACCAAATTTGCCGGTGTGAGCCGTCTTATCGGATCGTCAATGAAGTCCGTAGGCGAAGTCATGTCGATCGGACGAACATTCGAAGAGATGATTCAAAAAGGGTTACGCATGATAGGACAAGGGATGCACGGGTTTGTGGGAAACGAGCACTTACATTTCGACAACCTTGATGAAGAACTGCAAAATCCAACCGACCTGCGCATTTTCGCCATAGCTCAGGCTCTGGAAAAGAACTACAGCATAGAACGCATTGAAGAACTGACGAAAATAGACAAATGGTTCCTGGAACGTCTGAAACACATTGTCGACCTGAAACATATACTTCAAAGCAAAAACTCACTCGACGAAATTTCGGATCAGCTCTTGCGCGAGGTAAAGACGGCCGGTTTCAGTGATTTCCAAATAGCCCGGTTTGTGCTGAAACCACAAGGCAATATGGAAAAAGCCAATCTTGAAGTACGCAAAAACCGCAAGCAACGTGGATTGTTCCCCGCCATCAAACGCATAAACACCGTTGCCGGAGAGCATCCCGAGCTGACCAATTATCTGTATGCAACCTATGCTTCCGATGTAAACGACATCGATTATTACAAGAATGAGAAATCGGTCGTAGTTCTTGGCTCCGGAGCCTATCGCATCGGTTCTTCCGTGGAATTTGACTGGTGTTCGGTCAATGCCATTGACACGGCACGCCGTCTGGGCTACAAAACAATCATGATAAACTGCAACCCTGAAACGGTAAGCACCGACTATGACATGTGCGACCACCTTTATTTTGATGAGCTGAGTCTCGAACGCGTACTCGACATCGTTGATTTGGAACAACCGCGCGGTGTAATTGTAAGCGTAGGCGGACAAATTCCCAACAATCTGGCCATGAAGCTCTACCGACAAGGTGTTCCCGTATTAGGCACATCTCCTATTGACATCGACCGCGCTGAAAACCGCGACAAATTTTCAGCCATGCTCGACAAACTCGGCATAGATCAGCCTGCATGGCGCGCACTTACTTCGCTTGACGACATCAAGGATTTTGTAAGCAAAGTCGGTTATCCCGTTCTGGTAAGGCCATCGTATGTCCTGTCGGGTGCAGCGATGAACGTATGCTACAATGACCGTGAGCTGGAACGCTTCCTCGAAATGGCCACGGAAGTAAGCAAGGAATTCCCCGTTGTCGTATCACAATTCATGCAAGACACCAAAGAAATAGAATTCGATGCCGTAGCCGACCACGGAACAATCGTGGAATATGCCATCTCAGAGCACATTGAATACGCCGGAGTGCATTCGGGCGATGCCACAATGGTATTTCCCGCGCAGCACATTTATTTCTCTACAGTTCGGCAAATCAAGAAAATTGCCTGCAAAATTGCCAAAGAGCTCAACATATCCGGACCTTTCAACATACAATACTTGGCCAAAGACCGCCAAGTGAAAGTAATCGAATGCAATCTGCGCGCTTCACGCTCATTTCCATTCGTCAGCAAGATATTGAAACATAACTTTATCGAGACCGCCACACGAATCATGCTTGACGCCCCGTACACACCGGCAGGAAAAGGTGAATTCGACATAGACCGCATCGGTGTCAAAGCTTCGCAGTTTTCGTTTGCACGCCTGCAAAACGCCGACCCGGTGTTGGGTGTTGACATGTCAAGCACAGGAGAAGTCGGATGTCTGGGTGACGACTTCAACGAAGCCCTGCTCAACGCCCTGATTGCCACAGGCTATCAATTGCCCAAACAATCCATTCTTATATCGTCGGGCGGAGCAAAAGGAAAAGTAGATATGCTTGAACCATGCAAAAAGCTCGCAGAAAAAGATTTTACAATTTATGCCACGGAAGGCACTTCACAATTCCTGAACGAAAACGGAATAAGAGCAACAGCCGTTGCATGGCCTGACGAAGAAAAAAATGAGAATGTATTGCAGATGATTGCGGCCCACAAATTCGACCTTATCATCAATGTTCCCAAAAACAACACAAAACGCGAACTCACCAACGGCTATCGCATCAGACGCAGTGCCATTGACCACAACATACCATTGATGACAAATGTGAGACTGGCAAAAGCGTTTGTCGAAGCATTCTGCACTCTTGATGAAAACGACCTGCAAATCAAAAGCTGGCAGGAATATGTTTGATAAAAGCCCTGCATGACAAATCATGAAAGCAGATGGAAGACTTGCACATACTGACTGAAAAAGTAGGACATATAGCACGCGAAGGAGGCACGTTTCTTAGAGAAGCGCGCCTTACCTTCGATGCACATAAAGTAGAGACAAAGCACACGCACGATTACGTCAGTTATGTTGACCGTGAATCGGAGCGGCAAATCGTAGACAAACTGAAAATCTTGTTGCCAGAAGCGGGTTTCATCACTGAGGAAGGAACCATCCGGACAAACGAAGAAAGGCAACTGAAATGGGTAATCGACCCACTTGACGGCACCACAAACTTTATACGCGACAACGCGCCCTATTGCATCAGCATCGCACTTTGTTCAAACAAGGAAATACTGTTGGGCGTTGTCTACGAAGTCTGCCGTGACGAACTTTATGCCGCCAGCAAAGACGGGCCGTCAACATTAAACGGACATCCCATCCGGGTAAGTGGCATAAGCAGCATGGAAGATGCTTACGCCATACTGGAACTGCCATACAACACCATGGAATACAAAGCTACCGGTGCACACTTGTATGACCGTCTCTATGGAACAGCAGCTTGCCTGAGAATGCCGGGTTCGGCGGCCGCCGCCATGTGTTACGTTGCTGCCGGACGCTTTGACATTTGGTTTGAAAGCTTTATCGGACGTTGGGATTATATGGGCGCAGCACTCATTGTAAAGCAGGCCGGTGGAAAAGTAACCAACTTTTTTGGCAGAGAAGACATTCTGAACACCAACAACATAGTAGCGACAAACGCACTTTTGCACGACAAGATATTGGACTGGCTCGGTGAAAACATGCCAAAAGGTCTGAAATAAACAAATAAAAAACCACAGGTAATTTTACCTTCTCACTTTCATGAGGTCAATATAGATGAATGCCCACAAAAAGAAGAGGCAAAACCATCTATCAGATACACTCATGACAGCAGACAGCGACATAAATATCGTTCACCTCATAAAAGAACAGCCGGAAGAGGGGTTTCGCAAACTCCTGGAAAAATATATGCGCCCCATCTACTGGCACATAAGAAGAATGGTGGTTTCACACGAAGACGCGCAAGACACAACACAGGAAACGTTTGTGCGTATCTACCGTTCAATCGGACAATTCAGAGGAGAAAGCTCACTCTCGACGTGGATCTATCGCATCGCGACAAACGAAGCACTGCGCCTGATAGGGAAACAACATGACATTGTCTCACTGGACGACGCCGATGACAATCTCTTCGACATGAAAAGCGATGATTACATCGACTATCACGACATTGAGGCTGTCAAAATGCAAAAAGCCATCCAATCGCTGCCAACCAAGCAGAAGCTCGTATTTAATCTCCGATATTACGATGAGCTCAAATATGAACAAATCGCAGAAATAACAGACTCATGCGTGGCAACAGTCAAAGTAAATTACCACATCGCCAAAAAAAAAATCATGGAATTCATGAACGCATAACAACCAACATGCATATGGAATCACGACCTATTTACAACAATCAAAAAGGAAATTTGCCTTATACGGTGCCCGAAGACTTTTTCAAGACTTTGGAAAGCAACATTTTGAAACAGACCGTTAAACCGAAGCAAACGCACCATAGACGGAAAAGAGAATTGCCGGCCATCAAACGCACCTTACTGACAATAGCAGCTTCCGTCCTTTTGTTCTTCGCCATACATGCAATATGGGAAGAGACTGCAACCGCCATGCAAGGAAACATTGAGCAGGCTTTCGACAACCTAAGCCAAGACGACCAGGCCTATTTGCTGGAAACATACCAAGACGATATCTTCTTAAACCAACAGTATAACAACTAAAACGTTTTAACCATGAACAGAATCATCATTACAGTCGCTTTTGTATTAGCCATAACGGCACAGTACAACACAGCATCTGCACAAAAAGCACAAGACCGCCAGGCAAAACGCGAAGCCTTGGCAGAAAGACAAGCCAAATTCATCGCAAAAGAAATGAAGATGGATGCAACAACTTCCTCAAAGTTTATGGCTACCTACCTACAATGTCAAAAAGAAATGTGGTCACTCGGCCCGAAACGTCCGCCTCAAAAGAAGAAAGAAATGACTGAAGAGGCAACCGAAGCTGCCATCAAGGCCAATTTCTCCCATAGCCACAAAATTCTTGACATTCGCGAAAAATATTATAGCGAATACCGAAAATTCCTCAGCCCCAAGCAAATCATGCGCGTTTATCGACTTGAAAAAAAGATGATGGACAAATTGTCAACGCCCAAAAAAGGTAAGAAACCCTCCAAAAAAGATTGACCTTTCTAATCAAGAGCCTTGCGAAACGCTCTATGTTTACTGTACGCAACTCAAACGCGGCTTAAAGAAAGTCTTTAAGCCGCGTTGCACTATATTCGCAACCACAATATTGCTGATTATAGAAAGCATTTTGCCTTAAAAGCTCATTGCGCCGTTCTTGAAGCCCTCCCTTTCGCCAATTCTGTTGCCAAAAAAGCACCTGTGTGTGAACTGTTGCACGAATGCCGGCCTCATTGATTTGCTGGATATTTTTCCAACGTGAAGAAGCCAACGTCGTAGTCAGCCATTTAAAACCATTTTCTGAAGCATAATCGGCTGCTTTGCGCAAACGAAACTCAAAACACAAACTGCAACGCTGTCCCCGTTCCGGCTCTCCTTCATATCCTTTAACCTCACGAAGCCATTCATCGTGGTCATAGCTGTCTTCAACGAAAGGTACGCCCTGCTCTTTCAAAAAACGTATAATCTCGTTTTTTCTTATCTCATATTCCTTGTGGGGATAGATGTTGGAATTGCTGAAATATACGGTAGGCCTCATTCCATTAGACAACATGCATTCGACAATGGCAGCAGAACAAGGGGCACAACAGCTATGAAGCAATATGCGCTGTCCATCGGCATTGCTCCCATCAGGCATCAAAAGACGGGGAGCTCTATATGCCACCATATTATCTACGCTTTCACTCATCTTACAATACAGAAAAACGGGAACTGACATTTCTGCATCTGCCTGCTCCCGTTTCATTTTATCATGCTTGCCCCTTAAAAATAAAATCCGAACCCGATCTTGAAACCAACGGCACTTTTATCGCTGAAATCATCGATGCTCATCTTGTAATAAACTGACGGCTCGATGGAAACATAATGGTTCAAATAAAAGCAGTAACCCAATTCTATAGGAATCATCACATCATTGCGGTTTTTGGTATAGTGTACAAATTCACCACCTGCACCCATGAAGATACCGTTTTCCGTAAAATAGAAACGTCCCATCAAGGCCGTAGAAAAGTCATCGACAGCTTCGGTATGATTGTAGCCCAAATCTGCCTTTACCAAAAATTGGTCGGCAAGGAACGTACCCACGGAAAGGTTGGCACCGAAACGGAACTTTTCCACTGTACTGTACGATAAGCCTAAATTAGAGAGTGAAGCTCCCAAATAAGAAGTTCCGGCTTCGAATTGAGCCTTTGCGGCAATTGACAACACAAAAAGCATTGCACTCAAAATCCATTTTTTCATATCCTGTTATATTTCCTTTTTGATTATAATCGGTCGAATCATACTTGCAAAAGTAAGAAAAACTTTTTACTTCCATGGGAAAAACGTACTTTTGTAGCTAAAAGTAAGGAATGAAGCTACATTTTTCCATACCATTATGCCTTTTACTGTTACTTTCTGGCTTGCCGGGAGCAGGCAAGGCGCAGCCTCCCAAACGAGAAGTTAGAGCCGTGTGGCTCACGACTATCGGCGGACTTGACTGGCCCCGTGAAAAAGCCAACAATGCCAAAGGCATAGAACGCCAAAAGCAAGAACTCACCGATATTCTTGACCGTCTTCAGGCCGCCCGTTTCAATACCGTAATCTTACAAACCCGCATACGTTCCACTGTCATATACCCGTCGCTCATCGAACCGTGGGACGACTGCCTGACTGGCCACACCGATAAAGCTCCGGGCTACGATCCTCTGGCTTTTGCCATAGAAGAATGCCACAAACGCCATCTTGAACTGCACGCCTGGGTAGTGGCCTTTCCCGGCAACAGTTTTGTCAAGGCTAAGGCTTTAGGGCGCAAAGCCATGCAGCACCGGTTGCCACGCCTTTGCATCAAGACCAACGACTATTGGATGCTCAACCCGGGTGAACCGGCTACAGCAGACTATCTCGCTTCCATATGCAGTGAAATAACCCGCAACTATGACATTGATGGCATTCATCTTGACTATATACGCTATCCCGAGAAAGAGATCCGTTTCAACGATGCGGCCACATACAAGAAATATGGCAAAGGACAATCGCTTTCCGCATGGCGGCGCAATAATGTCAGCAGATGCGCAGAAGCCATCCACGCTGCCATCAAGCAGCTGAAACCTTGGGTACGTGTCAGCTGTTCACCTATCGGGAAGCATGACGACCTGCCACGCTATACTTCAAAGGGATGGAACGCCTACACCACTGTCTATCAGGAAGCACAAAACTGGTTGCGAAACGGCTGGATGGATATGCTTGTTCCTATGATGTATTTCGAAGGCAACCACTTTTACCCTTTTGCCAAAGATTGGATTGAAAACTCTCACGGACGCATCATAGTGCCCGGTTTGGGAGCTTACTTCCTGGCAAAAAGCCAAAAAGACTGGCCTCTTGGCATTATAGAGCGCGAAAACTATGTAGTACGTTCTATGGGAGCAAACGGCCAGGCTTATTTCCGCAGCCGTTTCGTCACAGAAAACACAAAAGGCATTTATGACTTTCTCAAGAACTGTTTCTATTCCTCTCCGGCATTCACACCGGCACTGACTTGGGAAAAAGCCGACAGCCTGCCCACACCGACAGACCTGCACATAGCCAGGCAAGACGGAAAAGCACAGCTTGTCTGGGATGCGCCCTCATCAGTCAAAGACATCACCTACAATGTTTACCGTTCATTTTCACTTCCCGTCAATACCGAAGACATCAGAAATCTTGTCGCCTACGGATTGAAAAAGCCCGGCCTTGACCTTGGAACAGACATACCAGACACCTATCGCCCCAACTATGCCATCACCATCATGGATCGCTACGGCAACGAGAGCCATGCTGCCTACCTCGAAGCCCCCCGTCTGTATGCTTCGAAATCGACTTGTACAGGACTTTTATCTTTAAAAGGCAACATGCTATTGCTGCCTCCCAGAAACCGTGAAGAATACATTCTCGTCACCGATATGAGCGGACGCATCACACATACATTTCCTTATACCGGTCACATGGACATCGGCAATCTAAAACCGGGACTGTATGATATCCGTACTTTAGAGAAAAAAGGAAAGAGCCACTTCTTGGGACGGCTCTTCAGAAAATAAACGGCTCATTAGGCGTCCTTGCGCGCCTTGCGCTTGTCATATTGCAAATAAAAGCCGGCCAGAAGCGTTCCTGAAATGGAATGCCAGGCACACGAAATGGCGCAGGGCAATACGGCCAAAGGCTGGGAAACAAAAAAGACCGTTGCCAGATTTGTAGCAAGACCGGCATTCTGCATTCCCACTTCTATACTGATGGTACGCTTCTTGGCTGTATTGAACATGGCCAGACGTCCTGCATACCAACCAAGCAAATAGCCCAACGTGTTGTGGCAGAACACAACGGCAAAAGTCCAAAGAAACAGCCACAGACCGCGAGCCACCAAATCGTCATGAACCGTACTGATGACACCGCCAACTATAAACGCCAGGCAAATGACACTCATGCCCGGCATCAAAGAACGCACCACGGCAAACTCCTCTCTTTTGCCCCACATATAATTGAGAAAGCACCCGACAGACACAGGAATAATCGTTACAATCAGAATATTGAGAAACATTCCCACTGTGTCCACATCCACTATCTCACCGGCCGTAAGCTGCATCAGGAATGGAGTCATCACAGGAGCCAATATGGTCGAAGCGCATGTCATTCCCACAGAAAACGCCACATCACCATGACACAAGAACGACATGATGTTGCTTGAAACACCACCGGGGCAACAGCCCACCAGCAATATGCCGATGGCAAGAGCCGGCTCCAAGTGAAAGGCATGAACCAACGCATAGGCCACTACAGGCATTATAACAAACTGCGCACACGCGCCTATAAATATGTCAAACGGCCGTTTGGCCAATATTTTGAAATCGTTCGGAGTCAGCGTAAGACCCATCGTCAGCATTATCAAACCGAGAATGATTGTCTGTGTACTGCCGGATACCCATTTGAACGTTCCCGGCACGAAAAAGGTAAATACGGCAATTCCTATCACAAATACCGATGTGTAGCTTGCAAGCCATGTACTTGCTTTTACCAAGTATTTCAACATTTTCTAAGCCTCTTTTCGTTAAGCGGCGCAAAATTACCCATTTTACATCGCACAACATCATATTGCCATCATAAATGTTCCTATAACCGTGTTTTTTCCAATAAAATCCAGCATAACACCATCGTCTTTCAATTTGAACATGACAAAATTCAATCTAACCGTTTTCCACCCATCTTCATGCAACAGCTCCGCCGGCCATATGCTCATCAGGCCGACAATTGAAGCGAATGCAGAGCTTGGAAACAAGTTGACAAAACAACAAACAACAAGCTTCTAAATGTTAACAAAAAGCACCGTTTTGTGCTGAAAAAATCATCGAAATAGAACAGAAACAACGATTCCGGACACCGGTACATATAACAAGCATCGGGCAAAAGGCCGCTCCTTGTACTTTAACATCGCAAAATCAAACTTGAAAAGTTCCCGGATTCTATCCGGCGGCCTCTCCTATTAAACATGAGAAGCTCTCATATACTATCCGAGAAGTCCCTCAATAGTATCCGGGAAGCACTCGTCTTGCAGAAAGCAACCACGATAACCGTAGTTCAGACTCTCTGATTATGCACTTGTTTTCTGAAAATATTGTTGTTTATTTGTTTCAGAAACAACAACGATTCCAATCGAATCAAGGAAAACCCACACAAATCAACATGGAAATGACATAAAACAAGGCAAAAAGCGAAATAATCAAGACTGATTTTACAAATACCGCAAGAAACGCAGAATCAAGAGCCAAACAGAACGCGTGTCAACTCTCTGAGAACCCCACCGGATTGACATGAAGCGAACAAGCTCACAAACGACGCGCATATGGGATGTTTAATATGTAAACGATTGTATATAAATCGAAACACCAGACTACACCGGTGGCAACAGTGAGAGCAGTGCATAACGAGTGACACGATTGAACAAGGTATAAGCACAAAAATAAAGCCTTTGATTTTGCATTCTTTCCTGAAAAAGGCTCTATGGAATAGCTGTTTGACGGCCAAAAGCACTATCTTTGCAAGAAATAATCGTACTAAGAACCGGTATATGGACCAGACATTAATTATCACTGTATTCGTAGTTGTCATTGTTTCCGTTTTGGCATACAAATGGAAGAAAAAGACTGAAAACAAAATGGGAAACGATTTGAACGCTCTCATTGGGGCTAATGACTGGCGCGGAGTATGCCGGATACTTCGCAAACAACTTTTCTTATGGGGATTTTTGCTTGCATTGGTCCTTGCTCTCCTGATTGCACGAATAATACGTGGAGAACAATATTATACAACCATCATTGTCGGAGCATTCATCGCCTGGAGATTTATCAAGCTGGTACAACTGTATCGGATATCGCATCACAATATAAAAGCCGTAGAAAATTGCGATGACAGCATTGATGAAGATTTACACCAAATGTCTGTTGAAAATTTTCTTCATGGCTGCAAACTCACACATATAGAAAGCGTGTCTCCTGATAAGATAATGCGACTGTGGCAGGATGCTTATAAAAGAGGAAAGCGGGAAAACTTTTGTCCGGTTATATTAGAGGTGGACAGTTGTTTCTATGACAGTCTTAGTGACCATGCAGAATGGTCTGACAAAGTCAGATTCGAAGAATGGCAGTCGAAGGTATTAAATTCAAATCTCGACAATGGGAAAGAGATTCTTAATGAGCGCATAGAACGCGTAAGAAAGGAATACGATGCTACAGAATGGGAAAATGATGTCGTTGGTAAAGAAGAGAATACAGCAGCCATCAACCATTTTGAATTTTCGGAAGGGACATTGCTCTATCTTGTCGAAGTACCTGTAAAAGAACCATGGCAAGTATTCGCTTATATACCCATGGGTGGCTGGAATGAATGCCCCGATGCTGAGGAGCACATGGCCATAGCCAAATATTGGTATCAAAAATATGGCGCTGCCGTTGCGTGCATTTCAAGTGACACCATACAGTATTGTTTGCCCCGGCCTGTCGGTGGCAATACAATGCCACTTGCAGAGGAACATTTGGGATATTGCGAGGATATACTACAAGGAGATAATCTCACCTCACTTGCCTCCCTGATAAAAAGGTCCACAATATGGTATTTCTGGTGGGATTAAGGATGTCTGCAAAACGCCTCCGGAAGAATCTGACGAAACAGATTCATTTAATTCTTATATTGTTGACAACAATAGCTGCTCTTAGTAGTTGCACTTTTGAAAATCGCAAAATAGCTGCACGGATATGCTTTAAGGATTTAGACAAACACATACAAGACACATTGAGAAATCTGCCTATTGATACTTTTGGCTGCTATCCAGATTTAATAGACTTAACCGGCCATTATAAATTGACAAGTAAAGAGATTGGCCCTTGGTGCTATGCTAAAAAAATGGAAAATACGGAAACAGGAAAATCTTATTGGTTTGAATATAATACTCCAAGACCTTTTATAGTTACGTCAAAAGAAATCATATTTCCCACAAAATACAATATAATCACTATGGGGATTGAACAAACCGATAAGTTCTGCATCATACCGCTCAATTAAAAACGCCACGATTAACACATACATCACATAAAATCGTCTTATTTTGGCAAACGACAGCCTTGTCGTTGTATTCTCTCCATAAAATCAATTATCTTTGTAGATAAAAAGACAACAACCGATAGGAGTAACATTTCCTCCAATTATGGCACAGATGCACAAGTGGACCAAGAAGAAAAGATTCATTCTGCTCTCTGATGTGCAACGTTAAAACTGAATAATTTATGCCCGTACAAAGTGAAGCCGCCCTCGAAAACGGTCTTATTGCCACTCTTCAAAAGATGAACTACGAATATGTTCACATTGAAGAGGAAAATAACTTGTCTGCCAATTTCAAGAAACAGTTGGAAAAACACAACAAAAAGAAATTGGCAGAACTCGGTCGCACAGAATTTACGGAGGCTGAGTTTGAAAAGATACTT
Source organism: Prevotellaceae bacterium UBA6417 (assembly GCA_002439755.1). Classification (GTDB taxonomy): domain Bacteria; phylum Bacteroidota; class Bacteroidia; order Bacteroidales; family Bacteroidaceae; genus UBA6382. The sequence goes on along the minus strand of DJPH01000048.1, from coordinate 3,804 downwards.
ATTTACCTTGAAGGTAGCACTCGTTTTGAAAAGGCAAAGAAACTGCGTGACCTCTTTCCTCTTGAGCTGGAAAGCGGAGAACGCCTGTGGGTGGAATTCTTGAACCACACCCATTGGTGCCGGAACGAGTTCCAGGTTTCCAACCAGATTACGGTTGAAGGAAGAAAGAAGTGTCGTTATGACGTAACAATACTCATCAACGGCTTGCCTTTAGTTCAAATAGAGCTGAAGCGTAGAGGTGTGGAATTGAAACAGGCATACAACCAGATACAACGCTATCATAAGACTTCATTTCATGGACTGTTTGATTACATCCAGTTGTTTGTCATATCAAATGGCGTAAACACTCGCTATTTCGCCAACAATCCGAATAGCGGATATAAATTCACATTCAATTGGACGGACGCAGCCAATGTGCCTTTCAATGATTTGGAGAAGTTTGCCACGGTGTTCTTCGACAAGTGTACTTTGGGCAAGATTATAGGTAAGTACATTGTATTGCATGAGGGTGACAAGTGTCTAATGGTACTTCGTCCTTATCAGTTCTATGCGGTGGAGAAGATTCTCGACCGTGTGGAAAACTCCAATGCAGGCGGCTACATCTGGCATACGACAGGTGCCGGAAAGACATTGACATCATTCAAAGCCGCCCAACTTGTTTCTGAGTTGGACGACGTGGATAAGGTGATGTTTGTAGTCGACCGCCATGACCTTGACACTCAGACGCAAGCCGAATACGAGGCTTTTGAGCCTGGTGCCGTTGACAGCACCGACAATACAGACGAGCTGGTGAAGCGTTTGCACAGCAATTCAAAGATTATTATCACTACCTTACAAAAGCTCAATGCGGCTGTCAGCAAGAAGTGGTATAGCAGTCGTATTGAGGAAATACGCCATTTGCGCATCGTGATGATTTTTGATGAATGCCATCGAAGCCATTTCGGTGATTGCCACAAGAATATCGTGAAGTTCTTCGACAACACGCAAATATTCGGTTTTACCGGCACGCCTATCTTTACCCAGAATGCAGTGGACGGACATACGACTAAAGAAGTCTTCGGTAACTGCCTCCATAAATATTTGATAAAGGATGCTATTGCCGATGAAAACGTGCTTGGCTTCCTTGTGGAGTATTACCACGGCAATGAAGATGTTGATAATGCCGACCAAGACCGCATGACGGAGATAGCAAAATTCATCCTTAATAATTTCAATAAGTCAACATTCGACGGAGAGTTTGACGCATTGTTTGCCGTGCAGTCTGTACCGATGCTTATCCGTTATTACAAGATATTCAAGAGCCTCAATCCGAAGATAAGGATTGGAGCGGTATTCACATACGCTGCCAACAACAGCCAGGACGATGACTTGACAGGCATGAATACGGGAACATACGTCAGTGAAAGCATTGGCGAAGCAGACGAACTGCAAGCCATCATGAATGACTATAATAAGATGTATGGAACGAGCTTCACCACAGAGAACTTCCGTGCGTACTATGATGACATCAACCTCCGCATGAAGAAAAAGAAGGCAGATATGAAGCCTCTTGATCTCTGCCTTGTTGTGGGAATGTTCCTTACCGGCTTCGACAGCAAGAAACTCAACACGCTCTATGTGGACAAGAATATGGAGTATCACGGATTGCTGCAAGCGTTCAGCCGTACCAACCGTGTACTGAACGAGAAGAAGCGTTTCGGCAAGGTGGTTTGTTTCCGTAACTTGAAGAGCAAGGTGGATGAGTCCATCAAACTTTTCAGCAACAGCAACAATCTTGAAGACATTGTGCGCCCACCATTCGATGATGTCAAGAAGGACTATCAAGAACTGACAAAAGACTTCTTGAAACACTATCCTGCACCACATTATATAGATTACTTGCAAAGTGAGAACGACAAGAAACAATTTGTTCTCGCTTTCCGTGACATCATCAAGAAGCACGCTGAGATACAGGTGTATGATGAGTTTGAGGAAGATGCTCCTGACCTCGGAATGACAGAGCAGCAGTTTATGGATTTCCGCAGCAAGTATCTTGATATCTACGAGTCGTTTGCCGTGCAAAACAAAGAGCAACCAACGACATACCAAGTACCAGAGGAAGACCCCAGCATGGTTGGAGAACCAGACCCTCGTGAAGAAGCAGCTACTGGCATGGGAGATATAGACTTCTGCTTGGAACTATTGCATAGCGACATCATCAATGTTGCCTATATATTGGAGTTAATTGCCGACCTCAATCCATACAGTGAGGATTATTCCGAGAAGCGTAAGCACATCATCGACACCATGATTAAGGATGCCGAACTTCGTAGTAAGGCAAAACTCATTGATGGGTTTATACAAAAGAACGTGGATGATGACCGTGATAACTTCATGGCTCGCAAGCAAAAGGCTGACGGCACAAGCGACCTTGAAGAACGGTTGAACAACTACATCACGACAGAGCGCAATAATGCCATCAATACGCTTGCCAAGGATGAAGATTTGGATGCTTCAGTTCTCAATCATTACCTCTCAGAATATGACTACTTGCAAAAGGAGCAACCAGAAATCATACAAGAGGCATTGAAAGAAAAACATCTTGGTTTAATCAAAAAACGCAAAGCATTAACAAGAATACTTGACAAATTGCGTTTCATTATAAGAACTTATTCTATGGATTAAGTGCTAGTGATTAGTGATTAAGTGTGCTGCATTCACTCATCACCAATCATAAAACAAAAATTTGGAAACAATGAAGCAAAGTATATTAAAAGATAAAAGTAAAATCTTTGCACTAAGGGTTATACGCTTGTATAAGTATTTATGTGAGGAAAAGAAAGAGTACGTTCTTTCAAAGCAATTACTTAGAAGTGGAACAAGTATCGGTGCAAACATTGCTGAAGCTTTTTACGGGCAAAGCGAAGCCGACTTTGTGGCAAAATTGTCCATATCACAGAAAGAAACGAGTGAAACCATTTATTGGTTAGAATTATTACACGAAAGTAACTATTTAAATAATAATGAATTCAACAGTGCTTATAGCGATGCAGAGGAATTGATAAAACTATTAACCTCCTCTATAAAAACCGTCAAAGGAAAAATAGTCCCAAAACATCATCACTAATCACTAATCACTAAGACTTATAACTTAATCCTTAATATGAGCGAAGAATTACAACAGAAACTCCGTGACCAACTTTGGGAAGTCGCAAACAAACTGCGTGGCAATATGTCTGCCAGTGACTTCATGTATTTCACCCTTGGCTTTATCTTCTACAAATATCTGTCTGAAAAGATAGAAAAGGTTGCCAATGACGCATTGATTGACGATGAAGTCACGTTCAAGGAATTATGGGCAATGGAGAAAGACGAAGATGTCGAAGAGTTGCAGGAAGGTGTAAAGACCGAATGTTTGGAGAATATCGGCTATTTCATTGAGCCAAACTTCCTGTTCTCGTCTGTTATTGAGAGCATCAAGAAGAAAGAGAACATTCTGCCTATGCTCGAACGCTCATTAAAACGTATTGAGGACAGCACCCTCGGACAGGACAGCGAAGAGGACTTTGGCGGTCTTTTCTCTGACATTGACCTTGCTTCGCCAAAGTTGGGTAAGACAGCCGATGACAAGAACACATTGGTGAGCAATGTTCTTCTTGCCCTTGACGACATTGACTTTGGTGTGGAAGCATCGCAAGAAATTGATATTCTCGGTGATGCCTACGAATATATGATTAGCCAGTTTGCCGCTGGTGCTGGCAAGAAAGCTGGCGAGTTCTACACGCCTCAGGAAGTGAGCCGTATCTTGGCAGAGATCGTTACCAT